>VGYW01000058.1 GCA_016872875.1 Planctomycetota bacterium | reverse complement strand
TACTCCTGTGCCTGCCTCTTCGTCTCGGGCTTTCCCACAACACCCTTTGCCACCACGCGGCAGCGCCCGACGCAACACGAACGCCACGGTTACGAAACAAGCCCTACTTGTGGGCAAAGATCAGGGCGAAGCCCTGGGCTGCTATAGTACGCCCCTATCGGGGCTCCGGAGTAGTTCACCAGAATTGGGGGCCATACTCAGAGGCGGCCCGGGCGTGCGGGGTTGGGGGTTCGGCGCCTGGTCGGTGCGAGTCGAGCCGGCGGCATAAGGCTTGTGGCGACATGGGGATGCGGCGGCCGGAATTTGGGGTTGACAGGACGCTCTGGCGGCGCTAGCATACGGCAGTTGTTGTGGGGCGGGGCCTTTGGATGCCCATCCCCTGGTGTGCTGCCTTTTTCGGCGCACCAGATTCGTCGGGGAACTCCCCGATGTCTTCTCGACGGCGTGTTGCACAAAGCCGACAGGAGGGCGCGCGCGTTCGTAGTGCGGGCTTTAGCCCATGCCCGGACGGCCTGAAGGCCGCACTACGAACCGGGCGCTCCCTGGCCCTATGTTTGCCAGGAGGCGGCCATGGCCGCAGCAGATAGCTTCGTACACCTCCATGTCCACAGCCACTACTCGCTGCTCGACGGGGCGTGCAAGATTCCCGACCTGATCGAGACCGCCGCGGAGATGAAGATGCCCGCGGTGGCGGTGACGGACCACGGGAACCTCTTCGGGGTGGTGGAGTTCTATCGGACGGCCACGGAGGGGAAGGTCAAGCCGGTCATCGGCTACGAGGCATACGTGGCCCCCGGCAGCCGCCGCGACCGCGAGCTGGTCGGCGGCATCAAGGAGGCCGCCTTCCACCTCACGCTCCTCGCCGAGAACCACCGCGGCTACAGGAACCTGATCAAGCTGGCGACAGCGGCCTTCCTGGAGGGCTTCTACTACAAGCCGAGGATTGACTGGGAGCTCCTCCAGAAGCACAGCGAGGGGCTCATCTGCCTCAGCGGGTGCCTCAAGTCGGAGGTCGCACACCACATCCTGGCCGACCGCGGGGGCGTGGCCCGCGACGTGGTGGCCCAGTACCGCGACCTCTTCGGCGCGGGCCGCTACTACATCGAGCTGATGGAGAACGGCCTCGACGAGCAGCGGACGGTGAACCGCGGGCAACTCGCCATCGCCCGCGACCTCGGCGTGCCGCTGGTGGCGACGAGCGACGTCCACTACCTCCGCCGCGACGACGCCGCGGCACACGAGGCACTCCTCTCCATCAACACCGGCAAGGTGCTCACCGACGAGGACAGGATGAGCTTCGGGAGCGACCAGTTCTACTTCGCGTCGGCCCAGGAAATGGCCGAGCGGTTCAAGGAGCTGCCCGAGGCCATTGCGAACACGCTGGCCATCGCCGAGCGCTGCAACGTGAGGCTGGACTTCTCGAAGCGGCACTTCCCCCCCTTCGATTCCGGGGCGATGACGAACGACGAGCAGTTGCGCAAGCTGGCCCTCGACGGGCTGCGGGAGATGTTCGGCGGCACCCCGCCCGCGGACTACGCCGCGCGCCTCGAGGAAGAGCTCGCCATCATCAAGGAGATGGCCTACGCGAGCTACTTCCTCATCGTCCGCGACTTCTGCATGTACGCCCGCGAGCACGACATCCCGGTCGGCCTGCGCGGCTCGGGCGCCGGCTGCCTCATCACCCGCGCCCTGGGCATGACCGACTTCGACCCCCTCCAGCACGGCCTCCTCTTCAAGCGCTTCCTTGACCCCGAGCGGCGCGAGCCGCCGGATATTGACGTTGACCTCTGCGAGGTCCGCCGCGAGGAGGTCCTGAACTACGTCCGCAGCAAGTACGGCGCCGACTGCGTCGCACAGATCGTCACCTTCGGCACCCTCGGCGCCAGGGCCGCCATCCGCGACGTCGGCCGCGTGATGGACATTCCGCTCAAGGAAGTCGACGCCATCGCCAAAGAGGTCCCCGAGGTCCTCCACATCACCCTCAAGGAGGCCCTGGGGAAGACCCCCGAGCTCCAGCAGCGCTACCGGGACGACCCGCGCATCCACCGGCTCCTCGACGTGGCGATGCGCCTCGAAGGGCTCGCGCGCCACGCCTCCACCCACGCCGCGGGCGTCGTCATCTCCGACCGCCCACTCACCGAGCACGTCCCACTGTGCAGGACCGGCGACACCATCACCACCCAGTTCGTCTTCGAGGACGTCGAGGCCATCGGCCTGCTGAAGATGGACTTCCTGGGCCTCCGCAGCCTCACCATCTGCCACGAAATCCTCGGCCTCGTCGAGAAAGAGACCGGGACCCGCATTGACCTGACACAGCTCCCCCTCGACGACGCCAAGACCTACGAGCTCCTCAAGAGGGGCGAGACCGAGGGCGTCTTCCAGTTCGCCTCACAGGGCATGCGAAACCTCCTCACCCGCGCCAGGCCCGACAACATCGAGGATATCATCGCCATCGTGGCCTACTACCGCCCCGGGCCGCTCATGAGCGGGATGATGGACAAGTTCATCAACTGCAAGCACGGCCGCGAGCCGATCAGCTACCTGCACCCGAAGCTGGAGCCGTACCTCAAGGGCACCTACGGCCTGATCGTCTACCAGGAACAGATCATGCAGCTCGCCCACGACCTCGGTGGGCTTTCGATGGGCGAAGCTCTCACGATGATCAAGGCCATCAGCAAGAAGAAGGAGTCGGTCATCAACGCGCGCCGCAAGGCGTTCATTGACGGGTGCATCGAGCGCGACCTGGACGGGAGGACGGCGGAGGCGATCTTCAACCTCATCGAGTTCTTCGCCGGCTACGGATTCAACAAGGCGCACTCGACCGCCTACGCCTACCTCGCCTATCGCATGGCCTACCTCCGCGCACACTACCCGGTGCAGTTCTTCGCCGCCTCCATGACCTGCGAGCGCTCCAACCGCGACCAGGTCATCGCCTTCGTCAAGGACGCCAAGGCCCACGGCATCGAGGTCCTGCCGCCCCACGTGAACCAGAGCCACGCGGACTTCCGCACGGAGGGCGGCAGCATCCGCTTCGGCCTCGCCGCAATCAAGAACCTGGGCGACAAGACCGCCGAGGCCATCGTCGCGGCCCGCGAGAAGGGCGGCCCATTCCGCTCGCTCTTCGACCTCGCCGAGCGCTCCGACAGCCACCACGTGACCCGCGGCGCACTCGAAACCCTCGTCAAGTGCGGGGCGTGCGACGGGTTGGGCGGCACGCGCGGCCAGCTCCTCGCCGCGCTCGACCAGGCCCTCGCCGTCGCCTCATCCGCACAGGCCGACCGCTCGCGCGGCCAGGCCAGCCTCTTCACCCTCCTGGACGACAAGCAGGCGCCCGCCCAGGAGCGGCTGCCCGACCTCCCCGACGCCCCCATCCGCGAGCAGCAGGCCTGGGAGAAGGACCTCCTCGGCTTCTACGTCTCAGGCCACCCCCTCCAGGAGCACGAGGATGTCCTCCACATGTACGCCACGGCCACCACCGCCCAGCTCGCGGCGCAGGAGGACGGCGCCGAGGTCGTCATCGGCGGCGTCCTCGACAACGTCCGACAGGCCGTCACCCGCAAAGGCCCGTTCGAGGGCCAGCGCTGGGCGCGCTACGAGCTCTCCGACCTCGAGGGCGCGGCCGGCGGCGTCCTCTTCGCCCAGGAGTTCGCCGAGTACGGCAAGTTCCTCAAGAAGGACGCCATCGTCTTCGTCCGCGGCCGCGTGGACTTCCAGGGCAACGAGCCGACCCTCCGCGCCTACCAGGTCGTCCCCATCGAGCACGCGCACCTCCGCCTCGCCGGCGGCCTCCTCGTGGAGCTGGACCCGGATACGGCGACGGAGCCGACCCTTGTGCAGCTCCGCGAGCTCTTCTCCTCCAATCACGGGGACCTGCCGGTCTACATCCGCATCCGCACCGAGAGCGGCGGCACCTATCTCCTGAGGGCCGGCTACGACTTCCGAGTCGAGCCGTCCGACAAGCTCCTCGACGCCGCGGCCCAGATCGTCGGGCGCGCCCACGTCCGCTTCGTCCCGCGCAAGGACAATGGCAACGGCAATGGCGGGCGCCCATCGTCCCCGAGCCGCGCCCGCAGGCCGCAGAAGCCTGCGAGCGTATGACAGTTCGTAGTGCGGGCTTCAGCCCGTCTCCTGGTTCGTAGTGCGGGCTTTAGCCCGTCCCATGTTCGTAGTGCGGGCTTCAGCCCGTCTCTTCCCACGGCCTGAAGGCCGCACTACAAACCCTGGCAACCCTTGAGCCGCACGACCTACCAACCCCCACTGCTCGACTCGCCTCCGGCCTACACGGCCGGGGCCAACCCTGCGCTTGCGGCGTTCCTCGATGGCAGCGCCGCTTGCCGTCCCGCGGCCCGCGCCGAGCTGCCGGAGGAAGTCCTCGCCTCCAAAGGCTCCGCCGCCTACCGCGCCCACTCATACCACACAAAGGTCCCCCCCGAAGGCATCCTCCCCTTCATCGAGCGGTACACTCGCCCCGGCGACGTCGTGCTCGACCCTTTCTGCGGCTCCGGGATGACCGGCGTGGCGGCGCTCCGGGCCGGCCGCCGCGCCCTCCTCATTGACCTCTCGCCCGCCGCCACCTTCATCGCCCACAACTACTGCGCCCGGCCCGACCCCGCCCGCCTGGAGCAAGAAGCGGCGCTTGTCCTCGACGTGGTGCGTCCCGAGCTCGAGCCCCTCTACGCCACGCGCTGCCGCGCCTGCGGCGGGCCGGCCACCATCGCCTACACCGTCTGGAGCGACCGCTACGCCTGCCCGTCGTGCGGCGCGGAGTTCGCCCTCTGGGACGTCGCCCGCCAGGGGCGCCGCGTCGCCGGCACCATGCGCTGTCCACAATGCGGCCTCGAGGGGCGCAAGGACAAGTGGGAGCGTCTCCAGCCCGTCCCCGTCCTCATCGCGCTCGACTGCTCGCGCGGCTGCGGCCGCCAGGAGGCCCCGCCCGAGCCGCCCGACATCGAGCTCGCCAAAGCCGCGGGCGAGGGCGATTGGGAGGACCGCTTCCCTTACCCGCGCACCCCCATCCCCGAGCGGGGCGACGAGATCGCGCGCGTCCACGCCCAGGGCATCTCGCGCGTGGACGAGCTTTTCACCCGCCGCAACCTCCGCGCCCTGGCAACTCTCTGGCACGCCGCAGCCACGCTCCCCGGCCTCGCCTGCCGCGCCCAGCTCTTCTTCTGCCTCACCGCCGCCATGCCCCGCGCCTCGCGCACCAACAAATACATCCCCGCCCTCGGCTGCGCCCCTGGCCCAATCCTCGGCACCATGTACATCCCAGGCTTCCACCCCGAGCTCAACCTCCTCTCCCTCTTCCGGCGCAAGCTCGCCGACGCCCTCCGCTTCTTCTCCGCCTCTTCATTTCGGATTTCGGATTCCGGATTTCGGATTTCCGATGCCGTCCGGATCTCCACCCAGAGCGCAACGGACCTCGCCAACATTCCTGACGGCTCGGTGGACTACGCCTTCACCGACCCGCCGTTCGGCGCCAACATCGCCTACTCCGAGCTGAACCTGCTCTGGGAATCGTGGCTCGGCGTCCGCACCCGCGTGGCCGACGAAGCCATCGTCAGCCGCACCCAGCGCAAGAGCGTGGACGACTACGAGGCCATGATGTCCAAAGCCTTCGCGGAGGTGCGGCGCGTGCTCAAGCGCGGGGGCCGTTTCAGCATCGTCTTCCACAATGCCTCGGGCGAGGTCTGGCGCGCCCTTCAGGACGCCATCGCCGACGCCGCCCTCGCCGTCGAGTCCGCCGTCATCTTCGACAAGGGGCCGAACCAGAGCTTCAAGCAGTTCACCGCCGAGGGCGCCGTCACCCACGACCTCGTCGTCACCTGCCGCCCCTGTGGGCGGGGCCTCTCTGCCCCGCGTCCCCCCCTCGCCGCCGAAACCGACGTCCTCACCTTCCTGTCACGCGTCACGGGTCACGCCTCACGTATCACGCTGGACGCTGCACGCAAGCTCTATTCTCTGACCATCGCACACTTCCTTCTCAAAGGCGCCCGCGTCCCCGTAGGCTTCAAGCAGTTCCGCCGGTTGCTGGCGCGCACAGATTGAGCGTGTGGGAGAACCGGGATCGGGTGGGCCGGTGCGAAGAGAGGCACCTTGCCTCGGCCTATCGCTGCAAGCGCGCGCGGCGTCGCCACGCCGCCAGAGCCAGGCCGGCGCCGACCAGGAGGATCGATGTCGGTTCGGGGATATCAGCCGTTGTCAGGCGTACGTTGTCTACGTACCCCTCGCCCACAGCGCCGAGGCCGTCACCGATGGAGGACGTGTACAGGCGGTCCATGCCCAAGAAGATGCCCAGGTTAGGATATGTATTGGTGAACACCACATTGCCGGTACTCCGCTCTATCAGCGCGTACGTCAGCAATTGATCGCTCTGTGACCAGTCCATCTGATGATGGTACCAGGTGTTGAGACTGAAGGGGCAGCACGTGCCGCCCTGGGGCGCGCCGATGGTCGGAACCGATGCGATGCTTGCGCCAGCACTCCAGTAGCCCGTCTACAATGTTGCCGGCTGGTCCACCGTCATGTCAGGGTCACCGAACCCGAAGCGAACGTCGGCCAAAGCGTCCATCCGCGTGACGTAGGCGTCGAACTCCAACCTGTAGGACGTACCCGCCTGGATGGGGACGCTGCGGAACGCGTAGGTGTTGCTCCCACCCCAGCTCATCACATGGTAGCGACCATTGGGCTGGTCCCAGTACATGTTCAGGGGGTCGTTGGTGGTCCACCCTGGGTTGGCCGGGCCGTCGAAGTTCTCTTCGTAGATCACGCCCGCCCGCGCAACCAGGCAGGCAGCCAACGAGAGAAGGCACACGCCGCTTGCGCAGAACCGACGCCCTCTGGCCATGAACGGACCTCCTGCTTGCTGTGCCCATTCGGGATTGCCGACAACCCGCGCGCCCCAGTATAGGTTTTTTTTCACTTGTCAAGTTCTTCTTCGCTCTGCGAGTATGGCCCCCGGTTCTGGTGACTCGCTCGGAAGCCCCGACAGAGGCGTACCATATCAGCCCAGAGCCTGCCCTGAGCGAAGTCGAAGGGGCGAAGCCCTGGGAAGCGGGGAAGCGGGGCCGTACGCGGGCCAGCCCTGAAGGGGCGCACTACGGGGCACGGACGCTATCGCCTCCCGTGAGTGGCTAGTACGCCCCTACAGGGCTGGACCGGGGCCATCTCCCATTCCCAGGGCTTGGCCCTGATCTTTGCCCGCATCTCTGAGAGGGGCGCTGCCAGCCCCGTCAGGGGCGTCAGAGGGTAGCCCACGGTGTAAGCCGTGGGATCGCAGCGCCCCCACGGACCAGCCCCGTAGGGGCGGCAGAAACCGCGCCCTCAGGGCTTCTGCCGCCCCTACGGGGCTGTGAACGTTGTCGCCACCCGGACCCACGGCTTGCGCCGTGGGCTACCCTCTGCCGCCCGCCCTTGGCGGGCTGCGGAGCCCGAGATGTGGGCAAAGATGAGGGCTTGGCCCTGGGCTGATGTAGCACGCTCCGTTCGGAGCTTCGGAACCCAAGGAGGTTACCAGGACTGGGGGCTATACTCTTGGCTCTGCCGTCACCGCACACCGTTCTGTGTGCTCCGCCATCACATCATTCCGCCTTAGGGGTCGTGTGCCTGTCGGCTCCAGGCGCTTCCGCCGGCTGCTTGCAGAGCACGCGGGGCGAAGGTAGAATGGAAGGCAGTCATTCCGCGTGCGCACTTGCACGCGGAACAACCCGGAGCGCGCCAGATGGCTGAGCTGAAGAACGAACTCGCTTGGTCGAAGAGCCGCGACGACACGCTGAAGACCTGCGCCCGCCAGTACTACTATCAGTACTACGGCTCCTGGGGCGGCTGGGAGGCCACCGCGTCCGAATCCGCGCGCAAGCTCTACGTCCTCAAGCAGCTCAAGACCCGCCCCGTCTGGGCCGGCGAACGAGTCCACATCTGCGTCGAGCGGAGCCTCAACAACCTCCGCCGCGGCATCGCCGTCCTCAGCCCCGACAAGATAGCCGACGTGACCCTCAACCAGATGCGCGAGGACTACCGCTCCTCACTGGCCAGGAACTACTGGAAGAAGCCCAAGTCCTGCGCCCTCTTCGAGCACGAATACGGCGTGCCCGTCCCTCGTGAGGCCTGGCAACAGACCGCCGAGGACGTGCGGACCTGCCTCCACACCTTCTACACCAGCGAGCTCTTCGCCGAGCTGCGGGCCGTCCCCCGCGACGCCTGGCTACAAGTCGAGGAGCTCGACAAGTTCGCCCTCGACGCCACCCCCATCTGGGCCAAGATAGACTGCTCGTTCCGCGACGGCGCGCGGGTGCGCATCTACGACTGGAAGACCGGCCGCAGCCTCGCCGACGCCAGCACGCTCCAGCTCGTCTGCTACTGCCTTCACGCCCAGACCAAGTGGGGCGTTGCCATCGAAAACGTCCTACCCGCCGAGTTCTACCTCCTCGTCAACCGCATCCAGCACTACCAGGTCAAGGCAGGCGACGTCGAGGCGGCCCGCGCCTACATCCGCGCCAGCGTGGCCGACATGCACTCCCTCCTCGCCGACACGGCGCGCAACGAGCCCCTCGCCGAGGGCGCCTTCGCCAAGACCCCCAACGAGCGGAGCTGTCTCCGCTGCAACTTCATCGGCCCCTGCCGCCCCGACCTCCTCCCGCGCCTGAAGGATGCCCGTGAGGGGTAGAGATGTCCCGACCAACGCGTTCGACTTGCGCGGCGGCAGGCCTTCCGGCAACAAGAGCTGGGTAGGAGCACACTCGATGCCGGCACTTGCCCTTGATGGCGGCCCACAGGTTCGCACGAGGCCGTTTCCGCCGAGGCGCCCGTTCGGCGAGCGCGAGGTGGAGCTCGCGGCACAGGCGCTCCGCTCGCAGAACCTCTTCGGGCCGGGCGGCACGATGGTGCCCGAGCTCGAGCGCCGCTTCGCCGCGCTCTACGGCCTCCCACACGCCGTCGCCTCCACGTCGGGCACCGCGGCCATCCACGTGGCACTCGGCGCCCTCAACCCCGAGCCTGGCGACGAGATCATCACCGCGCCCATCACCGATGCGGGCACCATCGCCCCCATCATCTTCCAGAACTGCGTCCCCGTGTTCGCCGACATAGACGACACCTACAACATCTCCCCGCGCGACGTGGAGGCCAGGCTCACCCCCCGCACCCGAGCAATCATCGCAGTCCACCTCTTCGGCAACCCCTGCGACATGGACGCCCTGGCGGCCATCGCCCGCAGTCGCGGCCTCACGCTCATCGAGGACTGCTGCCAGGCCCACCTCACCGAGTACAAGGGCCGCCTCTGCGGGACCATCGGCGACATCGGCTGCTTCAGCCTCCAGCAGTCCAAGCACATGACCTGCGGCGATGGCGGCCTGACGATCACCCGCGACCCGGCCCTCGCCGAGCGCATGGCCCTCTTCCGCGACAAGGGCTGGCCCCGGAAGCCCGGCGCCCGCGGCTACGTGCTCCTGGGCCTCAACTACCGCATGACCGAGCTCCAGGGCGCCGTGGCGCTCGCCCAGATCGAAAAGGTGGCCGACGTCGTCCGCCGCCGCAACGAGCTGGGCGACCGCCTGAGCGCGCTCGTCCGCGAGGCGCCAGGAGTCCTCCCCAGCCCCGTCACCCCCGGCGGCCGGCACACCTACTGGTCCTACGGCCTCCGCGTGGTGGGCCACGACCCCGTGCGGTTCGCCGCGGCGCTCAGGGCCGAGGGTGTGCCCTGCGGCCAGGGCTACATCGGAAAGCCCATCTACCTCTGCATGGAGCCGCTCGCGTCGAGGCGCACCTTCGGCGCAAGCTCCCACCCCCTCGACGGCTGCCACGGCGGCCGGCGCCTCGACTACGCCGAGGGCCTCTGCCCCCGCACCGAGGCCATCCTCCGCGAAATGGTCACCCTCGCCATCCACGAGCACCTTGCCGATGACGATATCGCCGACATGGCGGCGGCCATCAGCAAGGTGGCAGCGGGGCTGGGCACGCGAGCATGAGAGATCGGCCCGATCCGTCGGATCCGTCGGATCCGACGGGTCTCTTTGCACCGAGCCTTTGACACCTGACGGCGCATGTGGTATATTCCCGCCGTGGGGTTCCGGGGCGGGATGCGGTGTGGGTCGGCCCCGGGCCGCCGTTCGGACGCCCAGCAGTCGAGGTGGCCGACATGGCTACGGACAGCCTGAAGTTCCTTGAGCGGCTCAAGAAGCTCGAGGGCCAGCTCGAGCGGCTCGCCAACGACATCTGCATGACCTATTCGTTCAGCGACACGACGTGCGGCGCGCTCTGGCACCCGCCGACCGACGTCTACGAGACGGACACCGAGGTGGTGGTCCGCGTGGAGGCGCCGGGGCTTCAACAAGAGGACATCGCCGTCGAGCTGCACGCGGACACGCTGGTGCTGCGCGCAGTGCGCCGCGAGCCGAGGCGCGACACGAAGTGCGTGTACCACCAGCTTGAGATCCACTGCGGCTACTTCGAGCGAATCGTCCCGCTGCCGAAGTGCATCCGCCACGAGGAGGCCGAGGCCAGCTACTCCGACGGCTTCCTGGTGGTCCGAATCCCCAAGAGCGAGCGCGAGGTCGAGCTGGCCGCGGTGGTCCAACTGCGCATCTGATCTGGCTTGAGACGGCCATCTTTAAAATGAAAGGGGATGGTTGGATGAATGGATGATTGGATGATTGTCTGACACCATCCACTCATCCACCCATCCATTCATCCTCTTCCGGCACACGCCAACCGCGTGTTCCCCGAGGGCAGAGGGTCCACGATGAAGCAGGAGTCGAAGCCGGACTCGGGGGGGCCTGTCGAGCGGTTCGCCATGCCACGCGAACTGCCGGTCCTGCCCCTCATGAACACGGTGATCTACCCGAACATGGTGGCGCCGCTCCTCGTGCAGCGCCAGAAGAGCTTGCGCTGCATTGACGAGGCGGCGCTCCGCGAGCCGAAGGTCATCGGCCTCTTCGCACAAAAGGCCCCCACCGACGACGAGCCCTCCGCCGACTCCCTCTACCGCGTCGGCACCGCGGGGCTCCTCCTCCAGATGCTCAAGATGCCCGACGGCGGGGCACGCATCATCGTGCGCGGGCTCGAACGCATCCGCCTCGTCGAGCCCCTCGGCGAGGACCCCTTCATCACCGCACGCATCGAGCCGATCGAGGAGACCGCGGCCGAGACGGTCGAGCTCCAGGCCCTCGCCCGCACGGTGGTCGAGCTCTTCCAGAAGATGGTCTCCCTCGTGCCCAACGTGCCCGACGAGGTGAAGGTCATACTGGTCAACATCACCGACCCCGGGCGGCTGGCCGACTTCGTGGGGGCCAACCTCAGCCTCTCCCTCGAAGAACGCCAGGCGGTGCTCGAGATCGCCGACGTGCCGCAGCGCCTCCGCCGAATCGTCGCGCTCCTCAACCGCGAGGTCGAAACCCTCGAAGTCGCATCCAAGATCCAGTCCCAGGTCCACGACGAGATGGCCAAGACCCAGAAGGAGTACTTCCTCCGCGAGCAGATGAAGGCCATCCAGAAAGAGCTTGGGCAGGAGGACGAGCGCTCGGCCGAGGTCGAGGAACTGCGCAAGAAGCTCGACGCGGCCAAGCTCCCCGAAGAAGCACGCAAGGAGGCCGACCGCGAGCTCGAACGCCTCACCAAAATCCCCTCCGCCTCCGCTGAATACCCCGTCGTCCGAACTTACCTCGACTGGCTCGTCACGCTCCCCTGGAGCGTGGCGACGACGGACAACCTGGACATCGAGCGCGCGGCCCGCGTGCTCGACGAGGACCACCACGACCTCGCAAAGGTCAAAGACCGCATCCTCGAGTTCCTCGCGGTCCGCAAGCTCAAGCCCGAGGGCAAGAGCCCCATCCTCTGCTTCGTCGGGCCGCCCGGCGTGGGCAAGACCTCCCTCGGCCGCTCCATCGCACGCGCGATGGAGCGCAAGTTCTTCAGAATGTCACTCGGCGGCATCCGCGACGAGGCCGAGATACGCGGCCACCGCCGAACCTACATCGGCGCCCTCCCAGGACGCATCATCCAGGGCATCCGACACGCCGGCTCCAACAACCCGGTCTTCATGCTCGACGAGGTGGACAAGCTGGGCACCGACTTCCGCGGCGACCCCTCCTCCGCGCTCCTCGAGGTCCTCGACCCCGAGCAGAACTTCTCCTTCTCCGACCACTACCTCGACGTGGCCTTCGACCTCTCCCGCGTGATGTTCATCACCACGGCCAACCTCCTCGACCCCGTGCCCCCCGCGCTCCGCGATCGCATGGAGGTCATCGAGCTGCCCGGCTACGCCGAGCACGACAAGATGGCCATCGCACGCGCCTACCTCATCCCGCGCCAGATCGAGGAGAACGGCCTCAAGGGCCGCGGCGTGAGCTTCGACGACCGCGCCGTCCTCCGCATCATCCGCGAATACACCCGCGAGGCAGGCGTCCGCAACCTCGAACGCGAGCTCGGCTCCGTCTGCCGCAAGACCGCCAAGGAGGTCGCCAAGGGCAGGACTCGCCCCCGCACCGTCAGGGCCGCCGACGTGCCCAAGTTCCTCGGCGCCCCCAAGTTCGAGCCCGAGGCTCGCGAACGCCTCAAGGAGCCCGGCATCGCCATCGGCCTCGTCTGGACTCCCACGGGCGGCGACATCCTCTTCATCGAGTCCTCCATCATGCCCGGCAAAAGCGCCCTCACCCTCACCGGCCAGCTTGGCGACGTGATCAAGGAGTCCGCCCAGGCCGCGCTGACCTACATCCGCGCCCACGCCAACGAGCTCGGCATCAAGCCCGACTTCTTCAAGGACCAGGACATCCACATTCACTTCCCGGCCGGCGCCATCCCGAAGGATGGCCCGTCCGCCGGCGTCACCGTCGCCGCCTCACTCATCTCGCTCCTCACAGGCAGCCGCGTCCGTAGCGACATCGCGATGACCGGCGAGATCACCCTCCGCGGCCGCGTCCTGCCCGTCGGCGGCATCAAGGAAAAAGTCCTCGCCGCGCACCGCGCCGGCCTCCGACGCATCATTCTCCCCAAGCGCAACCTCAAAGACCTCGAGGACGTGCCCGCCGCCATCCGCAAGGAGCTCGAAATCATCCCCGCCGACACCCTCGGCGAGGTCATCTCCACCGCCATCCGCAACCACGCCGGCGCCGCACGCAGGGCCGCGCCTCGGCGGTAGTCTCCACTGGGAATCTCGCCTGCCCTCCAATTGAGGGGGATGAATGGATGAATGGATGTTCGGATGAGAGCCGGAACCAGCCCGTCTTCTGACACCCATCCACCCATCCATTCATCCACCCATCCCCCCTTCTGAAGTCAGCAACCAGCAATGCCCAACATCATCCTCAAGCGCGGCCGTGCCAAGCCCTTCTTCTGGGGACACCCCTGGGTCTTCTCCGGCTCCGTCGAGAGCGTCCAGGGCCAGCCCGCCGACGGCGACCTCGTGGCCGTCCTCGACGACCGCGGCAACTTCGTCGCCAAAGGCTTCTTCAACGCCCGCTCCCAGATCCGAGTCCGCCTCGCCACCTGGGACCCCGACGAGGCGGTTGACGAGGCATACTTCGAGCGCCGCCTCCGCCTCGCCCTCGGCCTCCGCGAGCGCACCCTGAGGCTGCCGTCCGTCGGGACCGTCGCGCTTTCGCGCGAAAGCGCGACAATCCCGGACACCGAGAGCCAAGGCCTCCCTGCGGCTTCGGCGCGGACCGTCGCGCTTTCGCGCGAAAGCGCGACAATCCCGGATACCGAGAACCACGCCTCCCCTGCGGTGTTGGCGCGGACCGTCGCGCTTTCGCGCGAAAGCGCGACAATCCCGGATACCGAGAACCACGCCTCCCCTGCGGTGTTGGCGCGGACCGTCGCGCTTTCGCGCGAAAGCGCGACGGTCCCCGAAACCCACACTGCCGCTCCATCGCTAACGCCCCACACGGACGCCTATCGCCTGGTCTACTCCGAAGGCGATGGCCTCCCCGGC
The DNA here is from genome assembly GCA_016872875.1 of Planctomycetota bacterium. The sequence goes on along the minus strand of VGYW01000058.1, from coordinate 14,629 downwards.
CTCATCGTGGACCGCTATGGCGACTGGTTGGTCGTCCAGCTCCTCTCGGTCGGCCTCGCAGTCCGCAAGCCGCTCATCCTCAGCGCGCTCCAGCACCTCTGCCCGGGCCGCCACGTCTTCGAGCGCTCCGACAGCGACGTTGCGGACAAGGAGGGCATCGAGCCCCACGTCGGCCCGCTCGCCGGCCCAGAGCCGCCCGACCTGGTGCCCGTGACCATGCACGGCATCCGCCTCCTCGTGGACCTCCGCCGCGGGCAGAAGACCGGCCTCTTCCTCGACCACCGCGACAACTACCGCGCCGTCCTCCCCTTCGCCGAAGGCCGCCGCGTGCTCGACTGCTTCTCCTACACCGGCGCCTTCGCCCTCTTCGCTAGCGTCCTCGGCCACGCCGCCAGCGTCCTCGCCATCGAGCTCTCCGAATCCGCACTCGCCCTCGCCCGCCGAAACGCCGAGCTCAATGGCCTCCACGCTTCCCTCCAATCATCCACCCATCCAACCATCCAACCATCCAATCATCCACCCGACATCGAGTTCCGCCAGGGCGACGTCTTCGCCGAACTCCGCCGCCTCCGCGACGCCGCACAGTCCTTCGGCCTCGTCATCCTCGACCCCCCCAAGTTCGCCCGCTCGACGGGCGACGTGGAGAATGCCCTCCGCGGCTACAAGGACATCAATCTCCTCGCCATGCACCTCCTCGAACCCGGCGGCACGCTCGTCACCTGCTCCTGCTCGCAGCACGTGGACGACGCGACCTTCGTGGCGATGCTCAACGACGCCGCCTTCGACACCAGCCGCGAGGTCCAGGTCATCGAGCGCCGCAGCCAGGCCCCAGACCACCCCGTCTCCGTCACCTGCCCCGAATCCCGCTACCTCAAGTGCTACCTCTGCCGCGTCCTCTGAGCAGGCCGCGCTCCAAAGCGGCGGGTGTTTGACACGCGCCGGGCCGCGGATACAATGGGGCCACGAATGACGCGTGACTCGTGACAGGACAGAACGTGCCGCGTGCCGCGTGCCATGAGGAGAGAGAACAGCTCCCTCTTCTCTGGGCACGCGGCACGCGGGACGCGGGACGGGGCCAAGTGGAAGGAAGACCGATGAGCAAAGAACTGACCCGCCGGCACGTGCTTGGGGCCGCGTTGGCGGCGCCGTACTTTCTGGCAAGCGGCGCGCTTGGGGCCGAGGGGAAGCCGCCCGCAAGCGACCGCATCCGCGTCGGGCACATCGGCGTGGGCGGGATGGGCGGCGGACACCTCCACGGCATCTACAACAACCCCGCCGCCGTGCCCGTCGCCGTGTGCGACATTGACGCGGGGCGCCTGGCCAACGCGGTGAAGGCGACCCGCGACACGGCGAAGCCCCACCACGACTTCCGCGAACTGCTCGACCGTCAGGATATTGACGCGGTGTTCGTCGCCTCGCCCGACCACTGGCACCCGCTCCACACCATCCACGCCTGCCAGGCGGGCAAGGACGTCTACTGCGAGAAGCCGCTCTCGGTGACCATCCGCGAGGGGCAGGCGATGGTGGCCGCGGCCCGCCGCTTCGGCCGCGTCGTCCAGATGGGCACGCAATGGCGCTCGACCGGCCCTGGCCGCGGCGCGTGCAACTACGCCCGCTTCGGCCACTGCGGCACCATCCGCGAGGTCCGGTGCTGGCACTACCCCAACCCCACCCACCCGCCCGCGCCGCCGCAGCCCGTGCCAGCGGGCCTCGACTACGATGCCTGGCTCGGCCCGCTCCCCTGGATGCCCTACCACCCTGGGCGGACCCACGGCAACTTCCGCTGGCTCATGTGCAGCGGCGGCGGCAACATCCGCGACCGAGGCGCACACATCATGGGCCTCGTCGCCTGGCCCATGGGCGTTGACCACACCGGCCCGGTCTCCATCGAGGCCACGGGCGACCGCCCCGACGGCCTCTTCGACAACCCCGTCCGCATGAGCGTCACCTACGAGTTCAAGAACCCCGACTGGACGCTTCACTGGGACCAGCCCGGCGAGCCCAAGGGCGGCGAATACGGCGCCGTCTTCATCGGCGACAAGGACACCGTGGCCTTCTGGGACAACATCGGCTCCGAGCCGAAGGCGATGGCGTTGGCGTTGCCTATCCCTGGCCAGCCCAGCCTCGAGGTCAGCCACGACCACCGCAGCAACTTCCTCGAATGCGTCCGCACCCGCCGCCGGCCGATCATGGACGTCGAGATCGGCCACCGCGCCACCAGCCTCTGCAACCTCGGCAACATCGCCTGGCGCCTCGCCCGCAAGCTCGCCTGGGACCCCGCGAACGAGCAATTCCTCGGCGACGACGAGGCGAATCGCCTGCTCCACTATCCCTATCGAGAGCCGTGGAGGCTGTGATCGGCGCCTCATGATCCGTCCGATCGGTCCGATCGGTCGGATCCGACGGATCGGACCGATCGGGCCGGTCAAACCAGCCCAGGTAGGGCGTGCATACCTGCACGCGGAATCCCCATCCGCCCGAAGCCCATGTGCAAAGCCTGGCCCGAGGGCTTCCGAGGGCTATGCACACACTACGCACGAAGAGGTTCGAGTTACGACCTGACCCCGAGGCCCCACGGGTTACAGAACATCACTCCGCGCGCGACTTCGTGGAGTTCACATCCCACACCCGCCTGAACTCCTTGCAGGCGTCCTTTGCCTTTGAGACTGCAGTTTCCTTAGCAGCCCTATCCAGCGAAGCGGGGTCCCCAACTTCGAAGCCAAACTCCTCAAGGATCGCTGCCTGTAACAGCGTTCTTGCATCCGCCATAGCTGCAAGGGACTCATCGTCGCACAAGCGCAGTGCGCACATCCACACCATGTCCTCAGCCACGGTCTGCGCTGTACTGTTGTTGACCTGAACGCTTGGATCGAATCTATCCAGCAGCCAACGGGGGGATACCCACGGACTCAGGCCTGGCGGCGTCTCGGAGAGTTTGAGCAGTAGCTCCGCAAAGAGAAGGTCGTCGGGGGGAACACAGCGTCTAGAGGTCGCACGCTCTACAGAACGTATCACATCGCGGGCCTCCGGAACAGGATCAGCCCTGAAGCGGCCATCATTCATGCCCGACCGCAATCTCCTCATACAGAGAGATACCACCATGCGTGCTCTGTCCCTGGGGCTCTTGGGGTCCTCGACCCCCTTCACTTTGAGTTCGAGGCGGAGCCTTTCTAGGCAGTCCCCCATGTACCCAACCGGAACACCAGTTATGGTGAGCTCCTCGGAAATCTGCACATCCCGCCCTATCCCGGCCAACCCCAACAAACCGCGTGCCTCGGTCTTGGCATTCTGCAGGAACATCCGCTCTTTCATGGACTCCGTGCACAGGAACGGTCTCTGCCGCTTCGGGCGCTTCTTGGGCTCACCGCTCTGCGGCTCCTCCTTCTTGACTTCCTTCACCATTTGCCTGGGGAACCTGATCTTCCCGCCGCTGGAGAGCTCAAGCACATACGTACCTCCCTCTTCAGTGACGTCTCCCTCCCATTTCTTGCCGTCGTTGGTTATCAGCACGTCCCCATCCGAATGTGGAGTGAGCAAGAATGGGATGGACAACAGGCACAAGACCGACCAGGGCGCTCTCAGCAAATGCTTCAGCACACCACGCTCCTTGAATAGGGGTAAGATGGCCTCCTTCTCCTTCATCGCGGCGTACGCGCGTCTCGTGAGGCACGGCGTCCGGACCGGATTATCGCACTCGAATGTGAATCTCATCGGTATCGTGCATTCCCCAGTAATCCAGTAATCGGAGTAATCGTAATCGGGGGCCACCTTACTCAATTCGGCGCCTCATCGCCCCTCGTAAGCCCACGTCAGTATACGCCTTGGGGGGGCGTCTGTCAAGCCAAGTGAAGGGGAACCAGGGCGGGGGGTGAGACCTCCTGATCCACCAGCGGAGCGGTGGGGGCCGACGCTGGGGGTGCTGGAGCCTGCCGCCCTGCGTCCGATTTCACCGGGTTGCCATCGGGTAGAGGTGTTTGACACGGGCGGGGCGGGGGCTAGAATGGGGGCAGGAATGATGCGTGACTCGTGACGCGTGACAAGAGAAGACGCGCGGTGTCCCGCAGCAACAGAGTGGCGGCAGCGGTGCGCTGGCATGGCGGGCTCCGGGGGTGTAGAATGGGGAGGGGAGAGAAGGAGGCGCCGATGAGCCCGGTGACGCTGGACTGCGAAGAACTGGCGCGGCGGGGCCAGGATTACTATGACAGGGTGCTCCGCTCTGAGATTGAGCCGGAGCACAAGGGGGAGTTCCTGGTTCTCGAGGTGGAGAGCGGGGAGTACGAGCTTGACGCGGATGAGGCGGCGGCGCTGAATCGCGCGATGGCGCGGCATCCCGATAGGGTCTTCTACGTGCTGCGGGTGGGGAGCCGGACCGCGCATAGGATCGGTGCCCGTTTCGCGCGGAGGGAGCCTGCATGATCGGCAGGGTCAGCTCCGGGCTGGAGGCCATCGTGCCGGTGGTGGTTGGGCCCGCAGGCGGCCCTGCGATGACCCTGGCGTGCATCCTGGATACAGGGTTCGATGGGTTCGTGGCTTTGGCCCCCAGCCAGATGGCGGCTCTGGGGCTGCGGCCGGCGGGCACCCAGAGAGTGACCCTGGGCGACGGCAGCGAGGCCCATCTCCCGCTCTACAATGTGCCCATCCTTTGGCACGGGCGGCGGCTGGCGGTGCCAGCGCTGGAGGTCGAAGGCGCTCCCCTCCTGGGCATGGCTCTGCTGCACGGCAGTGAAGTCGGGATGCAGGTCGTCGAGGGGGGCTTTGTCCGCATTGAGCCGATCCCCGAATCGTAGTCAGAAGATTGCGCGTGTAGGTGTGCATGCCCTACCCTATTGGCATGTGGGGCCGGCTGAGGGTATAATGGGCGAAGAGGGAGAGGGTGTTGGCAGGAGCACGGCGATGGACACGACGATGGTGGATCCACACGAGCTGGTGGCCCGAGGGCGAGCGTATTACGACCAGCACTTGCGCGCGAGGGTGGAGCCTCAACACATTGGGAAGTTCCTCGCGCTGGATGTGGAGTCGGGCGACTACGAGGTGGATGAGAATGAGGTGGCGGCGATTCATCGCGTGGAAGCCAGGCACCCCGACACCGTGTTCTGCGTGTTGCGGGTTGGCTACCGGGCCACCCATCGCATCGGGGGCGGCTCTTTGCGGAGGGAGCCATGATCACCGGGAGGGTCACTCAGCGGTATGAGGCGGCCATCCCGGTTGTGCTTCGGGGCCGGAACCAGGCCATCAGTCGCGTGGTGTGCGTGATTGACACGGGGTTCGATGGCTGCCTGTGCCTGCCCCCCGAGGATGTCGCGGCGCTCGGCCTGACGCTGAAGGGTGCACAACCCGTCGTTCTCGGCGATGGCAGCGAAGCGGAACTGCTCTCGTACGAAGTCGAGGTGGAGTGGCATGGACAGCTCTTCCTGGTCTCCGCACTGAGGGCCGAGAGCGTGCCGCTGGTCGGCATGGCCATGCTTCGCGGAAGCAAGGTGACTATGGAGGTCGTAACCCACGGCGGCGTCCGCGTGGAGCCGATGCCCGAACCGTAGTCCTCTCGGGGAAGAGGCGGCTACGGAACGGCTATCGGTCAAACGGCTCGGAGCGCATGACATGATGAAACACCCTTTCCTTGAGATTACCTACCGCAAGGGCAAGCCGTTCGCCGGCTACCTATATCTGTGCGAGCGGCGGCCCCACGCGCGCTGCCGGACGGAGGAGATTCGCCCAGGAGTTCTCGTGGATGTTGCGCAGGATGGCGAGGTTCTGGGCATCGAGTTCCTTGCACCCGGTTCAGTGACACCCGAGGACGTTCAGGCGATCGCTCGCCGCCTCCGTGGCATTGAGGTTCCGACCGAAGACCTGGAGCCGGTCATGGCTCACTGAACTGCGGGAGGCGGCACGCGGCACGTTCACCCAACCAAGGAGGCAAAGATGAGGTGCCGGAGACCACTTTGGGCGCTGGGACTGAGCACGTTCGCCGCAGCCGTTCTCGCAGGCGAAACCAACACTGATGAACTGCTCAAGCAGCTTCAGGGTCCGAACCCGCCGGAGAACCTGGAGGCGGCCTACGGCCAGTTGCTCGACGCCTGGCTGCCGAAGCTGAATAGCGACAATATGGGCGACCGGCAGGGGCCTGAGCAGGCTTGGCAGGAGCTCTGCTGGAAGGCGGGCAGCCCAGGGGCCGAGGCGACACGGCTGGCCGTCTGCAAGGCAATGGCCGCGCGGCTTGCCAAGCCAGAGGTGGGCAAGTGGCCACGCGTCTGGTTCCTCAAACAGCTTCAACACGTGGGCAGGGCCGAATCGGTGGACGTGGTGGCGGCACTCTTGGCAGATAAGGATGAGCTTGTGCGCGAGAGCGCCCGCCGCGCGCTCCAGAAGAATCCCGCGCCTGAGGCAACAGCCAGGCTCGTGGCCGCCCTGGAGGCCGCCGACGACCCGAAGTGGCGCGTGGCCCTCGTCAATGCCATTGCGGACAGGGCCGATGCCGCCGCTCTCAAGCCTCTGAGGAAGCTGGCCACTGATAACGATGATACGGTCCGCTCCGCCGCCATCGCCGCGCTGCCGGGGATCGGCGACAGGACGGCTTCCGCCGAGATCGCCGACGGCATGGAGCGCGGCTCGGAGCAGGCGAAGGCCCGCGCGGCCGACGCCTATGTGCGGCTGGCGGAGAACCTGGCCGCCAAGGGCGACAAGTCCGCGGCCCTCGACATGTTCAGGAAGCTCCTCAGATACAGCGTACCCCACCTCCGCTGCGCGGCCGTCATCGGCCTGGGGCGCGCCGGCGGCGTGAAGGAGCTCGAAGCCATCTTCAGCGTCATGGCGGACAATGATGAGAAGGTGCGCGGCGCCGCACTCTACGCCCTGGGGCAACTGCCGGGCCGCGAGGTCTCGCAGGCGATCGTAGCCAAGATGAAAGCCGCTGAGCCTGCCCTGAAGGTCGTCCTTCTCCAAGCCCTGGCCCTCGGGGGCGACAAGGAGGCCCTCCCCGCCTTCCTGTCCGCGGCTGCCGACGGCGAGGAGGCTGTGCGGCTCGCGGCCTATGAGGGCATGGCGGCACTTCGCAACGAGGCCGCTGCGCCCGCACTCGTCGCCGCAGTCGTCGCCAAGAGCGGCAAGGAGCTCGACGCCGCCCGCCTCGCAATCGGCCAGATACCAGGCGATGGCGTGGCCGCGGCGCTCGTGAAGGCGATGGAGACCGCGCCCCCCGCGGGCAAGGTGCAGCTCATCGGGTGCCTGGCCGCAAGGCGGACGCCCGCGGTGGCCCCCGTGCTCCTCAAGGCGGCCACGGACCCCGATGCCGCGGTCCGCACCGAGGCGTGGAAGGCCCTGGCCGACGTTGCGGACGCCAAGGCCCTGCCCGACCTCGTGAAGCTGTTGGTGGCGGCCAAAGAGGATGCGGAGCGCAGCGCCGCCGAGCGCACCATCATTGCCATCGCCCGCAGGACCGATAGCGAGGACGAACGCACAGGAGCCGTCCTCGCCGCCATGCCCGACGCAGGCGTCCCCGCGCGCGTCTCGCTCCTCCGCATCGCGGCCGCGCTCGGCGGGGCCAAGGCGCTCGCCGCGGTGCGCGCCGCGATGAAGGACGCGCCCCCCGAGGTCCAGGACGCCGCTTTCCGCGCCCTGCCGAGCTGGGCCGACGCCTCCGTGGCGCGGGACCTGTTGGAGATAGCGAAGAGCGACGCGCCGCTCGCCCGCCGCGTCCTGGCCCTCCGAGGCGCGGTGGACGTTGCGGCGAAGACCGGCGGCCTCGCGCCCGACGAGATGCACAAGCTCTTCCTGTCGGCGCTCGCCGCCGCCCCGCGGCCCGAACGGCGAACGGCTCCTCGACCTCGTGGCCGATCCGAATGGGAAGTGAAGCCTGACGCGTGATGCGTGCCAAGCGCCACATTTCCTTCAAGGCAGCCGCCGGCCTCGTGTTCGCGCTGGCCCTTGGCCGCATTGCCGGCGCGAGGGAGTTCCCCGGCGATGCGCTGCTCAGTCACCTCAAGCCGCAGGGGCTCCTCAACGACTTCGCGAGCATCCTCGATGCCACACAGCGCGAGGCCATCGCAACGGTGCTCAAGGACCTCGAGGCGAAGGCGACCGCGCAGCTCGCGGTCGTGACCCTCGATTCGCTCGAGGGCGGGCAGATTGACGACTTCGCGGTGAAGCTCTTCAAGCGCTGGGGCATCGGCCAGAAGGGGAAGGACAACGGCGTCCTGCTCCTCGTGGCGCTCAAAGACCGCAAGGCGCGCATCGAGGTGGGCTACGGCCTGGAGCCCGTCCTGCCCGACGCCCTGGCGGGCCGCATACTGGATGAGGAGCTGTTCCCTGCCTTCCGCAAGGAGCGCTACGCGGACGGCCTGCTCGCCGCGGCGCGCCGCATCGCCGGCATCGTTGAGCGCAACGAGCCGGCGCGCAAGGGGGCAGAAGGCTTCCCCTGGGGGCCTGATGCCCCCGCCTGGCTCGGCTGGGCGCTGCCGCTCTTCCTCGGGGTGTTCGTTGGGCTGGGGGCGTTCTTCCTCGGCGCTGGGCTGGGGGCGAGGGTCGCCTTCCTCATCCTCTGGGGCGCCGGCTTCGGCGGCATCCCGTTGGGCATGGCCGCGCTGGCGAGCCGCGCCGCCTTCACGGGCCTCGGGCTCTTCGGGCTCGCCCTGCTCGCCCTGGGCTTCGTCACGGGCAGGAAGAACCCCAAGTCGTTCCGCCAGGGCGGGCGGCGCCGCTCGTACGGCTACTCCTCTTCGAGCGCTTGGATCTGGGGCGCCACCAGCGGGCGCAGCTCCGGGGGCGGCTGGAGCAGCGGCGGCTTCTCAAGCGGAGGGGGCGGAGGCTTCGGAGGCGGCTCCTCCGGCGGAGGGGGGGCCAGTGGGGGTTGGTAGGCCCTCTTCAATCGTCCTCGTCCTCGTCCCTCGTCCTCGTCCTCGACTCTTCTCCCCTCCGAGCCGAGAAGATCGAGGACGAAGGACGAGGACGAGGGACGAGGACGATTGAGAAGGGCAGTCAGGAAGGAGGCCCTCGACGATGACCCCGGAACAACTTACCGAGCGATTAGGGACTGCGCTCCCCTCGGCCCTGCGAGCGGTGGTCCTTTACGGGTCCGCGGCCGCGGGCGATCACGTGGCGGGGAAGTCCGACTACAACGTCCTGGTGGTCGTCAGCCCTCTGGGCAAGGAGCAGCTCGACGCCCTGGCGCCCCCTGCCCAGGCATGGGCGGGGGACGGCCACCGCCCCCCGCTCCTCTTCACGCCTGAGCAACTGGCCGCCTCCGCCGACGCCTTCCCCATCGAGCTCCTCGACATCCAGAGATGCCGCCGGCTCCTTTTCGGCAAGGACCCCCTCGCGGGGGTGAGCGTGGCTTTCGAGAACCTGCGCCTGGAGCTCGAGCGCGAGCTGAAGGCCAAGCTCCTCGCGCTCCGCGAGAGCTATCTCCTGGCCGCTGGCAAGCCGAAGCGCGTGGCCGAGCTCCTCGCCGCATCGCTGTCGTCTTTCCTCGTCCTCTTCCGCGCCGCGCTGCGGCTCTACCAGGACGAGGTGCCGATGGCCAAGCTCGACGCCCTCCGCGCGCTCGCCGACCACCTGGGCTTCGACCCAACCGTCTTCCTCACCGTCCAGTTGCTCAAGGAGGGGCGGCTCAAGCCGCGCGAGGTGTCGCCCCCCGAGCTCTTCGCGGAATACCTCGCCGCCATCGAGGGCATCGTGGAGGCCGTGGACCGCCGTATCCGCAAGGAGGCGCAATGACGGGCTTACCCACATGTGGGCGGAACACGCGAAGTCCAATGCTCAATACCCAACGCTCAATCCTCAATGACCAACTGAAAGGGCGCTCAATGCCGCGGTGCGTCGCGCCGCAGGCAGGGGGACAGGACCGCAGGAGCTTCGACCTCTTGCTCCCGAAGGGAGCACAGTGGGTAGCCGGCGGCTTCAGCCGCCGGACTCCTGCGCCGGAAGTCGGGAAGTCCCGAAGGGACGGCAGAGACGTGCGCCGCGTCGTCTCCCGTGGGCTTCTGCCCTCCCTTCGGGACTGGGCTGTGTGTGCGCCCCGTTCCGGCGGCTGAAGCCGCCGGCTACCCACTGCCGTCCCTTCGGGACTGGGCCACGTGCGCGCCCGGTTCTGGAGCATCCGGCATCAGAGCATTCGGCCGTTCCGTCCCCTCTTGGTTGTGGCCGCAGGCCACGAGGCTGCTCCTCCTTGTCGGTGCGGGCCTCCTTGAGCAACTGGCGGAGGAGTCCGAGGAACTCGTCGGCGTCAGTCGGACTGAACCCGGCGAGCTCGAGGGGCTTCCTGGGGAGCGCGTGCGTGTCGCTGATGTGGTCCAGCAGCGATGGGCTATTCAGCGCGGTGGAGAGGTGGAGCGTGACGGTTTGGCAGGGGTCGAAGTCCCGCGGCGCCTCGCTCTCCCACTGCCTTTCCTTTCCGGCAGTGGCCTCGCCGCGCGGGAAGCGGTCAATCTTGGGCGGGCCGTCGCCCTGGTCCTCCCCGAGCAGCTCCTCCAGGGTCTGGCAGCGTTGCGCTTCGTCCAGCTTGCCTTCTTCTCCATACTCGTTCGCGGCATCCGAGTACGCGCCGCCGCACAGCCTGGCACGCTCAGCCTTCCAGGTTGCCCGCCCTACAGCGGTTATCGCCCGATCGTACAAGCGCTTCCATATGTACGACCAGTATTCCTCCGCTGTGTTGGGCTTCCGCTGCTCCTTCTCGAGCTTTCCGCCAAGTTCCAGGAGTCTCTCGGGCGACCACGTTGGCACGACCACGTGCTTGGGATGGTGGGAGCGGGACCCTGAGCGACGCGACCATGCTCTCCACCCATGCGTGGCAGCGCAGGCCAGGACGGCGAGCGCGGCGCCCCACTTGAGGTAGGGCCTGGCCCATTCCCAGGCACGGGCCAAGCGGCCAGGCTTCGCCGCCTCGGCCTGCGCGGTCTTCCTCACTTCTGTCTGTGTGAGCTCGGTCGTCGTCACCTCGGTCTTGGTCCCATCGTTCTTCGTCACTTTCTCGGTCTTCGTCAGCGCGGTCTTTGTCCAGTCGTTCGTGGCATCCATAGTGTGCCCCCTCGAACCAGCCCTGGGTTGAGGTCAGTAACTACGCGCGCCGCCTGAGAGCCACCCTCCAGCGCTTGCGGGTGTTTAGCGTGGCGTCGGAAGGTCGCCCACCTCTCCCTTGGGGAGAGGTCGCCCGCCAGAGGCGGGCGGGTGAGGGTGCTTCCTGGCTCGTCGGCGGCAAGCCAAGCACCCTCACCCCAGCCCTCGCCCCGAGGGAGAGGGGGGATGGTTCCACCCCAGCCAGAGAGGTTCAAGCGCTTGCGCTTGAGGGTGGCCTCGGCGGCGCCCCGCGCGCGGGCGCGGGGCCTCTGCGCTACGCCGTCGCAGCAAGGGACACGATGGCCGCTGCGAGCTTCACGCCCTCCTTCACAAGCTTGAGCAGGGCCACGACGTTCTGGAGGCTCTCGAGGGACGCCTTGATGTCGCCGGAGACCTTCACCAGGTCCTTGTGCAGCCCCTCGACCACTGGGTTGCCGTCATCGAGGTCCTCGTGGATGGCTTTCCAGTGGGCGTCGCGGGCGGCCGAGTAGAGCGCCTTGACCTCCTCCCGCTCATCGTCGGCCGCGCACGCCTTCATCATGCGGACGAAGTTGTCTTCCAGCATGATGTACAGGTCGCCGATCGCTTTCCGCAACTGTTCAGGGGACGGCCCCTTTGCCTTTGCCATCGTCTTCCTCCTTCAGGTCTGAGTGGAATGGCCAACGTGCCCGGGCCGCCGGGGGCGCGGCTACTTCTTCTTCGCCGCCGCGGCGAGCTGCTCGACCAGCTCGCGCATGGACTGCACGTAGGCGGCGACGGTAGCGAGGCTGATGGGCTTGCCCTTCTCGAGCTCCCGGTGGCTGGCGATGAGCGCGCGCATCGCGCCGATCTGGGCGTCCAGCGCCGCGTTCCGGAGCTGTATCTGGCGCTTGAGCCGGTACGACATCACGTCCACCACGGCCCTCTTGAGCTTCTCCTTGGACGGGGCGTCGAGCTTCGCAACGATCTCAGCGTAGCGCGCCTGCTCATAGACGAGGCCAAGGTCGCCGATGTGGCGCTGGAGGATCGGGTGTGGCGCCCCGAAGCCGGTGTCCCAGAGCGCCTCGGCCGTGCTCTTGGCCGCCGCGGCGTACCCACCCTGCATCATGTGATACGTCGCGGCCTCCTTCTCCAGGAGGGGCACGAGGCGTTCGAGGGGCTCGCGGATGGCCAGGCTGGCCCGCCTGAGGCGTCGGCCCTGGGCACGCGCCGCGAGGAGTCCGGCTCCACCGACCTCCAAAAGGAGCCAATCGGCCGTCAAGCGGAGTTACCCCTCCGCACATGGGGCAGGCCCCAGGGGCGTGTTGCCCAAATGCCCTCACACGGGGGAATGAGCTTGTAGTGCGGGCTTCAGGCCGTCCGGGAACGGCCTGAAGCCCGCACTACGAACACGCGCATCTCCCCGCCGGGTCTGGGCAACACGCCCCCAGGCCGTGAACCGGCCTGGCGGCGCCAAGCGGCATCAGCCTAGCACCGGGTGCCCGAAGAAGCAAGTGCCCGCGCAAGAGGGCCACTTCCTGTGGGAAGCGAGTGGCCCTCTTGCATGCTGGGCGAACGCGGGGCAGAGACGCCTCGCCTACTTCTTCGGCGGGGCCTTGGGCGCGGGCGGGGCGGGCTCCCAGGTGTCCGTGCGGAAGGGGCAGGCGGGCAGGTCCGCCTTGTTGTAGAGGTTGCAGACGGGGGTGTTGCCCCAGGCGTAACGGACGGCGACCGGCTTCTCGACGCCAGGGGCGGAGACGACGACGGCGGCGCCTTCGATCTTGGCCTCGGCCCAGACGAACTTGCGGTCGTCGCCCGCGATTGCGAAGCCGAGGACGTCGCTCTTGGGGCGAAGCTCTGGGGTGAGCGCGACGCCGCCGAAGCGCTTGGCGAGGGTCGGGCCGTCCGGCTTCATGTCCTCGAAGGGCTTGGCGACGAGGCCGCCGCCGGCGTGCTTGAAGGTGACGCGCGCCTTGTTGCCCTCGATGGCCAGCTTGTCGAAGCGGGGGCCGGAGAAGGCGATCTCCTTGCCGTACTCGATGGCGAGTGCGGCGAGGGCGACACGCTTCCCGACGTCCTGCTTGTTCCTCGGATGGATGTCGCCCACCTCGCCGATGTCAATGATGCAGGCCTGGCCGGTCTTGGGCAGCGACAGGGTCATGTCCTGGGCCTCGCGGACCCATGCCCAGCCGCCGTCGGAGGGCTGCTTGTCCACGCCCATGAAGCTGGCGAGCTGGACGAAGAGAAATGGGAAGTCGCCCTGGCCCCACTGCTTCCGCCAGTCCTTGATCATGTTGGGGAAGAGGGTGCGGTATTCGGCGGCGCGGCCGGCGTTGCTCTCGCCCTGATACCAGATTGCGCCGCGGATGGTGTAGGGGGTGACGGGCGCGATCATGGCGTTGTAGAGCGCCGCTGGGGTGCCGGCTCCGACGGCGGGCATGGCGGGCGGGCGAGGGGGCTGCTTCTTGGCTTCCTTGGCCTTCGCTGCGTCCTCCTTCCACTTGGCGAGGGCTTCCTCGAACTTCGCCTTGGCCTCGGGGGTGGGGTTCGCCGCGGCGTCAATGGCCGGCACGTAGTGCTTCAGCTCCGGCGCGGCGTCGAGGGCGTCGCGGCTCGTCCACGGCGCGCAGGCGGTGCCGCCCCAGGAGGTGTGGATGAGGCCGATGGGCACGCCGAGCTCCTTGTGGAGGTGGCGTGCGAAGAAGTAGCCGACGGCAGTGAAGCCGGAGACAGCCTGTGGGGAGCAGACGGCCCAGGCGCCCTTGGCGTCCTTGAGGGGCGTTGCGGCGACGGCTTTGGCGAGGCCGAAGTGGCGGATGTTGGGGAAGTTCGCGGCGGCCGCCTCCTCCTTCGGGTTGGCCGAGCCGGCGACCGACCACTCCATGTTCGACTGGCCGGAGCAGACCCAGACGTCGCCGACGAGGACGTTTTCGACCTTGAGCGAGTTCTTGCCGGCGACCGCCATCTCGAGCGGGCCGCCCTCTTTCAGTGGCTCGAGGAGCACGGCCCACTCGCCCTTGTCGTTCGCCTTCGCCGTCTGCTTCCGGGTGCCGATGGAGACAGTGACCTCTTCGCCTGGGTCGGCCGTGCCCCAGATGCGTGCCTTGGCGCCGCGCTGAATGACCATGTTGCTGCTGATGACGGCCGGCAGCTTGACGTCGGCCAGCGCCGACATTGCCACGGCCACAGCCAGAACGACCACCCAGCCCGCACGCCATCGCCGCATAGCCGAGTCCGTTCGTGGAAGAGGGGGCATCCGAAACCGATTGGGGGACAACATTGTGCCCGATTCAGCCGCCGGAGTCAAACGGAGCGCGACGTTCCAGCGTGGCGCCCAATCCTGGTAACCCCTTCAACTTCCGAAGCTCCGCACGGAGCGTACTATGTCAGCCCAGGGCGAAGCCCTGGGAACGGGAGATCACCTCGGCTCAGCCCTGTAAGGGCGCACTAACCCCCGAGGGGAGATGGTGTCGTCCGTGGCTCGTAGCACGCCCCTTCAGGGCTGGCCCGGGTACGGCCCCGGTTCCCAGGGCTTCGCCCTGATCTTTGCCCACATCTCGGGGCCTTGTAGCCCGCCGACGCGGGCGACCCAGCCGTAGCCCAGGGCGACCGAAGGGAGCCCTGG
>VGYW01000057.1 GCA_016872875.1 Planctomycetota bacterium | reverse complement strand
CCTGCTACACTGTCGGCGCCAGTAGTCGGGGGAGTGTTTGCCTGGAAGGAAACGACGATGGCGAGATTCCTCGCGGTCCTGATGTTCGCGCTTGCTGCGGGCGGGGCGGCTGCGGCCGAGAACCTCGCCCGCAACCCCTCCTTCGAGGCCGATGCGAATGGCGACGGCGTGCCCGACGAATGGCAGGCGGCGGGCGACGCGAAGCTGGTCACGCAATCGCTCACCCTCGACAAGGGGCGGGACGACAGGCGTTGCGCGAAGCTCGCCTGCACGAGGTTCTTCGCCGGCAACCCCGCCGCTCACGCCATGCTCTGCCAGCTCGGAATCCCCATCAAGCGCGGCGCCTGGTATCGCGTCTCCCTCTGGGCGCGCGGCGAGAACATCGAGGCCGACATGGTCTCCATCGCCGTCTCCGACACCTCGGTCTGGGCGCCCTGCGGCCTCGAGAGCGCCTTCGTCCCCACCCCCGAGTGGCAGCGTTACGAGTTCAGCTTCCAGGGCAAGCGCGACTGCCCCGAGAAGAGCCGCTTCCAGATATGGTTCCCCTCCACCGGCACCCTCTGGGTTGACGACGTGGAGTTCTTCGAGGCCGGCCCCCAGGCCCGCCGCCCCGGCCACATAATCCCCGCCGCGGGCAAGAAGAACCTCATCCCCAACGCCAGCTTCGAGGCCGGCACCGACGGCTGGGGCTCGGCCGAGTGGGACCGCACCGTCCACTGGGGCGGGCCGATGAACCGGCTGTTTGGGACCGTCGAGCAAATGGGGGCGTTCCACCGCCTGCGCTGCTTGCGGATCGATCTTTCAAGAGAGAACCAGCCCGTCTCATACTTCGACTACTACGACCTGAGCCGCGTGCCCATCTGGGCGCCGCTCGCTGCCAACATTGGCTTCATCGAGGTCGAGCCAAGCAAGCCCTACACGTTCTGTGTCTGTATGAAGGCCGCCGCAGCCGACACCCCGTGCCGCCTCGCGGTCCGACAGTTCGAGGGCCGCGCCTTTGAGAAGGCGGTCCGCGTCTCGACCCGTTGGGAGCCCTACGTGCTGACCTTCACGCCCACGGCGAAGTGGTGCTACGTCCTGGCTGGTCCCGACCTGCGCAAGAGCCAGGAAAGCCCCAACCCGCCCGACCGAGCGACCGTGTGGATTGACGGTGTCCAGTTGGAGCGTGGGGAGACACCGTCGGCCTTCGTCCCCACCGAGCCAGTCGTTGCGCCGGGCGCGCCGGACCGCGAGGAGACGCTTCGCCTCGCCCAGGCATACACCCACAAGGGCGGCGACTCGCGCTTCGGCGTCAACCACGCCTATCCGTGGCCCCACCTGCTCGACGAGTGCCGCAACGCGGGGCTGGTTTGGGTCCGCGACTGGTCGCTGAAGTGGCAGGAGGTGGAGCCGGAGAAGGGGAGATTCAGTTTCGCCGAGGCGGACCACCAGATTGGCCGGCCGCTCAAGCACGGGCTGAAGGTGCTGGGGTTGCTGCCGTTCCCCTCGGCCAACTGGTCGTCGAGCGCGCCGGAGAGCGTGAAGGCGACCGACCGCTATCCGGGCGATCGGGCGCGAGTGGCATACGCGCCGAGGGACGTGGCGGAATTCGAGAGCTACGTGGCGAAGACGGTGGAACACTACAAGGGGCGAATCACCTGGTGGCAGTGTTTCAACGAGCCGATCTTCACAGACTACTCGCTCCCCCGAAAGCTCGGCTACACGGCAAAGGACTATGCGAAGTGGACAATCGCCTTCGCCCGCGCGGCGAAGCGGGCGAACCCAGACTGCAAGGTGCTCGCGGGCATGGGCTACATCAGCGAGGGGCAGATCATGAGGGACTTCGAGGAGTTCTTCGCCGCCGGCGGCCTGGCCGTCTGCGACGCGGTGGACATCCACCACTACCCCCGCATCCGCCCGCCGGAGTTCATCGAGCCGCTCCTCGAGAAGCTCAACGCCCTGATGGACAAGCACGGCGGCCGCAAGCCGATGTGGCTGACGGAGTACGGCTACTACGCCGACGACGAGCCGGCCGTGGTGCCCATGCCCCACAGCGACTTCGACACCCCGCTGCCCAGCGAGCGGGTGCAGGCCGAATATGCCGTCCGATGGGCGACCCTCTGCTTCGCAAACGGCGTGGAGAAGATCTTCTGCCACGCAGGCACGTGCGGAGGGGTCAACAGCGACAGCCTTCAGGGCGTCTTCTTCAAGTATGGCGGGCAGCCGAAGAAAATCTACGCGGCGCAGGCGGTCATGGCGCACCTCTTCACGCCCGCCTGCCGCTTCGTCAAGAAGCTCGCGTTGGGCGAGGGCGTGAGGGCCTACCTCTTCCGCGACGGGCAGCGGCTGGTCTGCGTCGTCTGGGCGCCGAAGGCCGCCCCGCCGCGTCCCATCAAGCCCACCGACGACAAGCTCGTGCTCTGGGACATCATGGGCCGCACGCAAAAGGAACGCGAGCTCACCCCCAGCGGCACGCCGGCCTACCTCCTCGCCGATGGCCTCACCGATGCCGCCTTCGAGGCGGCAATGAAGTGACAGTAAGGAGATGCGCCGATGCCTATCGCGCTCCAACTGCTCGCGGCGTCCTTGTTCAGCCTGCCGTTCTCGCTGCTGGATGCGTGGGATGCCGTGGCGAGCGCAAAGCTCGCGGCCCGCCTGAAGGCGATCAAGGACGCCGGCGACCCGACGAGCCTGGCCGAGCTTGCGAAACGCTACCCCGACCCGCCGCCTGGCCGCAACGCGGCGCAACATCTCAATGCCGCATTCGCCGCGATGGATGTCCAGGACAAGGCCATCGAGCGCCTGGCTGAGGGGTTGCCTGTCGTGGGTCAGGCTCAATTGCCAGAAATCACTCAAGACCTCCCCCCCGCCATGCTCAGGGCGATTCGCGGCTATCTGGCGGCCAACGCGGAGGCGCTTGCGGCGCTCCACAAAGCGGCGGGGCTGGAGGAGTGCAAGTTCGACCTCGACTTCGCCAAGGGGGTGGAGATGGAGCTGCGGCACCTGGCGAAGATGCGCCAGGCCGCGCGACTCCTCGCGCTGGAGGCCCTCGAGCGCACCGAGAGCGGGAAGGGGGACGACGCTGCGGCCTCCCTCCTCGCCGCCCTGCGGACCGGTGAGGCGGTCCGTCGCGAGCCGACGACTATCAGCACCCTGGTCCGCATCGCCTGCGACGCCATAGCGATTGGCCAGATGGAGCGGTGGGCGAGCCGCGCCAGGCCATCGCCGGCCGCCCTGGAGCGCGTGGAGGCCGCCCTCGCCGCCGCCGCGGACACCAGGCTCGTGGAGGGGGCGCTCCTCGGCGAGCGCTGCTTCGGCGTCCACATCTACCAGACCGACGTGCTCGGCCCGAACCGCGCCGCGAAGCTCGCGCAGCTCGGCTGGGGCGACGGGCCACTGCCACTGGCCATCAACATCGTCCCGAACGCCTACTTCAAGATGGACATGTGCCACTACCTCGACATCATGGAGGCGCACCTGGCCGCCGCGCGAAAGCCGTATCCCCAGAGCCACATGGCCGGGGCGCAGGCGGGGCTGGAGGTCGAGGGGCGTGTCCCCCGCTACTACGTGGTATCGCGGATGATCCTCCCAGCGCTCGGGCGGGTCGTCATTGAGGGGCAGCGGCACATGGCTCGCTGCGAGACCGCGCGCGTCGCCCTTGCCACGCTCCGCTACAAGGCGAAGCAGGGGCGCCTGCCCGCCGGCCTCGCGGCCCTGGTGCCCGACTTCCTGAAGGCCGTGCCGCCCGACCCCTTCGACGGCAAGCCGCTGCGCTACAAGGGCGACGAAGCCGGCCTCGTCGTCTACGCCGTCGGTGAGGATGGCAAGGACAATGGCGGCGCCGTCCAGCCCCTCCGCGAGGGCAGGCCCTCCGACGTAGGCTTCCGCGTCCGCTGGCCCAAGGCCCAGTTCTGACCCCCCTGGCCTCGAGGCTTCGGGGTTCGTAGTGCGGCCTTCAGGCCGTCTCTCTCCCCCCGTCCATGGGGCTGATCTTTGCCCACATCTCGGGGTCTTGTAGCCCGCGAATGCGGGCGACCCAGCCGTAGCCCAGGGCGACCGCAGGGAGCCCTGGGATCGGGTGCCTCCCATGACCCAAGCCCCCGAAGGGGGCGTTTCACGCCCATTGAATCGCCCCGCTTCGGGGGCCCTACCCTGGGGGCCCTTTTCCCAGGGCTCCCTGCGGTCGCCCTGGGCTACGGCTCAGAGGCCCCCGTTCGGGGGCTAAGCCCGGGCCGCAACAACATGTGGGCAAAGATGAGCCATGGGAGACGGGAGCACGGGCTGAAGCCCGCACTACGGACTCGGAAAGGGGGGCTACTTGGCCTCCTCGCGCAGGCGGCGGACGACGGCTTTGTAGCGAGGCTCGTCGCGCAGGTTGTCCAGGTCCGCGTCCTTCTCCATCCACTCCACGTCGCGGTAGCCGGCCTCCACGCAGCGCTCGAGGGCGTCGAGGGCCTCCTTGAGCTTCTTCATCCGCGAGTAGGTGCAGGCGATGTTGTAGAGGACGATCGAGTTCTTGGGCTCGAGCTCCATCGCCTTCTTGTACTGTTCGAGGGCCTTCTCGTATTCGGAGCGCTCGAGGTAGGAGTTGCCGAGGTGGATGCGGACGGCGACGGTGTAGGGGTTGAGCCCCTCGGTCTTCACGCCGGCCTCGATGAGCGCGGCGAGCCCCTCGTCGCCGAGGACGACGAGTGCCCTGGCCGCGGCCTGGCGCACGGCGTTGCTGGGGTCGGCCCCAAGGACCCGCTTGAGGGTGGGCACGGAGTCGCTGAGGCCGACGATTGCGAGGTCGCGGCAGACCATCTCGCGCTCGCCCACGGGGCGCTTCTCGAAGCCGTCCATCAGGTCGCCGATGCGCGCGGCGAGTTTCTCGCCGATCTGCCAGTGGATGCGGCGCAGGGCGGCCTTCGCGCGCACGCGCACCTCGGCGTCGGCGTGCTTCTCGGCCTTCTGGAGGGCGGGGACCGCTTTGTCGCCGAGGGCGACGAGGGCCTCGGTGGCCTGGTCGCGCACCGCGCAAGTCGGGTCGCCTAAGCGCTCTACGAGCTTCGCCGGGTCCTGCTCCTGCGCCTTCTCCGCCGCGGAAAGCCACAAGCCGCAAGCCACAAGCCACAAGCCCAGAAGCGCGCTCCGCCTGGCTTCACTCCTCACTCTTCACTCCTCACTTTCACTCTCACTCTCACTCCGCTACTCCTTCTCCCGCTCCTGGCGTGCGCGCCCCCAGGCCTGCCAGCGGTCGGGGTCGAAGCCGAGCTCCTGGCGGCTTATCTCGCGCAAGAGGTCCATGATCTCCACGCCGGCGACCTCGCTGGCGGCCTCGAGGCCCCGCAGGAGGGGCGGGATGGCGTCGGCGCCGACGTTGAGGAGCACTTCCCTCGCCCGAGCGGCCTCGGCCCGGTCGTCCCCCGCGAGGCCGCGGACGAGTGCATCGAGGTCGCTGGGCTCCGCGGCCCGCTGCTTCGGGCGGACCGCGCCGCCGAAGAGCTCGACCGTGAGCTTCGCGTGGCCGCCGCCGGTGGCGGCTTTCTCGGGGGCGGGGCGGGCGTCGAGCCGCTCGAGGAGGCTGCGTGCGCGCCAGGCCGCCTCGGGGTCATGGCCCTGGGCCGCCGCGGCGAGCGCCGCGCGGGCGGCCTCGCCGAGCGTGACGAGGCGCTCGGTTGCCTCCTGACGCTTCTCCCAGGAGGAGTGGCCGAGGAGTGCGACGAGTTGGGCGATTGCCTCCGGCCCCGGTGTCTTGGCGGCTTTGGGCTCCTTCGCGGCGCGCAGGGCGGCGAGGCGCTCGCGCGCGGCGGCAGCCCAGCGCGTGGCGGGGAAGCGCTCGGCGACCTCCGCGTAGAGCCTCTGCGCGGCCTCCTGGCCGTCCTTCTGCGCGCGGGCCGCCGCCGCCGAGGCGTACAGCAGGCGCGCCGCGTCGGGCTCGATGGGCTCGAGGGCGATGTCGAGGAGCGAGATAGCATAGGCGGCCCGCCAGCGGACCTCAGGGTCCTGGCTCCGGCGGGCCTCCCGGAGCGCCGGGCGCGCGGCGCCCCGGAGCGCGATCAGCTCGCGCATCGCCTTCTCGCGCACCTCCCAGTCGGCGTCGCCCAGCCTGGCGACGAGTGGGCCGAGCTCGCCACCCCTCGCCACGGGCGCGCTCTTCCTCTTCGGCGGGGCATCGGTCGCCGGGCCATCCATCGTGACGCCCAACGCCGCCCCGGCACACAGGAGAAGCGCCGCGCCGCACCCACGCATCATGCAAGGCCTCCTCAGAGTGGTCTAACGCACATTGTAACCCAGAGGCCGGTGGGATGTCAACGGGGTGAGAGCGCGGGGCCCGACCCGTGATCTTGGGAACCGGCTGGACTCCACTCTCCTCGTGCTCGTCGTCGTCCTCGTCGTCGTCGTCGAATCTTTGGGCTTTCCCCATTTGGGAGGCTCGACGACGAGGACGACGACGACGACGAGTCAGAAACCCAAGGCCAGTGACCACACCCACGACTGCGAGGGCCTTGACCCGCCATTGTCCGGCCTATACAATACTGTCTGGTCGAGGAGCGCGGAGGCGCGGGCGGGTGTGCAGGGGCCTGCCATGTGGAGCGACGGGACGCATCGCGCGACGCAGAGGGCCGTGGCACTTCTGTGCTGGGTGCTGCTGGCGGCGCCCTGCCTAGCGGACACTTTGCGCGGGACGCTGCGGAGCGTGGACGCGACCGGGCGGCGAATCGTTGTGACCGATAAGGATGGCGACGATAACCCGTTCGTGGTCGCTCAGACGGCCTCTATCTCGCTGAACGGCAAGCGGGCGACGCTGGGGGACCTGCGGCGCGGCGACCGCGTGGTGGTGACGTTTGCCGAGGACCCCGGGGGCACCGCGACTGCGTCCGCCATCGAGGCCACTCGGAAGCCAGGGTAGCCCGCGTTTCTGAGGAAACGCGGGAAACTCGAAACCCCAAGCCCGAGATCCGAAGGAATCCGAAAGTCCAAAACACCAATCCTCAAAAAGGCGCACCCGAAAAGCCCGAACACCAAACCGACCCGCGGAGCCACGAAGAGGGCCGCCTGGCCAGCCTGGTCCAACGGCTTTCCGATGGCGACCCGAGCCGGAAGCTCACGCGGCGCGCCCGGCTGCTGCTCACGCTGGGGCCATTCGTGGTCTTTGGGCTCATCGTGCTCGCCACGGGCGCGCTGCTGAGCTGGGGCGCCGCGCTTCAGGCCGTGGTCATCGCCGTGGCGAGCTTCGTCGGGGCGGGGAAGTTCGCCATCCTCGACGGGCTGCGGAGCAGCGCCCCCCTGGGCGTCTGGCCGCTGGCGCACGTGGTGATCCTGGGCGACGTGATCACGATGCTGGTGATGCTGGCGAACATGCACGCGCTCTATCGCGCCCGCTGGGTGGGCCGCAGGCTGGCCCGCATGCACGAGGCCAGCAGCTACGTGCTGCGGGCCAACCCCTGGATGAAGCGCGTCGCCTGGGTTGGCCTCGCCGCCTTCGTCGCCGCCCCGTTCCAGGGCACCGGCGCGGTGGGCGGGACCATTCTCGCGCGCATGCTCGGCGTGTCGCACCTCGCCATCCTCACCGCGATACCGGCCGGCTCGCTGCTCGGCTGCTACCCCATGGCCCTGCTGGGAAGATACGTGCAGGAGAGCGGGTTCCAGAAGATCGCGGCTCACCCGCTCGCGGGCGTCGGCTTCTTCGCGGTCCTCGTGGCGGCCATCGTCCTCCTCGGCCGCAGGTTCACGGGGGCCAACCTGCGCAAGCGCGAGGCCGTAGCGGAGAATCCAGGAGACCCGAAATCCTGAGCACCAATTCCGAAAGAAACCCAAGATGCGAAGTGCCAGTGACCGAAAGAAGAAGGATACCCTCTTGAGATGTGCTGCTTGGGCTAACACCGCCCACCAAGACAAGAGGCCATGACGATCGCTCAAACCTCCACCTCCCCGGTCTTCCAGGCCCGTCAGCTCGTGAAGCGCCGCGGGCCGGCCACCGTGCTCGACGGCGTGTCGTTCGCCGTCGCGGAGGGGGAGTTCTGCGGCGTCGTCGGGCCGAATGGCTCGGGGAAGACGACCCTGATCGAGCTTCTCGCCGGGCTGGAGACCCCGAGCGAGGGCGAGGTGCGGTTCCGGGGCGAGGCCCTCCCGCCCGCCCCAGGTGCGGCCCAGCGGCTGGCCGGCCGCGTGGCCTCGGTGCTCCAGCCCGTGTGGCTCTTCCGCGGGAGTGCGCTGGGCAACGTCGAGTTCGGCCTCCGCGCGCGCGGCGTGCCGCGCCGCGAGCGCCACGCCAGGGCGTTGGCGGCCCTGGAGCGGCTTGGCCTCGGCGACAAGGCCCGCCGCGACTCCCGCGCGCTCTCGCGCGGCGAGGCGCAGCGCGTCGCGCTCGCCCGCGCCCTCGTGCTCGACTGCCCCGTGCTCCTCCTCGACGAGCCGCTGACGTCCGTGGACAGGGAGCACTGCGGCGTCGTGCTCGAGGCGCTCCGCGCCCTCAAGGCGGCGGGCCGCACGATCCTGATGGCCGCCCACGACGCCGACGCTGTGCTGTCGCTGGCCGACCGCCTCTTCGTCCTCGACCAGGGCCGCCTGCGCGAGGAGGAGCTCACGAACCTGCTCTCCGGCACGGTGGAGGTCGAGAACGGCATCGCACACTTCCGCTCCGCCGCTGGCCTGCGCCTGGACGTGTTGGCCACGCGCCCCGGCCCGGCCCGCGTGGTCGTGGACCCCACGGCGGTCGTCCTGTCCCCCGCGCCGCTCGCTTCCACGGCCAGGAACTCGCTCCCTGGAGTCGTCCGCAGCGTCAGGAGCGAGGCGGGTGCGGTGGACGTGGCCCTCGACGTCGGCGCGCCCCTCGTGGCGCGCATCACCGCCGCCACCCAGCGCGAGATGGGCATCAAGCCAGGCGACAGGGTCTACGCCACCGTGAAATCCACCAGTCTCAAGGTGCTCTGATGGTCAGCTTCCACGACGCCCTCCGCTCCGTGCTCGAATGCGTCCCTCGTCTCGGCCCCACGCGGGTCCCGCTCCCCGACGCCGTCGGCCTGGTCCTCGCGGAGGACGTTGCGAGCGACGTTGATATGCCGCCGTTCGACAAGTCGGCGATGGACGGCTTCGCGGTCGTGGCGAGCGACCTCGCCCGCGTCCCCCGCACCCTCCGCGTCGTCGAGGAGGTCCCCGCCGGCGCCGTCCCGAAGCACCCGGTCGGCCCGGGCGAGTGCGCGAGGATCATGACCGGCGCCCCCGTTCCCGAGGGCGCCGACGCCGTCGTCCGCATCGAGGACACCGAGCCCGGGCGCTCACCCGGCAAAGTGGTCATCCGCAAGGAGGCCGCCAAGGACGCCAACATCTGCTTCAAGGCGGAGGACGTCGCTCGCGGCGACGTGGTGCTCCCCGCGGGCCACCTCATCGGCATCCTCGACGTGCCCACCCTCGCGGCGTGCGGCTGCGTGAGGGTGCCCGCCTTCCGCCGCCCCGAGGTCGCACTCCTTTCCACAGGCAACGAGGTGGTGCCCGTCCACCGCGTGCCGAAGGGGGGCCAGATACGCGACGCCAACGCGCCCTACCTGGCGGCGCGGCTGCGCCGGCTCGGCATCCGCCCCGACCTGTTGGGCATCGCGCCCGACAAGCCCGACAGGCTCAAGGTGTTCCTCTCGCGCGGGCTGAACGCCGACGTGCTCCTGGTCTCGGGCGGCGTCTCGATGGGCGACTACGACCTCGTGCCCGGCATCCTGCGCGAGCTGGGCGTGGAGGTGCTCTTCGACAGCGTGGCGATGCAGCCCGGCCGCCCGACCCTCTTCGGGCGCTGCCGCAACTCCTTCGTCTTCGGGCTTCCTGGCAATCCCGTCTCCGTCCTCATCGCGGCGGAACTGCTCGCCCTGCCTGCCCTCAAGAAGATGATGGGCTACGGCGAGCCGAGCGCCCCGCGCCATCGGGCGCGGCTCCTCGAACCCGTGCGCCATCGCCCCGGCCGCCTGGCACACCTGCCCGGCGTCCTTGCGGAATGGGCCGACGGCTGGGAAGTGAGGCCCCTCCCCTACCACGGCTCGGCACACGTCCACGCCCTCTGCCAGGCCAACTGCCTGATCGCACTCCCGGCCGACGCCACTGCCATTGAGCCCCCGGCCACGGTGGAGGTGGTCATGTTGCCGAGCAATCCGTAATGCGTGATCCGTAATCCGTAACCAGATAAGACAAACACCCTTGCGGCAAGTGCCTTTCCCTGTCTTGTTACGGATTGCGGATTCAGAACGCGAGTGGCTCAGAGAATGGGCAATTGTCAGTTGCGGTATCTCAGGGTCGCAGTGACCTCTCGGTGCAACCTGCGCTGCGTCTACTGCCGCCCGCCGAGCGGAGCCGAGGGGGGCGACACGCTCTCGCGGGGCGAGATCGTGGAGTTCGTCCGCCTGGCGGTCGCCTGCGGCATCGAGAAGGTGCGCGTGACGGGCGGCGAGCCGCTCCTGCGGCCCGACGTCGTTGGGATAGTGGGCGGCCTGGCCGCGGTGCCCGGCCTGCGCGACCTGGGCCTCACGACCAACGCCACCCTCCTCGCCTCCCTGGCCAGGCCGCTCCGCGACGCCGGCCTGCGGCGCGTCAACATCGGCCTCTCCGCCATCTCACCCGAGGTCTACCGCCGCATCACCCGCCTCGGCAGCGTCGAGCAGGCCCTCGCCGGCCTCCACGCCGCGCTCGACGCCGGCTTCCACCCCGTCAAGGTCAACGTCGTCCTCATGCGTGGGATCAACGACTCGGAGATCGCGGCGCTCGCCCTCCTCGCCCGCGACGCCCCGGTCGAGGTCCGCTTCGTCGAGTACATGCCCTTCTGCGAGCCGCGAGCCGCGAGCGACGAGCCGCGAGCTTCCTCAGAAGGCCCGCAGGACCTCGGACGCGTCGTCCACGCCGGTGAGGTCCTTGCCTGCCTTGCCCAGTTGGGCACGCTCACGGAATGCGAGCCGCGAGCCGCCAGGCACGAGCCACGAGCCGCGAGCCACGAGCCGCGAGCCGTGGCTCGCGGCTCGAAGCCCTTCGGTCGCCGCTACCGCATCGCCGGGCACGCGGGCACGGTGGGCATCATCGCCCCCCACTCCGAGCCCTTCTGCCACGGCTGCAACCGCGTGCGGCTGACCGCCGACGGCCGCCTCCGCGCCTGCCTCATCGAGGGCGGCGAGCAGGACATCCTGCCCCTCATCCGCAAGGGGCTTGACCTTCCCACGCTGAGGCGCCTCCTCCGCGACGCAGCGGCCGCCAAGCCCGCCCGCCACCGAGCCTCCTTCCGCGGCGAGATGCACCGCATCGGCGGCTGAATCGCGGCTCAGCGCGCGAGGGCGGCGGCCAGGAAGTCGCGGAAGAGGGGGTGGGGGCGGTCGGGCTTGGACTGGAACTCGGGGTGGAACTGGACGGCGACGAACCAGGGGTGGTCGGGCAGCTCGATGATCTCGACAAGGGCGCCGTCGGGGCTCACGCCGCTGAAGACCATCCCCTTCGCGCGCATCTTCTCGCGGTAGGCGTTGTTGAACTCGTAGCGGTGGCGGTGCCTCTCGGCGACGGCGGTGGCGCCGTAGGCGGCCGCCGCGTGGGTGCCGGCCAGGAGCTCGCAGGGCCACGACCCCAACCGCATCGTGCCGCCCAGACCCGCCACGCGCTTCTGCTCCGCCATCATGTCTATCACCGGATAGCGGGTCTTGGGGTCGAACTCGGTGGAGTTGGCGCCCTTGAAGCCGCAGACGTTGCGGCCGAACTCGATGACGGCGCACTGCATGCCGAGGCAGATGCCGAAGTAGGGGAGCCGTCGCTCGCGCGCGTAGCGCACCGCGGCCACCTTGCCCTCGATGCCGCGATAGCCGAACCCGCCAGGAACCAGCACGCCGGCCACGCCGTCGAGGAGGGCCTCCGCGCCCTGCTGCTCGAGGTCCTCCGACTCCACCATGCGAATCTTCACACGGCAGTCGTTCGCAATGCCCCCGTGGGTGAGGGCCTCGTAGATGCTCTTGTAGGCGTCGCGCAGTTGAATGTACTTGCCCGCCACGGCGATCTCGGTGGTGTGGGTCGGATTGCGGAGGGTCTCGACCATCCCCGACCAGTCGTCGAGCTGGGCCGGGCCGCAGCTCAGGCCCAGCTTGCGGATGATCAGCTCGTCGAGGCCCTGCCGGGCGAAGACCAGGGGGAGCTCGTAGACGAGGTAGCTGGCCTCGAGGTCGAGCTCCTCGTAGACGGCCTCGGTCTCGACGTTGCAGAAGAGGGCGATCTTGGCGCGGACGTCCTCCCCGAGCGGCCGTTCGCTGCGGCAGATGAGGACGTCGGGCTGGATGCCGATCTCGCGCAGCTTGTTCACCGAGTGCTGAGTCGGCTTCGTCTTGATCTCCCCCGCCGCACGAAGATACGGCACGAGGGTGAGGTGGACGTAGAGGACGTTCTCCCGCCCGACGTCGAGTCTGAACTGGCGGATGGCCTCAAGGAACGGCAGGCCCTCGATGTCGCCAACCGTCCCCCCAATCTCCGTTATCACCACGTCAATGCCGTCCGCCGCGATCTGGCGGACCGCGCTCTTGATCTCGTCGGTCACGTGGGGGACGACCTGGACGGTCTTACCCAGGTAGTCGCCGCGCCGCTCCTTGTCTATGACAGTCTTATAGATCGAGCCTGTCGTGAAGTTCGACAGGCGCGTGATCCTGGCGTTCGTGAAGCGTTCGTAGTGGCCGAGGTCGAGGTCGGTCTCCGCCCCGTCGGCGGTCACGTAGACCTCCCCGTGCTGGTAGGGGCTCATGGTCCCTGGATCAACGTTTATGTAGGGATCGAACTTCTGGACAGCGATGCGGAGGCCGCGGCGTTCGAGCACGAGGCCAAGGGCCGCCGAGGTGAGGCCCTTGCCCAGGCTGGAAACCACCCCGCCGGTGACGAAAATGTGTTTTGCCATGATGGGATGTCCCCTGTCTATGCTCTTCTGAACTGCTTGCAGGCAGCTTCGAGCCACGAGCTACGAGCCGCGAGCCACAGAGAAGACGCCTTCCTTCTGAAGCTCGCCGCTCGTAGCTCGCGGCTCGTGGCTCTCATGCTCTTGTCCCATGCCAGGCCTGAAGCGGCTTGACGCCGAAGCGCCCCGCCCTCAGAGCCTCAATGGCGCTCGCGGCAGCCGCGGCGCCGGGCACGGTGGTGATGAGCGGCACGCCACGGAGCACCGCGGTGGTGCGAATCGAGACCTCGTCGAGCCGAGGGGTCTTCCCGCTCGGCGTGTTGATGATCAAGTGGACCGCGCGGTTCTTCATCCAGTCCACCACGTTCGGCCGCCCCTCGCTGACCTTGAGGATGTGCTGTGCGGGGACGCCGGCCTCGCGGAGCGCGGCACACGTGCCGCCCGTGGCGAGGAGCTGGAAGCCCATCTGGTGGAAGCGCCGGGCGATGGGCGCTATCGCCGCCTTGTCCGAGTTCCGCACGCTGAGGAACACGGTGCCCGCGCGGGGCAGCTCGGTGCCCGCGGCGCTCTGGGCCTTGGCGAAGGCCACGCCGAAGGTCTCGGCGATGCCCATCACCTCGCCCGTGGACTTCATCTCCGGGCCGAGCACGGCGTCTACGCCCGGGAAGCGGTTGAAGGGGTAGACGGGCGCCTTGACGGAGACGCCGAAGTGGGGCGGGTCGCCCCGCACGCCCAGCTCGGCGAGGGTCTTGCCCAGCATCACCTTCGTGGCCACCTTGGCCAGCGGCACGTTCGAGGCCTTGCTCACGAACGGCACGGTGCGCGAGGCGCGCGGATTGACCTCGAGGATGAAGACCCTGCCGTCCTGGACGGCGAACTGGATGTTGATGAGGCCGCGCACCTGGAACTCGAGGGCGAGGGCGATGGTCTCGCGCCGCACCTCGTCCAGGATGTGCCAGGGGAGCGTGTGGGGGGGGAGCACGCACGAGCTGTCGCCCGAGTGGACGCCCGCCTCCTCGATGTGCTCCATGAGGCCGCCAATGTAGACCTCCGTCCCGTCGCACACCGCGTCCACGTCCATCTCGATGGCGTTCTCCAGGAACTTGTCCACCAGCACGGGGTGTTCGGGCGCGACGTCAATGGCCCGCGCGACGAAGCGGTCGAGCTCGTCGCGGCTCAGCACGATCTCCATCGCGCGGCCGCCGAGGACGTAGGACGGCCTGACGAGGACGGGGTAGCCGAGCTCGTCGGCGGCGCGGCGGGCCTCGTCGAGCGAGCGCACCGAGCGGTTGGGGGCCTGGCGAAAGCCCAGCCTGTCGAGCGCCGCGGCGAAGCGCTCGCGGTCCTCCGCCCTGTCTATCTGGTCGGGCGTGGTGCCCAGGATCGGCACCCCCGCCCGCTCGAGGGGCACGGCCAGGCTCAGCGGCGTCTGGCCCCCGAGCTGCACGACCACTCCCACTGGCTTCTCGGCCTCGACGACGTTCAGCACGTTCTCAAGCGTCACCGGCTCGAAGTAGAGCTTGTCCGCCGTGTCGTAGTCGGTCGAGACGGTCTCAGGGTTCGAGTTGACCATGATGGCTTCGTAGCCGAGCTCCTGCGCGGCGAAGACGGCGTGGACACAGCAGTAGTCGAACTCGATGCCCTGCCCGATGCGGTTGGGGCCGCTGCCGATGATGACCACCTTCGGGCGGGCGTTCGGGCGGCTCTCGTCCTCCTCCTCGTAGGTCGAGTAGAAGTAGGGCGTAGCGGCGGCGAACTCGGCCGCGCAGGTGTCTATCAGCTTCATCGTCGGGCGGATGCCGGCCTCCAGGCGCAGGCGGCGGACCTCCAGCTCCTTCATGCCCACCAACTCGCCAATCCGATGATCGGATAATCCTGTCTCCTTGGCGCGGCGGAGGAGGGGAAGCCCGTCCCACGTCCCGCGTCCCGCGTGCCCGGAAGGGGCTGCCTGCGACTCTTGGCACGCGGCACGCGGCACGCGGCACGCATCCTCTGCGAGCTCCGCCTCCACCTCGATGACCTGGCGGATGTTCTCGATGAACCAGGGGTCAATCTGGGAGACGGCGGCAACCTCGGCGACGCTCCAGCCGTCGCGGAGCGCGGCGAAGAGGTAGGCCAAGCGGTCGCCCGTGGGGGTGCGGAGGTTGCGGAGCACGGCCTCACGGTCGTCGGCCCTCACGGCGGCGAAGCGGGCCTCGATGCCGCGGATGGCCTTCATCAGGGCCTCCTTGAAGGTGCGCCCGATGGCCATCGTCTCCCCCACCGACTTCATCGAGGTGGTCAGCGTGGGGTCTGCGGTGGGGAACTTCTCGAAGGCGAACCGCGGCACCTTCACCACGCAGTAGTCAATGGTTGGCTCGAACGACGCGGGCGTCTCGCGCGTGATGTCGTTCGGCAGCTCGTCAAGCGTGTAGCCGACGGCCAGCTTCGTGGCGATCTTGGCGATGGGGAAGCCCGTGGCCTTGCTCGCCAGGGCCGAACTCCGCGACACCCGCGGGTTCATCTCGATCACCACCATCCGCCCGTCGTCGGGCTTGATTGCGAACTGGATGTTGGAGCCGCCCGTGGCCACGCCGATCTCGCGGATGATTGCAATCGCCGCGTCCCGCATCGCCTGGTACTCGCGGTCGGTCAGCGTCTGCGCGGGGGCCACCGTTATCGAGTCGCCCGTGTGGACGCCCATGGGGTCGAAGTTCTCGATCGAGCAGATGATGACCACGGTGTCGCGGTGGTCGCGCATGACCTCGAGCTCGAACTCCTTCCAGCCGATGAGCGATTCCTCGATAAGAACCTCGCCGATGATGCTCATGGCGAGGCCGCGCGCGGCGATTTCGGCCAGCTCCTCGGGGTGGTAGGCCACGCCGCCGCCCGCGCCGCCCAGGGTGTAGCCGGGGCGGATGATGACGGGGAAGCCGATCCGCTGGGCGATGGCCTGCGCCTCCTCCACGCTGCGGGCGATGCCGCTCCGCGCGCACGCCAGGCCGATCTTCGCCATCGCCGCGCGGAACTCCTCGCGGCTCTCGGCCTTGCGTATGGCCGCGGGGCTGGCGCCGATGATTTCCACCCCATACTTCTCGGGCACCCCGCGCTCCGCAAGGATCGAGGCCACATTCAGCGCCGTCTGGCCCCCCAGCGTGGGAATCAGCGCGTCGGGCCGCTCCCGCGCTATCACCTGTTCCACCACCTCGGGCGTGATCGGCTCGATATACGTCGCATCGGCCATCCCGGGGTCGGTCATGATCGTCGCGGGATTCGAGTTGACGAGGACCACGTGATAGCCCTCCTCGCGGAGGGCTTTGCAGGCCTGTGAGCCGGAATAATCGAACTCGCACGCCTGGCCGATGACGATCGGCCCGGCGCCGATGATCAGTATCTTCTTCAGGTCCGTTCGCTTCGGCACTCGGCTCAACTCCGCACGTGAACGCCGCGCTGGCGCAGGTAGTCCTTCACGGTCGCGATAGTGTACTGGCCGTAGTGGAAAATGGAAGCGGCGAGGGCGGCATCGGCCTTGCCCTCTGTGAGGACGCGCAACATGTCCTCCGGGCCGCCGGCCCCGCCCGAGGCAATCACGGGAATGGTCACCGCCTCGCTCACCGCCGCGGTCAACTCGATGTCGTAGCCCGCCGTATGGCCGTCGGCGTCAATCGAGGTGAGCAGGATTTCGCCCGCGC
The DNA here is from genome assembly GCA_016872875.1 of Planctomycetota bacterium. The sequence goes on along the minus strand of VGYW01000057.1, from coordinate 12,142 downwards.
CCAGCTCCTCGGCCTCGCGCACCCAGGCCAGAGCGTCGAGGCCGGTCGGAGTGTGGCCAGCGTCCACGTAGACTTCCCACCCCTCCCCCACCCGCTTGGCGTCCACGGCCACCACGATGCACTGGGCGCCGAATGCCTCGGCCCCCTGGCGGATGAGGTGCTTGTGGCGGACGGCGGCGGTGTTGATCGAGACCTTGTCGGCCCCGGCCTTCAGGAGTGCGCGGATGTCGTCGAGCCCCCTGATTCCGCCGCCGACGGTGAAGGGGATGAAAACCTGCTCTGCCACGCGGCTCACCAGCTCGCGGATGGTCCTGCGGGCCTCGAGGGTTGCCGTGATGTCGAGGAACACCAGCTCATCGGCCCCCGCGTCGCTATAGGCCCGGCCGCACTCCACGGGGTCCCCCGCGTCGCGCAGTTGCACGAACGACCGGCCCTTGACCACACGGCCATTCTTCACATCGAGGCAGGGGATGATCCGCTTGGCGACCATTGTGGTTCACTTCCGAAATCGATCCAATCGATTCAATCGACTCAATCGACTCGATCCGTCGAATCACCGCCGGCACAGCCGGCAGAAGTTCCCCAGCATCCTCAGCCCCGTCGGCCCCGATTTCTCGGGGTGGAACTGGGTGGCGAACACGTTGCCCTCCTGCACTGCCGAGGCGAAGCGCACCCCGTACTCGGTCGCGCCGATGGCCACCCCCGCCTCATCGGGCTGGGCGTAGTAGGAGTGGGCGAAGTAGAAGAAGCTCTCGTCGGGCACGCCCTCAAACAGCGGCGAGGACCGCTCCTGGCGCACCTGGTTCCAGCCCATGTGCGGCACCTTCAGATCGGCGGCCCCAAATCGCACGACCTTGCCGGGGATGACGTTCAACCCCTCGTGGCGACCGTGCTCGGAGCTTTCGCCGAAGAGGAGCTGAAGGCCCAGGCAAATGCCCAAGAACGGCCGGCCAGACGCCGCGAACTGCTCGAGCGGCTCGACGAGGCCCAGCTTCCCCAGGTTCTCCATCGCCCGCTGGAAGGCGCCCACGCCCGGGAAGATCACCCCATCGGCCCCCAGGATGGCCGCGGCCTCCGAGGTGATCACGGCCTCGACCCCGAGCCGGTCGAGCGCGCTCTTGACGCTCTTGAGGTTGCCGAGGCCGTAATCCACAATCGCGATCATCACATCTCCGGCTCGGTGCAACACGGACTCACACGGACAAACACGGACAGGCCCACCCGTCCGTGTCCGTCCGTGTCTGTCTGTGTCAACCCGCTCACTCCCACTCAATCGTGCTCGGCGGCTTGGAACTGATGTCGTAGAGCACGCGGTTCACCCCGTCCACCTCGTTGATGATGCGGGTGGAGAGCCAGGCCAGCAGGTCGCCGGGCAGCCTTGCCCAGTCGGCCGTCATCCCGTCCCGGCTCGTCACCACGCGGATGGCCACGGCGAAGTCGTACGTCCGCGCGTCCCCCATCACCCCCACGCTCTTGACGGGCAGGAGGACGGCGAACGACTGCCAGATGGAGCCGTAGCCCTCCCACTTGCGCATCTCGTCCTGCACGATGGCGTCGGCCTCGCGGAGGATGCGCAGGCCCGAGGGAGTGACCTCCCCCACGACGCGCACCGCCAGGCCCGGGCCGGGAAAGGGCTGACGGTGCAGGACCGTGTGGGGGAGGCCAAGTTCTCTGCCGAGCTCGCGCACCTCGTCCTTGAAAAGCTCGCGGAGCGGCTCGATCAGCTCGAACTGGCTCCAGGCGGGCATGCCGCCGACGTTGTGGTGGCTCTTGATGCGTGCGGACGGCCCACCGAAAGCCGATTTGCTCTCGATGAGGTCAGGGAAGAGCGTGCCCTGTGCGAGGAAGCGTGCGCCGCCGATGCGTTCGGCCTCCTCGGTGAAGACGCGGACGAACTCGTCGCCGATGATCAGCCGCTTCGCCTCGGGGTCCGCCACGCCCGCCAGGCGTCGCAGGAAGCGCTCCGAGGCGTCAACCGCGTCCACGTTCAGCCCGAGCTCGTCGCGGGCCATGCGCACCACCTCCGCCGCCTCGCCCGCGCGCAGCACCCCGTTGTCCACGAGAATGCACGTGAGCTGCCCCCCGATGGCGCGATTGATCAGCGTGGCGACCACCGTGGAGTCCACCCCCCCGCTAAGCCCACAGATCACACGGTCGGCTCCCACCCGCTGCCTGACGTCGGCCACCGCCTCGTCAATGAACGACGCCATCGTCCAGTCGCCCCGGCAGCCGCAGATGTCGAAGAGGAAGTTGTGGAGCATGCGGCTGCCCTGGGGCGTATGGCTCACCTCGGGGTGGAACTGCACGGCGTAGATGCGGCGGGCGGGGTCGGCGAAGGCGGCGACCTCCACCGTGGGCGTCCGAGCCGTCGCCACCGCCCCTGGGGGCAGCGCGGTCACTCTATCTCCGTGGCTCATCCACACCTTCTCGGTCGGCTCGCAGCCCGCGAAGAGCCCGCCGACCACAGGCGGGACGCCTGTGCCACCAGACTTAACTTGTGGAGTGAATGGTGGCACAGGCATCTTGCCTGTGTCCTCAATGATCTCAATGGTTGCTGGGCCGTACTCGCCGGCGTGGCCGCCCTCCACGCGGCCGCCGGCGAGCTGGGCGAGGAGCTGCATCCCATAGCAGATGCCCAGCACGGGCACGCCGAGCTCGAGCACGCGCGGGTCGAGGCTCGGCGCCCCAGGCGCCCAGACGCTCGACGGCCCGCCCGACAGTATGATGCCCTTCGGGGCGATGGCCTGGATCGTCTCGAATGGCGCGCTGCACGGCTCGAGGCGGCAATAGACGTGCTGCTCGCGCACCCGCCGCGCGATGAGCTGGCTGTATTGGGAGCCGAAGTCCAGAATCAGGATTGTGTCGTGAGGCACAGCTCTTTCCTGCTATGGAGGGGGATGGATGGATGAATGGATGATTGGATGGATGGCAGAGTCACGAGCTGCGCTCGCCGGCTCTTACATTCATCCACCCATCCATTCATCCCTTCATCCCTTTTCCATCATCTTCACGAACCTCTCAAACAGATGGCTCGCGTCATGCGGGCCGGGGGAGGCCTCGGGGTGGTACTGGACGGCGAAAAGGGGGTGCCGCGTGTGGCGGAAGCCCTCGAGCGTTCCGTCGTCCAGGTTGATGTGGGTCAGCTCCACCTCGTCCTTGGGCATCGAGGCGATGTCCACGCAGAAGCCGTGGTTCTGGCTGGTGATGTCCACTCGGCCCGTGGCGAGCTCGCGGACGGGTTGGTTTGCGCCGCGGTGGCCGAACTTGAGCTTGAATGTGGAGCCGCCGAGTGCGAGGCCGAGGAGCTGGTGGCCGAGGCAGATGCCGAAGATGGGCACTTGGCCGATGAGGGCGCGAACCTCGGGGATGATGCGGGTGAGGGCCGCGGGGTCGCCTGGGCCGTTCGAGAGGAGCACCCCGTCGGGCCTCAGGGCGAGGGTCTCGGCGGCCGTTGCGTAGGCGGGCACGACGGTCACGCGGCAGCCGCCCGCGGCGAGGAGGCGGAGGATGTTGTGCTTGGCGCCGAAATCATAGGCCGCGACGTGGAAGTGTGCGCGCGCACTCGGCTGCTCCCTCTCCCCTGGGGAGAGGGCAGGGGTGAGGGTGCTTGCGGCGTCGCTAGCGCCGTCGGGAGGCACCCTCACCCGCCCGCCTTCGCCGGCGGCTACGGCGGGCGACCTCTCCCCAAGGGAGAGGTGGTGTGGGGGCGATGGCCAGGGGTGGATTCCGCGGCAGGTCACACCTTCCACAATGTCGCGACCGACCAGCCCGGGCCACGCGCGGGCTATGGCGACCAGTTCGCCAGGGGAATGGCCGTCTGTGGAGATCGCGGCCTTCATCGCCCCCGCCGTGCGGATGTGGAGGGTGAGGGCGCGGGTGTCTACGCCCTCGATGCCGATGATGCCCTGGGACTTGAGGTATTCGGGGAGCGACTGGGCCGAGCGCCAGTTGCTGGGCACGCGGCAGCACTCCTTGACGATGAGGCCCTCGACCTGAATCCGCTGCGATTCGACGTCGGCCGGGTTCACCCCGTAGTTGCCGATCAGCGGATAGGTCATCGTCACGATCTGGTTGCAGTAGGATGGGTCGGTGAGGATTTCCTGGTAGCCTGTCATGGCGGTGTTGAAGACCACCTCGCCGGTGCGGGTGCCGGAGGCGCCGAAGGAACTGCCACGAAAGACTCTTCCGTCCTCCAAGGCGATGAGTGCTTCAACCGGTTTGGCCATTCCTTGGTGCTCTGTACTGTTTCAAGGGTGGTCCTGACGCGTGACGCGTGACGCGTGACAAGAGAAGAAAGTGGTTTGCCTTCTTTCCTGGTCACGCGTCACGGGTCACGCGTCATTCTGTTTCTCTTACCCCCAACACCCAACACCGAACTCCCCTCCTCATCCGCGCTCCATGCCCAACTTATCCACGGCCTCGGTGATCTCGCACGGGTAGGCCCCCGTGAAGCAGGCGGAGCAGTAGTCTTCGCGCGGGCCGCTGACGGCGGAGAGGAGGCCCTCGGGGCTGAGGTAGCCGAGGGTGTCCACGCCGATGAATTCGCGTATCTGCTCCACCGTGCGCTGATGGGCAACCAGCTCAGTGGACGTCGGGAAGTCTATGCCGAAGTAGCAGGGGTTGCGGATTGGGGGGCTGGAGATGCGGAGGTGTATCTCCTTTGCCCCGGCGTCGCGCAGCATGCCAAGACGCGTGCGGGACGTTGTGCCTCGGACAATCGAGTCGTCCACCACGACGACGCGCTTGCCGGCGACGACGTCGGCGATGGCGTTGAGCTTGATGCGGACGCCGAAGCCGCGGCTCTTCTCCGCGGGCTGGATGAAGGTGCGACCGACGTAGTGGTTGCGGATGAAGCCGTAGTCAAAGGGGATGCCGCTGGCGCGGGCATAGCCGAGGGCGGCGGGGATGCCGGAGTCGGGCACGGCGGTAACAACGTCGGCCTCGGCCGGCTGCTCGGCCGCCAGCCGCGCTCCCAGCCGCTGCCGCACGAGATGGCACGTGTCGCCAAACACGCGGCTGTCGGGGCGGGCGAAGTAGACGTGCTCGAAGATGCAGTGAGACTTGTTCACCTGGTCAGGGGGCACGAAGCGGCTGCTTGTGAGGCCGCGGGTGTTGATGGTGAGGACTTCGCCGGGCTCGATGTCGCGGATGTAGCGCGCGCCCAGGAGGTCGAAGGCGCAGGTCTCGCTGGCGATGACGGGCGAGCAGCGGAGCTCGCCCAGGGAGAGGGGGCGGAAGCCGTGGCGGTCGCGGGCCACGATGAGCTGGGTCTTCGTCATCATCAGGAGCGAGAAGGCGCCCTCGAGGTGCGCCAGGCAGTGCTCCACGTGGTCGGGACGGGCCAGGTGGTCGGGGTCGGCCATGAGGTGGACGATTATCTCGCTGTCGGTGGAGGTCTGGAAGATTGAGCCGCGTGCCTCGTAATAGCGGCGGAGCGCTGCGGCGTTGGTGAGGGTGCCATTGTGCGCGATGGCGATGAGGCCCTTAGAGTATTCGATGACCAGGGGCTGGATGTTCTGCGGCTTGGGCGAGCCTGTGGTGGAGTAGCGGACGTGGCCGATGGCCATGTGGCCTGGGAGGCGGGAGGCGTCGTCGGCAGTGGCGATGTCGGCCAGGAGGCCCATGCCACGGATGGAGCGGAGGTCGCGATCGTCGGAGGCGACGATGCCGGCGCTCTCCTCGCCGCGGTGCTGGAGGGAGTAGAGGCCGAGGTAGGCCTGGTGCGCGGCGCCGTCGTAGCCGTAGATGCCGAAGAGGCCGCAGGCTTCGCGGGCGTCGCTCATGTGCGTGGCCCCCCCACGAGGTCGCCGAGCTCGCGGAAGGAGGCGAGGCGCTCGAACTCGTAGAGGCCCGTGAGCGCCTTGCTGTAGGTGGGTATGCCGGCCTCCTGAACGGCCGCCACGGGGTTCAGCCCGCCCACGACCACGAGGCCCGCTCGCCCCTCAGGCACGGGCACCTCCAGGAGCGGGCGGTTCGGCTTGCCCACGGTCAGGATGCCGCTGAGGCCGATCTGCGCGAGACGGGCACAGACCTTTCGGACGCGGGGCACCGCGACGGCGGGGATTTCGCGGAAGCTGGCGCCGATGATGCCGTGGCCGGTGCGAGCGGCTTCGCGCACGCGCGTCATGCCACCGCTAATGAAGACCTCGAGGGGGTCGAGGCTGGTGCCGTCGTAGTATATCATTTCCCTGAATCGCACGGGCTGCCCATCCGCCACCTCAAGCAGCCCGGCGAACCGCGAAACCGTGGGGATGCCCTCCGACAGCAGGATGCCATTGATGCTCACGCTGCACACCGTGCCGATGGCGAATCGGTCCTCCGGCGTCCGCTCCCGTCCGAGCAGTTCCCCAGGCCGCCCCACAGCCACGTAGCGTCCCATGCCCAGCCCGGCATCGAAGACCGGCATCATCTCGCCAATTGCCTGGCCGATCCGCTCCGCCGGCACCGTCGAAACGTTCAGGATGACGGTTCCGCTGCGTCGGCGCGGCTGAAACGTCATCTGGCACGCCAGTTCGTCCATCTTCGCCGCGATGAAGCCAACCTTCTCGGCGACGAACGAGCTCGCGACCTCCTGCTCGCCCAGCGGGGTGATCTCGCGCCCCCGCTTGCCGCAACTCCGGGTCATCCCCTCGCGGTCCAGCATCGCCAGGTAGTAGCGGACGGTCCGCTGGCTCATGTCGATGCCCATGCCCTCCAGATCACGGGCCAGACGGCTTGCGCCCAGTGGCCTGCGTGCGTCGCGCAAAGCACGCAGGATGCTCACGCCTCGCCGCCTCGCCTTCGCGTCCACGCCCACCTGCTCCTTCGCCCGTTGTTCCCCCTCCCCCCTGACTGCACAGGCTTCATCATAGCGCCTGGTCGGAGAGAAGTCAAGGCATTCTAGGCACTTTTCATGCTTTCCGCCGATCATGCCGCTATCTCCCTGGGCGGTTCCGTCGTGCGACGACATGCGGCAACATTTGCCGCATGTGCAAGCCCCAGCCGGGCAAGAGGCAGTGGCCATCTCCGCCCTAACTCCCATGTTCCGCATATCTTATGGCGACGCCGGGCAGTGGGCGCCGTTGCCTGTCGGGGCGCAGGTAACGACGGCAAGGGCCATTTTTCTGCCCCGAATAGCCTCTTTTCGGCTTGACAACCGAGGCTGCCAGCGCATAATAGGCATGTCATGCCGATTCGCTGCACGATCGGTCCCTTGCCCCGTGTTCCGCCGCGGCGCTGCCGCGACTCGTGGGCACACACAGAAAGGAGAAGACGCAGATGCACTTGAGTCGGCCAAACGCCAACGAGGTGTCGCAGACGTTCAACCGCTCGCGCGACGTGGCGCCCAGTTCGGGCATCTGCACCCGCTGCATTGACGGGTGCAAGGGGAACTGCGAGATTTTCAAGGCATCGTTCCGCGGCCGCGAGGTCATCTACCCCGGCCCCTACGGCACCCTGACGGCGGGAGCGGACAAGGACTACCCGGTAGACTACTCTCACCTGAACATCCAGGGCTACGCCCTGGGCGCCGCGGGCCTCCCCGCCGGCCGCAGCGGCGACCCCGACAACACGCTCTTCCCCATGGTCAACACCACGGCCCAGTACGGCAACAAGAACAAAGTGACCATGCGGATGCCCGTCTTCACCGGCGCACTCGGCTCCACCGACGTGGCCCGCCGCAACTGGGACCACTTCGCCGCCGGCGCCGCCATCGCGGGCATCACCCTCGTCTGCGGCGAGAACGTCTGCGGCATTGACCCGCAGCTCCAGCTCGACTCCAATGGCAAAATCGTCGAGGCGCCCGACATGCGCCGCCGCGTCGAGGCCTGGCGAAAGTGGCACGAGGGCTACGGCGACCTCATCGTCCAGATGAACGTCGAGGACACCCGCTTCGGCGTCGCCGAATACGTCCTCGGCAAGCTCGGCGTCGAGTGCATCGAGCTCAAGTGGGGCCAGGGCGCCAAGTGCATCGGCGGCGAGATCAAGGTCGACTCCCTCGAACGCGCCATCGAGCTCCAGCGCCGCGGCTACCTCATCACCCCAGACCCCTCCAGCGAAGCGGTCCAGGCCGCCCACCGCGACGGCGCGATCAAGCACTTCGAGCGCCACTCCCGCCTGGGCTTCATCGACCAGGACGGCTTCATGGCCGAGGTCGCCCGCCTCCGCGACCTGGGGGCCAAGCGCGTGACGCTGAAGACCGGCGCCTACCCCATGCGCGAGCTGGCGATGGCCATCCGCTGGGCCTCCGACGCCGGCCTCGATCTGTTGACCATTGACGGCTCGGGCGGCGGCACCGGCATGAGCCCCTGGCGCATGATGGCCGAGTGGGGCATCCCAACCTTCTACCTCCAGGCGATGGCCCAGAACCTCTGCACGCGCCTGGCTGCCCGCGGCCGCCACGTGCCCGACATCGCAATGGCCGGCGGCCTCTCCACCGAGGACCACCTCTTCAAGGTCCTGGCGATGGGCGCCCCATTCGTCAAAGCCGTCTGCATGGGCCGCGCACTGATGATCCCTGGCATGGTCGCCAAGAACATCGGCCTCTGGGCCGCGGAGGGCAACGGCGGACTCCCCAAGACCGTGAGCGACTACGGCCACAAGCTCGAAGAAATCTTCGTCTGCTACGAAGACCTCATCGCCAAGTACGGCAAGGCCAAGGTCCAGGAGCTGCCCACCGGCGCCATCGGCATCTACACCTTCGTGGACAAGCTCCGTGTCGGCCTCCAGCAGCTCATGGCCGGCAGCCGCAACTTCAGCCTCGCCACCATTGGCCGCCAGCACATCTTCGCCCTCACCCAGGAGGCCGCCCGCATCTCCGGCATCGAGTACATCATGGACGCCTACCGCCAGCAAGCCGAAGCCATCATTGACGCCTGAGCGCCACGCGGGGAAAAACCTGGGGGGAACCTTCTTGCAAGAAGGTCCCCCCAGCCCCCTCTCCAAGAACTCTCACCTTGGGCTGCGGTTTTCGGCTGTCCTGCCGACGGGCCTCTCCCCGTCCTCCCGCCTCCTCTTACCCCCAACACCGAACACCCAACACCGACAACCCTTCTTCGTCCTCTCGTCGGCGACCCAGCCGAAACCCGCAGGAGTACGGCCCCCAATCCTGGTGCTCGACTTTGGGCCCCTGAGCTCCGAAGGAGCGTCCTATATCAGCCCAGGGCAACGCCCTGGGGAACGCCGCACACCATCCACCTAGCCCTGAAAGGGCGTACTACGGGTGATGCGCCCAGTACGCCCTTTCAGGGCTACACGCGGGGTTGACGCCAATTCCCAGGGCGTTGCCCTGGGCTGATATAGCACGCCCCATAGGGGCTCCGGGCAGAATCACCAGGGTTAGGGGCCATACTCAACCCGCAGCCCAAGCCTTGCATTCCGCCGACCGTTGCGTATCATAGGGGGCACTGACCGCGGCACCTCGCGTCAAAGGAGGGACGACATGCCCTCTGGCCTCCGCATCCTCTGCCCACAGTGCCAGGCCGTGTTCAGCGTCGAGACTGCCGCCGCGCCCGACGAGCCGCTCCTCTGCCCCAGATGCGGCACGAAGACCCTGGCCCCAGGCTCGGGCGCCACCACCGCGCCCGTCGCCCAGCCCACCCTCACCCTGCCGGGGGGCGACGCGCCCACCCTCTCCTCCCCTCCCGATGTGGGCGACAAACAGGCTGAGCCCGGCGAACGCACGGGCGAATCGCTGCGCATCCGCTACACCGAGCAAGAGGTCATCGGCCAGGGCGGGATGGGTGAGGTGGTGCTCTGCATTGACCGCGACATTCGCCGCCCCATCGCCCTCAAGCGCTTGCTCCCGTCGGCCTCTGCCGACGACGCGCGCCGCGCCCGCTTCGTCGAGGAGGCCCAGATCACCGGCCAGCTCGAGCACCCCAACATCGTGCCGATCCACGAGCTTGGCCGCGCGCCCGACGGCAGCGCATACTTCACGATGAAGTTGGTGAAGGGAAGGTCTCTGGCGGATATCCTGGGGGAGCTAAGGGACAACAGGGACAACAAGGACGACAGGGACACGGCTGGAAAGATTGGTGGCAGAGGCGTCCCGCCTGTGGCCCACAGGCTAGAAGCCTGTGCCACCAAAGAGACCTCCCTCGGCGACCTGCTCCAGGTCTTCCTCAAAGTCTGCGACGGCGTCGCGTTCGCCCATTCGCGCGGGGTGGTGCACCGCGACCTCAAGCCCGCCAACATCATGGTCGGCGACTACGGCGAGGTGCTCGTCATGGACTGGGGCCTGGCCAAGATCGTCAAGCCAGACGACAGAGGACAGAGGACAGATGACAGAGAGCAGAGGGCGGACAAGGATCGTGCGGCCCCGCTGTCGTCTGTCGTCTGCCGTCTGTCATCTGACAAACACGCGGCACGCGTCACGGGTCACGAAGCCATCGTCTCCGACCGCCAGGAGATGCCCGATCTTCAGACCCTCGCCGGCTCGATGATGGGCACGCCCGCCTACATGTCGCCTGAGCAGGCCAGGGGCGAACTTGATAGCATTGACGCCCGCTCCGACATCTGGTCGCTCGGGGCAATCCTCTACGAAATCCTCACCCTCGAGCGCGCCTTCGCGGGCGAGACCACCTACGCCATCCTGCGAAGCGTTCTCAAGGGCAACATCGTCTCGCCCGAGCAGCGTGCCCCGGGGCGCAACGTGCCCCGCGAGCTATCGGCCATCGCCATGAAATGCCTCCACAGGACCCGTGCCGCGCGCTACCGCAGCGTCCTCGACCTCAAGCGCGACCTCACCCTCTTCCTCGAGGGCCGCAGCGTCTCCGCCTCGCCCGACACCTTTTCCCAGGCAATCGTCAAGCTCATCAAGCGCAACAAAGCCGTCAGCGCCTCCATCGCGGCGGCCGCCATTGTCCTCATCGCTGTCACCACCTTCTTCCTCATCAACCTCACCCGCCAGCGCAACGAAGCCGTCCGCGCCCGCGCAACGGCGGAAGGCGAGCGGAGGGCCGCGCAGGACGCGAGGGACAGCCAGCGGGCAACGGCGCTCGCAGCCTCCGAGGAGATGGCCACCGCGGCCATCCGCGCCGCTGAGGAGGGGCGCATGGCTGAGGCCGACTTCCGCGCCGAGGCCGCAGTCAAAACCCTGCCCGACGGCCCCTGGGGCCACTACGCCCAGGCCATGGTCGCGCGGCAGAAGAACGACCTCCCCGCGGCCCGCAAGCTCCTTGAGAAAGCCCTCAGCTTCGACCCCGCCCACCCCCAGTCCAATGCCGCCCTCTCCGAGCTCCTCGCAAAGGCGGGCGAGCTTGCCAAACTAACCGAGCTCCTGGGCCGCCTGAACCAGGTCAACGACTGGCGAAGCCTCCTCTCCGCCGGCAAGGCGCTCTTCTCGGCCGGCCGATACGCCGATGCGGTCAAAGCTTTTGAGCGCGCCGTCGCCTTGATGGAAAGCGACCCGAAGGTGCTCCCCCCATTCCTGGCCGAGAAGAAAGACAGGCTCCTCTGCGCCCGTGCCGAGGCCGCCTGTGTCGGCTTCTGGGACTCCATCCGCAAGCTCCCCCTCGAGGAGCAGCAGCGCCGCATCACCGCCAAGTTCACCGAAATCCACAGCGTTGCGATGCAACCGCGCTTCATTGTTGACAAGGGCCTCATCATAGGGCTCGACATGTGGGCCATGCCCGTGCGCTTTCTTCAGCCTCTCAGGGCCATGCCACTTACCTACCTCAGGTGCGAGGACACACACGTCAGCGACCTCCGCCCCCTCAGAGGCATGCCGCTGAGTAGTTTCTATTGCGGGGGTCGGTTGATGGGTCGCCGCAGCGGCTTGGCGCAGCTCGGCCCACTCGAGGGCATGCCTTTGACGGAGTTGTACCTCGCCTGCTGCGAGGTAGCTGACCTTAGTCCACTCACAGGCATGCCACTCACTACGCTTTCTCTGGTAGCCCTGCCCATTAGCGACCTGACGCCACTGAAGGGCATGCGCCTCAAGACTCTACGCATTGCGGACTGCGGTAATATCAGCGAGCTGACCGCGCTCCAGGGAGTGCCATTGACCAGCCTAGACCCAACTCAAGCGTATTTTTCTTGCGGAACCCGCGAAAAATGGCTCGAAATGCCCGATCCCTGTGGGTAGAATATGTTTGACGGAAAACGCTTCTTCCCTCAGGAAAGGGCATTTCGAGTGAAGATCAAGGATACCAGAATTCTGGTG
>VGYW01000056.1 GCA_016872875.1 Planctomycetota bacterium | reverse complement strand
TGGGACGCGGACACGCGGTCCGCAGGAGGCGATCTCCTGGCCCACCTCGGCCAGCTCGGCCCGCACCTTGCCGAAGTCGCGGTAGTCCACGTACGGGATTTCGATGGACTGGCGGAAGGAGATGTGGACGTAGTCGCCGCCGTAGCGGGCCGCCACCTCCGCGATCTTGGGGAGCTTCGAGAGCGGCACTCGCCCGCCTGGGCACTTGAGTCGGACGGTGAACTTGTCGCGTTGCCGCTGCTTGATGATCCCCCCTGTCTTGAGCGTAGTGAAGTCCAACTCCCCGGTCTTTCCCTCAACCGCCACGTCCACCTTCACGCGCGGCTTTTCGTCCTCGATGAAACGGTCAACGGGCATCCTGTGGTCTCCTCATGTCGGGCTCTTGCGGACGAAGAAGTGATAGAGGCCGCCGTCCTGGCGGACCGCCTCGATGCGGTGGCCTTCGTCCTTGATGCTGCGCGGGAGGTCGCGCGCCGCCTCGAGGTCCTTGATGATGATCTCAAGGAGCTGGCCAGGCCCCACCTGTTCGAGGTGGAGCTTGGCCTTCACGAAGGTCATGGGGCAAACGTCCCCGGTCAGGTCGGCGCACCGCACTGGGGCTTCAGCCTGCGCCTCGTCGGGCACGTAGACATTCCTTTCAACGCGTGCGGCCAAGACCCGAGGCAGCAGCCGGGGGCTGGTGGGGGCCGGGTTCCACGTCGCCCCGCGGCTGCGCCGTCGGAAGAGGTGGAGGCGCTAGCCGGGGGGCATGGGGGCCGGGTTCCACGCTCCCGCGCGGCTGCGCCTCCAAGGACGAAGATATGCCAAAGACCTCGAATCTACGCTTCCCACGCTGCTGCGCCTGTGGCCTGCCAGGCGGCCAGCAGCGCGTGGTGGCGCGGGCAGTAGGTGTCGCCCTGGAGCTGAGCCGCGATGACCTCGCGCTGCCAGTGGGCGTTGAAGAGGCGGCAGTGCGGGTCGTCGCAGAATGGCTCGCCGGTGACGGCGTAGAAGAGTGCCTGCATCGCGTAGCCCTTGGCCACCTCGGTGGTGCGCGGGTCGCCCTGGCGCAGGGCGCTCTCGCCGGATTCAGCGGCGGCATCGAGTCCGAGGCGCCGCGCCAGGTAGTGCTCGCGCTCGCGCGCCGGCGCCTGCACCAGGCCCTCGGTGGAGAGGACCGACGGGAAGCCGTAGAGGCTCACCCGCGCGTGGTAGCGGCGGTCCGCCTCGTCCCACGTGGCGATCAGGCGCTCAGTCACCCAGATGTGCGCCGCGCGCTGGTGGCGCTCGGCGTGCGGCAACACGTTGAAGGCCACCTGCTGGAGCTCGAGCCCGTCGTAAGTCACCCCGGCGGCGGGCCGGGCGGCGCCGGCGAGGAGCCGGGCCTCGAAGTCGAGCTCGGGCCTCAGCGGCCGCCGCGTGCGCTCGGCCACCTGGCGCGTTGGGTCCTGCACGCGGATGCGGCAGAGCTCCTCGGCGAGGCCGGCCAGGGCCTCCTGGCCCCCGGCGCCGCCGAGCGCGTGGCGGAGCACGTCGGGCCGCAGAGTCACCTCCAGCCGCGGCAGCCACTTAATAAGGTACTCGCCCACGGCTGCCGCGTCAAGCCACGGCTGGCCCACGCCGTCGTAGAGGTACACGTGCGGCCAAAGGGTCACGACTTCGCCTCGGGCGCTCTGTCGAGCACCGCGCCGGCGTCCTCGAGCTGCTTGATGTACTTCGCCGGCTCCTTTCGGATTTTGGGGAGGCAGCCGCCGCAGCAGGCGTAGATGCGCTTCCCCTCGGCGTCCACGAAGAGCTTCTTGTCAATCTCGCCGCCCATCACCGGGCAGGCTCGCCTCGAGCAGAGCCAGGGCGGCTTGCGCGCCGCGCTGGCCCGAGAGGAGCATCGCGCCAAAGGTCGGCCCCATGCGTGGGAGGGCAAACACGCTCGAGACGGCCATGCCAATGACGATGAGCCCCGGCTGCACCTCGCCCGTGTGCTCCACCACGGCGTCCTCGGAGCGCTCGACCCACATCGGGGCGCAGCCAGGGACCTCGAGCAGCCCGCGGTCGGCCAGCTTGCGGCACACCGCCGCGTCGTGGCCAGTGGCGTCCACCACCACTCGCGCCTCCATCGCCACGGGGTCCACGCACGTGATCTCGCGGGGCATGGACTGGACGGGAGTCCAGTTCACCACGAGTCCCGCCACGCGGCCGCCCTCGCGCAGCACGACGTCGTCCACCACCGTGAGGTTTGCGAACTTCACGCCGGCGTCGCAGGCCGCGGCGATGAGCTTCGAGCAGGCGTGCGGGCCGTCGGCCACGTGGAGCCCCTCCGACACCTTCTTGTGCGGCACGCCGAGGGCGTCGAGCACCTTGTCGGCCGGCTCGCGCACGGTGACCTTGTTCATCAGGTATCCGCCGATCCAGAAGCCGCCGCCGAGGTAGTTGTTGCGCTCGGCGATGAGCACCTTCAGCCCCTTCTCGGCCAGGAGCTTGCCGCACATCAGGCCGCTCGGCCCGGCGCCCGCGATCAACACGTCGCTCTCGACGTACTCCTCGAACTGGCGGGCGAACTCGTGGACGATTGCCCGCGTGACATCCTTCTCGCCCGCCTTGCTGAAGAGGGGGGCTGACTCGGTGGCCATCGCGCGATTCTCCTCAGTGCGATCGATCGAATCGATCGAATCGATCGGATCGGTCAGATGATAAGAAGCTCGTGGCCCCGCCTCAGCGGCGAAACCCCGGGCCGGGTAAGGGTTCCGCAACAGGCAGGACCACGAGCAAGATTGTCGTCGGCCTCGATGACGCCGCCGGCCACGATGGCGCCCTGGGCGTCGTAGAGCACGAGCCGCTGCCCAGGGGCCGGGGCGAACTGCGGCTCGTCGAACTCCACGGACAAGGTGGCATCAGACAGGCTCAGGACAGTGCAGGGCGCCGGCTCGCCGAGCGACCGCACCTTTCCCCAGAGCCGCTCCCCCGCCGCCAGGCGGTCGGGGGCCAGGACGTTCGCCTCGCCCGCCCGCACGCGGCGCCAGCAGGCATCCTCGCGGCTCCCCACGGTCACGGAGTTCGCCTCGAGGGAGATTGCGGTGACGTAGAGCGGCTTTCCCGCGGCGATGCCGAGGCCGCGGCGCTGGCCCAGCGTGAAGCCCGCAATCCCCTCGTGCTGGCCGAGCACGCGGCCCGCGGTGTCCAGGATAGGCCCGCTGCGCCGCCCGGCCTCGCCCTCAAGGGCGTGGCGGTAGTCCCCCTCCCCGGCGAAGCAGAGCTCCATGCTCTCCTGCTTCTCGGCCACGGGGAGGCCGGCTTTTCTGGCGAGCGCGCGGACGGCGGCCTTGGCCAGCTCGCCCAGCGGGAGGAGCAGGAAGGGCAGGCGCCGCGCCGGGACGCCATAGAGGAAGTAGCTCTGGTCCTTCGCGGCGTCGGCGGCCCTGGCCAGGCGCACCTGGCCGGCCACGGAACCGACTCGCGCATAGTGGCCAGTCGCCACGTGCCGCACGCCGAACCGCTCCTCAATGGCGTCCCACACCAGCCCGAACTTCAGCGCCGCGTTGCAGTCAACGCACGGGCTAGGCGTCCGCCCCTCCGCGTATGCGCGGCGGAACGGCGCGATGACCAGGGCCTCGAAGGGCTGGACGACGTCGACGAAGTAGTGCGGGACGCCGAGGGTACGGCAGACGAGAGCAGCGTCGGCGCCGCAGCAGGGGCGCGTGGCCGTGCAGCCGTTGGCCACGGGCACCTTCATCGTGACGCCCAGCACCTTCCGGCCCGCCTCCTTCAGGAGCAGCGCCGCCACGGAGCTGTCCACACCCCCGCTCATGAGCACGGCCACATCGCGGCCCGAGCCTGCGCTACCCCAGGGTTCGAGGCTGGGCGGAAGCCATCGCAGACTGGACCGAAGCTCTGGCGGACTCATCACGGCGCTCAGACCTTTGGCTTCCCCTCGTCGCCGAGGACCTTTGCGAAGTAGCTGCTGTACTTGAACCCGCCGTCGGGCGAGACGGCGACGGCGACGCCTTCGAGCTCTGGGGCGAGGACTTCGGCGGCGTGGACGATGGCGCCGGTGGACGGCCCGACGATGAGCCCCTCCTCGCGGAAGAGCCGCTTGGTCATCGCGTAGGCCGGCGGGTCGTCCACCCGCACCACGCGGTCTATCACGCCGCGGTCGAGGATGGCAGGCTGCTTCGACTCCTCCATGTTCTTGAGGCCGGGCAGCCTGTGGTTCTTCTGGGGCTCGATGGCGATGACCTTGATGTCCGGGTTCTGTTCCTTGAGGAACCTGCCGACGCCCGTGATGGTTCCGCAGGTGCCGAAGCCTGCGAGGAAACAGGTCACTTGCCCCTCCGTCTGCCGCCAGATTTCAGGGCCGGTGGTCTCGTAGTGGGCGCGGACGTTGTCGAGGTTCTCGTATTGGTTCGGCATGGCGAAGCGTTTGCGGCCCCCCTCGCTGTTGACGAACGAGTGTGCGAGCGCGATGGCGCCGTCCTTCGGGTGCTTCGTCGGGCAGAGGTCGTCGGGCGTCTCCCACACTTCGGCCCCGAGCATGCGCAGGAGGACGCGCTTCTCCTCTGGCACGACGTTCGGGATGGTGACGGTGAGCTTGACGCCCATCAGTGCGGCGAGGGCGGCGAGGGCGATCCCCGTGTTGCCGGAGGTCGGCTCCACGAGCTCCTTGCCCTCGAGCTCGCCGCGCTCGGCCATGCCCTGGAGCATGTAGAGCGCCGTGCGGTCCTTTATCGAGCCGAAGGGGTTGAGCCATTCGAGCTTGAGATAAAGCTCCAGCGTGGGGGACGGCACGACGCGGTTGAGGCGCACCAGCGGGGTCGGGCAGCCGAGGCTGCCGATCAGCTCGCGGATGTCGTCGTAGCGGCGGAGCGCGGGGTCCGACCTCAGGCTCTGCTTCTCAGCGATTGCGTTCATTGCGGCACTCACTCATCAGCGCCCACGGCGCTGGGCTCCGGCGGAAGTCACTCCTCGCCATCCGCGCAGCAGGGCGACAGGGCGATGTCCGCCACGTCCTTGATGATCGGCTCCTTCCCGCACAACGCGCAGGCGGGGTTGGGCGCACGGCTCGCTAGCCGCACGCTCCAATCGAGGGCGTCGAACAGCAGCATGCGGTGCGAGAGCAGTTCGCCGAGGCCGAGGATGACCTTGATGGCCTCCGTGGCCTGGAGCGCGCCGAGGACGCCTGCGACCGGCCCAAGGATGCCGGCCTCCTGGCAGCTCGGCACGAGGCCGGGCGGCGGCGGCTCCGCAAGAAGGCACCGGTAGCAGGGGTTCCCGCGGCCAGGCAGCACGGTGAGGAGCTGCCCCTCGAACTGCACCACCGCCGCCGATACCAGCGGCACCCGCTCGAACCAGCAGGCGTCCGCCACGAGGAACCGCGTGGGGAAGTTGTCGCTCCCGTCGAGCACCACGTCCCAGCCCCGCACCCGCTCGCGGACGTTTGCGGCGACCAGGCGCTCCTGGAAGACGCTCACCTTGCAGTCGGGGTTGCGAGCCTTGACCGCCTCGGCGGCGGAGACGGCCTTCGGGCGCCCGACGTCGCCCGCCCCGTGGGCTATCTGGCGGTTGAGGTTCGACGGCTCCACCGCGTCGCTGTCCACTATCCCCACGCGCCCGACGCCTGCGGCGGCGAGGTAGAGGAGCGCGGGCGAGCCGAGGCCGCCGGCGCCCACGACGAGCGCGCTCGACCCCAGGAGCCGCGCCTGCCCCCGGCCGCCAACGTCGGGCAGCAGGATGTGGCGCGAGTAGCGCTCGATCTGCTCCTCGCTCAGCGGCACGCCCATCTCCTTGGGATCAATCACAGGCTAGAAGCCTGTGCCACCATTGATTTTCTGAAGGTGGCACAGGCATCTTGCCTGTGGCACCGTTTTGCACGACAGAAACGCGCATCTTCAGCGGGCCACGGCCCGCTGGTTCGTCGCATTCGCCCGCTCGTTCGCGGCGTGCGCATGGGGCCTCGCGTTCGTCGTGAACGTGTCGGTCGTCAGGTAGCGTTCGCCCGTGTCGGGCAGGATGGCCACGATGAGCTTGCCGCGGTTCTCCTCGCGCGCGGCGACCTGTAGAGCGGCGACGACTGCGGCGCCCGACGAGACGCCTGCGAAAATCCCCTCCCGCAGCGCCAGCTCACACGTCGCCCGCTTCGCCTCGCGGGTCTCCACGTGGATGATCTCGTCCACCATCGCGCGGTTGAGCACCTTGGGCACGAACCCGGCTCCGATGCCCTGGATGCCGTGCGGGCCGGGCTTGCCGCCGACGAGGACAGGCGACTCGCTTGGCTCGACGGCGATGGCCTTGAAGGATGGCCTTCGCGGCTTGATGACCTCGGCCACGCCGGTGAGCGTGCCGCCCGTGCCGATGCCCGCCACAAGGATGTCCACCTGCCCGTCAGTGTCGCGCCATATCTCCTCCGCCGTCGTGCGGCGGTGGACCTCTGGGTTGGCGGGGTTCTCGAACTGCTGCGGGATGAGGTAGCGCGGGTCCTCGGCGGCCATCTGCTCGGCCTTCCGCACCGCGCCGGGCATGCCCTCGGTCGCAGGGGTGAGCACGAGGTCGGCCCCGAACGCCCGCAGTATCCGCCGCCGCTCCTCGGTCATGCTCTCCGGCATCGTGAGCACCAGCTTGTAGCCGCGCGCCGCGCACACGAAGGCCAGCGCTATCCCCGTGTTACCAGAGGTCGGCTCCAGGATGACCGTGCCTGGGCCGATCTTCCCCGCGCGCTCGGCCGCATCGATCATCGAGAGCCCGATGCGGTCCTTCACGCTCGAGGCGGGGTTGAAGAACTCGAGCTTGCCCGCCACGCGCCCTGGCAGCCCGCCAGCCACGCGGTCCAGCCACACCAGCGGCGTGTTGCCCACGAGGGCCGTGATGTCCTTCGCTATCCTCATCAGTTCCTCCTCTCAGCCGGTGGCACAGGCGTCCCGCCTGTGGCCCCCGGCACCACCCAGCCGTAGCGCTCGTAGCAGCCGCGCGCCGGCGGGCTCGTCAGGAAGTCCATGAATCTCTTTGCCGCCTCCTTGTTGCGCGCGAAGCTCAGGAGGCCGACCCCAGTGCCCCGGAGCACCTGTTGCCCGGGGGCCAGCTCCACGATCTCGATGCGGCCGGGCGCGAGATGGCCGAAGGCGGACCAGCCGAACGCCGCGTCCACCTTCCCCTGCGCCACCGCCTCCACGATGGCGATGCAGCCGTTCGCGTGGAAGCTGATGTTCCGCCGCACGGCGTCGAGCAGCCCCTCCCGCGCCGCAATATCCTCCCAAAGCCCCTTCAAGCAGTCAAGCACCGACACGCCGACGCGCAGGCCCGGCCGGGCGAGGTCGGCGAGGCCCGTCACGCGGGCGGGGTTGCCCACCGGCACGATGATCGCGGAGCGGCGGCAGGCGATGGTGCGGCGCTCGCCCCGCGCCACGATGCCGCGCACTTCGCCGTCGTCGAGCAGGTACTCGGCCCCACCGATCGCGAGGTCGTGGACGCCGGCCTCGGCGATCTCTTCGAGGAAGTCGTGGCTGCCGTCGCTGCCCACGGCCTCCTCGGCCACGGCCTGGGCGCAGTGGCGGCTGCACACGCTGATGGCCACGGCGACCCCGGTCTGGCGCTCGAAGAGCGCGGCGGCTTCCTCGAGCGGCGCGGCGCACGCCCGCGCCGAGAACACGCGCACCACCTCTTGCCCCGGCCCTTCCGACATCTCGCACTTGCTCCTTTCCAATCGTCCTCGTCCCTCGTCCTCGGCTCCTTTCCCACCGAGGCAGGAAAACCGAGGACGACGGACGAGGACGAGGGACGATTACGACAGGTCGTCAGATTTCGTAGTCGGGCCTCAGCGGCCTCGTGTGGATGCCGCACTCGCCTCCGCACTTGCTCGTGCCCAGCCAGCGGCCGGCACGCTCGTCAGGGCTGGCCGTTATCCGCGTGCAGGGCGCGCAGCCCAGCGACCTGTAGCCCTTCGCGTAGAGGGGGTTCACCGGCACGCCATTGAGCGCCAGGTACTGCCAGACCTCGCGCTCGTGCCAGATGAGGATGGGGTTGAGCTTGATGAGGCCGGGGTCGCGCTCCTCGATCTCCTGGAAGTCGGTGCGCGTGCGCCCCTCGGTGCAGCGCAGGCCAGTCACCCAGCACTTCACCACCATCTCCTCCACCGCGCGGCGGGTCGGCTCCACCTTCAGTATCTCGCAGCAGCGGTCGGGGTCCGTCTCGTACAGGCGGTCGGGGACCGGCTCGTCGCTGCTGAACACCTGGAGCTCGGGGTGGCGTGCGACCTCCTCGCGCATGAACTGCTTGGTCTCTGGCGGCTTGAAACGGGTGGTGATGATGAAGCCGCGAATGTCCGGGCTGACCCGCTTCGCAAGGTGCCACACCACACAGGAGTCCTTGCCCAGGCTGTTGGCGACGACCAACCCGTCGCCGAACTCCTCATACGCCTCGCTGATGAGGGCGAGCGAGCGCTCGACCTTCTGCGCGAAGTTCAAGCTCTCCACAAGGGCCTTGACGTCCTCCTGAACCGCCGCAACTGCCATCCGGGTCCTCTCCTTTCCTCAGATCTGGTACTCAGGCGCCTCGTGCAGGTACTCCTCCTCGGCGAGGAGCTGACGGATCGCCTCGATGTCCTCCCGCGTCAGGTCGGGGCGCAGCCGCAGGTGGGCCAGCGGGTGAAGCTCGCGCCCCCACCGTATCTGCTCCCACATCCGCTCGTGGAAGTAGTAGAGGAGGAAGCGCAGGGTCTGGAAGATGCTCGTGATGCCCAAGGTGTCGCCCCAACTCCTTGTGAAGGCATAGGTTATGACGATCTGCATGACGATGCCGATGAGGCGCCAACTGATCGACTTCGTGAGGCTGCGGATGCGTGTCTCTCTCATTGGCCTAGCTTCCCTGAGTATCCCGACCGTCCTAGTCGGGATACCGCCCCTGAAACACGGCCTCGCCCCGCCCCTCCCTATCCGCCCCGGCCCGGCGCCGCGGCCTCAGATGGCGTAGCTCGCCACGTACTCCGCAGCCTTCCGAGCGTCCAGCTCCACAAGGCTCCGGAACGTCGTTTCGTCGTAGACCCCAGAAACCGCCTCCCGAACCCGCTCCCACATCGGCAGGAACACGCAGCCGCCGTAGAGCGGGCAATCGGCCTTGTTCCCCCCCATCGCGCAGACCACAGGGGCGACCGGGCCTTCCACGAACCGGATGATGTCGCCCACGCTGAGCTCCTCGGGCGCCCGGGCCAACACGTAGCCGCCCCGGCTCCCGCGCTGCGAGAGGACGAATCCCCCCTGCTTGAGCTGGTTCAGGATAACCTCGAGGAACCGCACCGGGATCGCCTGGGCCTCCGCAACGTCCGCGATCCGCACCGGCCCCCCGCCGTAACGCTTTGCCAGCTCGAAGGTAGCACGAACCGCGTACTGGCACTTCTGTGAGATGAACATCCGGTCCTCCATCTCGACTAAATCAATCGGGATTCTACCAAACCCCCGCCGCTTTGTCAAGTCTTTTTTTCCGCCGCCGCTCGTCCTCGTCCTCG
Organism: Planctomycetota bacterium; assembly: GCA_016872875.1. The sequence continues at coordinate 19,343 of VGYW01000056.1, read as the reverse complement.
TCGTCGTCCTCGTCGTCGTCGCCGAATCTCCTCCCCCCTCGCCGCCAATCATCCGACGACGAGGACGACAACGACAACGACGACGATCGGGAACCCCACAAATCGCGCTTGCGTCCCACCCGCGCGCCGCGTATGATACGCGCCATGACGCCCAACGAACGCCGCAACCTCCGCAACGGCCTCCTCTTCATCTCCCCCTGGATCCTCGGCTTCTGCGTCTTCATGCTCTATCCCATCGCAGCCTCGCTGTTCTTCAGCTTCTGCGACTACCCGATGACTCTCCCCCCGCTGTGGGTGGGCGTAGAGAACTACGTGGACATGGCCTGCGACAAGGTCTTCTGGGTCTCGCTCGGGAACACGGCCTACTACGCGGTGATCGCCCTCCCGCTCGGGATGCTCCTCGCCATCGGCCTCGCGCTCCTCCTCAACACCAAGGTGCGCGGCATGGCCTTCTACCGCACGATCTTCTTCCTCCCCTCCATCGTGCCCGTCGTGGCGATGGCCATCCTGTGGCTGTGGATTCTCAACGCGCGCTACGGCGTGCTCAACTACTCGCTCACCTGCGTCGGCATTCCGGCCAAGAGCCTGCCGCCGTGGCTTCAGAGCGAGCAATGGGCCATGCCGGCTCTCATCCTCATGGGACTCTGGGGCGTCGGATACTCCGTGGTCATCTACCTCGCGGGGCTCCAGGACATCCCGAACCACCTCTATGAGTCAGCCGACATTGACGGCGCAAACTGGTGGCAGAAGACCGTTCACATCACCCTCCCGATGCTCTCCCCCACCCTCTACTTCACCCTCATCATGGGCATCATCGGGACGTTTCAGATTTTCGCCGCGCCCTACATCATGACCGAGGGCGGCCCCGGCCGGGCAACCCACTTCTACTCCTACTACCTCTACAACGTGGCCTTCCAGGACCTCCGCATGGGCTTCGCCTGCGCGATGGCCTGGGTCCTCTTCCTCATCATCCTGGGGCTGACGCTGCTGGCGACCAAGCTCTCGGCGCGTCACGTACACTACGAACGATGAAGCTCTCGACGCCCAAACGCATCGCCGTCCACGCCATCCTCATCGTGGGGTCGTGCATCTTCATCTTCCCCTTCCTCTGGCTCATCATCACCTCGCTGAAGCCCGTCGAGCAGATAATGCAGATGCCGCCCGACTGGCTCCCGCGCGCCCACTACGCCACGCTGGGCGGCGAGCGGGTCAAGGTCGTCAAGGAGCCGCCCCTCGCCGAGCCTTCGGTCATCGTCGTCGCAGTCATCCCGCCGCGCCCCGGCGAGGACGGGCCGCGCAACGAACGCAAGGTCCTCCCAGCCAAGAGCTTCCGGAACGGCCTGGCGGAGATCAAGCTCGCCGAGACCAGGGAAGCCGCCACCATCCGCGTCCCCGCGACCCTCGAGAAACACGTGCCGGAGGCCTGGGTCCTCGTCCGCGAGAAGCTCGAACGCCTGCCCACGGACCCCGGCCCGCCCCCCCGCTGGGACTGCGTTGGCCCCGACCAGATCGAGACGAGGATCGAGCCGGCCTGGTGGAACTACCGCGGCGCCATACGCTACACCGGCTACTACGAAGGCTCCTTCCTCGGCCTGAGCTACAGGCTCCCCATGTTCGTCATCTACCTGCGCAACACCCTCATCGTGGCCGTGTTCGGCGTCATCGGCACCACGCTCTCCAGCGCGCTGGCCGCCTACGGCTTCGCTCGAATCTCCTGGCGTGGCCGCGACGCCCTCTTCCTCGTCGCCCTCTCCACCATGATGGTGCCCTTCACCGTCACGATGGTGCCGCTGTATGGCGTCTTCAAGGCGCTCGGCTGGGTGGGCACCCTCAAGCCCCTCTGGGTGCCCGCCTTCTTCGGCAGCGCATTCAACATCTTTCTCCTCAGGCAGTTCTTCCGCACCATCCCGCACGACCTCTCCGACGCCGCCCGCATTGACGGGTGCAGCGAGTTCGCCATCTTCTGGCGCATCATCCTCCCCCTCTCCAAGCCCGCCCTCGCCGTCGTCGCGCTCTTTCACTTCATGTGGGCGTGGAACGACTTCATGGGTCCTTTGCTCTTCCTCACGCGGCAGGAGACTTTCACCCTCTCCCTCGGGCTCCAGAACTACCAGAGTCAGCACGGCGGCTCCGAGTGGCACTTCCTCATGGCTGCTTCCACCCTCATGATACTCCCCATCGTTGTCCTCTTCTTCTTCACCCAGCGCACCTTCATCCAGGGCATCTCAACCACCGGCATGAAAAACTGATGCCCGGTCGTCCCCGCCGCAGGAGGTGGCGGGGGGTATGGCCCCAATTCTGGTGAGGTTCTTCGGCGCCGAAGCTCCGAACGGAGCGTCCTATAGCGGCCCAGAGCCTGCCCTGAGCGTAGCCGAAGGGGCGAAGCCCTGGGACAGGCGGGCGGCCAGGTTTAGCCCTGTAGGGGCGTACTACCCGCCCTGGGCAGGACGTGGCACCCGGAACCGCATAGTACGCCCTTTCAGGGCTGGCCTACCTACCGCCCCTTTCCCAGGGCTTCGCCCTGGGCTGCTATAGTACGCCCCTATCGGGGCTCCGGAGTGGTTCACCAGGATTGGGGGCCATACTCATGGCAGGGGACCCGTTTGACCTCCGATGCCCGGCGCCGTACAACAACGATGAAACCTCGGGAGTAAGGAAGCACCTATGACTGGCCGAATCACTGCCGACCCTGCGATTTGCGGCGGGTACGCCTGCATCGAAGGAACCCGTGTCCCAGTCTACATCGTCCTCGACTTCCTGGCCGCCGGCAACACCGTAGACGGAATCCTCGCCGAGTATCCCCAGTTGACCCGTGAAGACGTCCTGGCCGCGGTCGAATACGCCGCAATGTTGGCTCGCGAGGAGTTCGAGACGGTAGGGGCATCCTGAGCATGCGCCTGCTTGTGATTGTGGACCCCGCCCGCGTGCGGCGCAGGAGCTAGACAACCCGGCTCGGCTCCCGCCCGCCCCCCGCTCCATCGCTCCTCTCTCGTTGCGAAGCTCCCGCTTCGCAACGCCCCCTCGCCAGCTCCCGCTGGCTTCGGGAAGCAGGAGCTTCCCTGACTCCGTTCCCAAGCGGGAGCTTGGGAACGAGTTCAATGTTCCCTGTATGGAGAGTGGCCACGGCCTCGTTCCCGATGGGCGCCTCCCGGGGGCGTGACTGCGAGGGCATCTCACCGGAGGCCTTCTCCACCTTGCCCGGCGTCTCCGGCCAGAGCGGGTGCTCAGCCCTCACGTGGGCCACAGCGGCCCAGAGACCGACGAGCGGGGCCGCCACGCAGAACGCCGCTGCGAAGCGGATGAGCGCCTTGCTCGCGCGACCGGGCGCGCCCGCACCTGCGTCGGCCCGCCGCGCAGCTATCCGCGCCAGCACCAGGAGTAAAACGGCCGGAACAAGGGCAGCCGCCGTGCCTCCTGCGTACAGGAGCATTTCAGCCTCTATGGCCGCAAGAGCGGGGTTCTTCGGGCGCTCATTGGGATCCTCCTGAGCTCTGGGCGAGAAGGCGTTCAGGTGGATGCCCGGCGGATCATCGTCTCGGACTGGTCTGCGGTCGTCGCGCGCGTACTCGCGGACGATGAAACGCGAGCTGTGGGCCTCGCTGAGCAGGCGCATCATCTCCTTCTCAGCCAAGCGGACGCAGCCAGCGTACTCTGACGCCGTGCCCGCCGCAGTCGAGCGCTGCTCCTGAAGTGCCTGACGCTCGCCGAGCAGCTCTGGGGCGCGCCGCCGCCTGATGTAGAACTCGCTCACACGCTTATCCCCATCCATCCTCCGAATTTCAAGCTTCTCCTTCTCCTTCTCAAGCTGCAAGATGCGGGCCTGGAGGGCTGCATACTTGGGGTTCGGTTCCGCGCTGCCCTCCGTCACCACCTCAGGCTTCTCCTTGGCCAGGTCCTTGCGGAGCTCGCCCACGCTCTCCTCGATCGCGCGGATCTGCTGGCGGAACGAGAGGGCCTCTGCCTCGGCGTTCTCGTACTCCTTCTGGGTTTCCGCCAGCGTGTCCGGCAGCCAGGGATACTGCTGGTTGAACTCCCGCATCTGGTTGTCAATCTCCGACAACTGGGTCTTGGCGACTGCCAGCTTGTCCCGGTAGTACTTGAGATCCGCCTTGGCACGCTCCCGCTGCTCCAGGCGGTCTTCGCCGATGAACTTTATGACCAGTTCATTGACGAGGGCCGCATTGCGCTCCGGCGAAATGCTCCGGTGCGACACGGCAATGTGGCTCGAGCCGAGCGGGACCACCGTGGTCCGCTTCTCCACCTGCTCGTATAACCTCTCCAAGTCGCGCCGATCGTGTGGGTCGAACTCGCCGTACAAGTTCACCTTCCCGCTCTGGACAATGTCCCGTACGGCACTCCAGGACAGCATGCGGACCTTCGCCTGCACGAGCAATCTGTGTAGTTCAGCCGCACTGAACGGCTTCGCCTCCGCCTCGCCAATCGGGCGGCAGTCCTGGATCTCAATGATGGCCATGGACTCGTAGAGCACGGGACCCCAGAGCCATCGCACCACGTCGGGCACCAGGGCCAGCGTGAGGCAAACGGCCATAGTCAACAGCCCCGGGCCGATCAGGAGCCATTTCCAGCGCCAGAAGAGGTCCGGCCTGGGCGGGACGATGCTCGGCTCGCCATTGCTCATTGCGAATACCCTCCAACCGTGGGGTGGGACACCTATACCCTCGTGCGGCATTGTAGCGCGTGGCCGCAGGCTCCGCAAGCCCAATATCGCTCTGCGCACGGCCAGCGCCCCCTTGGCTCGGCTGTGCCTCCTGTCCCCTCTCCCTCGGGGAGAGGGCGAGGGTGAGGGTGCTTCAGAGGCGAGGAGCGCCCAGGCACCCTCACCCCAACCCTCTCCCCAAGGGAGAGGGGAAATGACGTGCAAGTGGAAGAGAGGGCACTGCTCCGACCATCTTACTCGGGCATTGAGTATTGAGAGTTGGATACTGAGTATTGGACTTCCCGATCCCCTTCGGCCGCGGCCGCGCCAGGTGCGGCACGGGCAGCCGCGCGCGCACTGTACGAACCAGGTGGCGCGTGTCAACCACACCACGCCGCCCAATGGCGGCTTGGGCTTGACAGGCGACGGATGGCAGCGTATAATGAAGCTGGGTTCATTATCTGAGCATCGGCTCGCACCCCGAGCCTGGCTTCATCTGATGAACAGGGGTCCCTGAGATGGCGAACGAGAACGGGGCGCAGGCGTTGAGCCGCAAGGAGCGCGAGCGGCTGGCTCACCGCCGCGAGATCATCGAGGCGGCCGAGCGGGTGTTCGCCCGCAACGGCTACCGCGGCTCGACCGTGGAGCAGATCGCGCAGGAGGCCGAGTTCGCCGTCGGCACCCTATACAACTTCTTTGAGAGCAAGGAGGAGCTCTACGAGGAGGTGCTTGCGAGCCTGGTTGAGGAGGCGGTGTCGCGCTTCCGCGAGCGTATCCTCGCCGAGCCTGACCCCGTGAAGGCGGTGGAGGCGCTCGTGGAGCTGCGCGTGGCACTCCTCGACGAGCACAAGGGCTTCGCACGCGTGGTGTTCCAGACCCCGATGGCGGAGCACGGCGATGCCTCGCTCGCACTCCCGCCCCGGTGCCGGGCGCTCATCGAGGCGGCGCAGGCGGCCTTCACCCAGGTGCTCGCCCGCGGCATCGAGGCAGGCGTGTTCGTGGACATTGGGGCGGCGAACCTCGTTGTCTGCCTCCAGGGCATCCTCAACGCCTTCATCGCCCAGTGGCTGCTCCACGAGTCGCAGGAGCCCGTGGCCGAGCGCGTGGCGCGGCTGCGCGGGATCGTCCTGAGCCTCATCCTGCGGGAGAATGAAGGAGGAGGACCGTGCGTATGACCCCCAATCCCTGCACTCGCCCTGCTTCTCAATCGTCGTCGTCGTCGTCGTCGTCGAATCTCCGGGACGGCGCGAGCCGAGGGACTCGACGACGACGACGAGGACGACGACGAGGACGAGCTATCGCGATGGCAGCCCCCCTGGCCGCGCTGCTGTTGTGTGGGTGCATGAGTCTCGGGCGGTTCAGGGCCGACGTGGAGCGCAGCCGCGAGGCGGCGGTGGCAGCCTGGGAGCGCGCACGGGCGGGCAAGGAGGACCCCGTGCGGCCGCGGGCCAGCGGCCCGCTGTCCCTCGACGCCGCACAGGTGCTTGCGATGGGGAACAACAAGCAGCTCCTCGCCACCATCGAGGAGAAGGAGGTTGCGGCCGGCCGCCTCACCGAGGCCTGGTCCGCCGTCTACCCCGCCGCCACCCTCACCGCCACGTATCGGCGGGTGGACGAGGTTTCGAGCTTCGCGGCCGGCCCGCAGACGATCACGATCGGGAGCCTGAACAACTACTCGCTCGACCTGGCGCTGCGGCAGCCGGTCTTCCACGGCGGCGCAATACTGGCGGGCATCAGAGCCGCGCGCGTCTACTGCCTCCTCGCCGACGAGCAGGTGCGCGCCGCCGCACAAGGCGTCCTCTTCCTGGTCCGCAAGGCATACTACGACGTGCTCCTGGCCGCGGAGCTCGTGCGGGTGAGCGAGGGGGACCGCGAGCTGGCGCGCCGCTATCTCGAGGAGGTCGAGAAGAAGCTCAAGGCGGGCACGGCCAAGGAGTTCGACGTGCTCCGCGCCCGCGTGGAGGTCAGCACGATCGAGGCCGAGCTGATCGAGCGGCAGAACGCCCTGCGGCTCGCAAAGGCCGTGCTCCTGCGCGTGATGGGCGTCGCGCAGGACAGCGACGTGAGCCTTTCGGACAAGCTGGTGCATGAAGCGGCCAGCCCGCAGCTCGCGGCGTCGGTGGCCCGCGCCTTCCGACAGCGCCCCGAGCTCCTCCTGGCCGAGCTCGGCATCAGGCTCCAGCACGAGGCGGTCAAGGCCGCAAGCGCCGGCTGGTTCCCGGTGCTCGACCTCTTCTGGACGGGGACCTACGCGAAGCCGGACCCGCGCTCGGCTACGAGCATCAGGTGGAACGACGCCTGGTCGGCGGGGGCGAGCGCGGCCTGGACCCTCTTCGACGGCTGGCGGACCAGCGCCCGCGTGCGGCAGGAGACGGCGAAGCGGAAGAAACAGGAGATCGGGCTCCTCGACGCCGAGGACCAGGTGCTCCTGGAGGTGCAGCAGGCCCTCCTGAGCGTCGAGGACGCCGAGAAGCTCGTCGGCTCGCAGTCGGCCAACATCCAGCGCGCGCAGGAGGGCCTGCGGCTCGCGCAGGTGGGCTACCGCGGCGGCGTGACCACCGAGGTCGAGGTCCTCGACGCCCGCCAGGCCCTCTCGCGCACCCAGGCCATCTACTACCGCGCCCTGCACGCCCACATGATGGCCAAGCTCGCACTCGAACGGGCCACCGGCGCACTCGAACCGCCGGCTAAGAAGGGAGAGGGAAAGTGAGAGGGAGACTGGAAGGAGAGTGAGGAGTGAGGCGGGAGGAGCGATGAGCGTCGAGTGAGGTCCGTGCGCACGGCCCTCTTCGTTCTTCACTTTCACTCTCACTCTCACTCTCACTCTCACTTGTCACTCGACGAAGGAGTTGTGAGATGAAGCTATTGCTGAAGACCCTCGCCTGGCTGCTCGTGCTGGGAGCGGGCGGCTATGTGGTGTTCCGCGTGGGCTACAAGCGCTACCTCGAGAAGAAGGCGGCGGCGAAACAGGAGGCGAAGGCCGCCGAGGCCCGACGCGTCACTGCCTTCCGGGTGACGCCGCGCGACCTCCGCCAGACGGCGCTCCTCACGGGCACCGTGAAGCCGATGGCCGAGGTGCGCGTGATGGCCAAGGTCAGCGGCAGGCTAGACTCGCTGCGGCTCAAGGACGGCACACCGGTCGAGCAGGGCACGGTCATCCCCAAGAAGGGGACGGCCATCGCGGTGATTGACCACGAGGCGTTCGCCGCCCAGGTGAAGCAGGCGGAGGCCACGGTGAAGGCCCTCGAGGCCGAGCTCGCGCGGGTGAACGCCAAGGCGCGGCCCGAGGAGCTCTCCATCGCGGAGTCCAACGTCAAGGCCGCCCAGGCCGCCATCGAAGGCGCAAAGGCCACCGTCGAGGGCGCAAGGGCCGCCGTCGCTCAGGCACAGGCCGCACTCAAGAACGCCGCGGCCGACGTGGAGCGCACGCGGAACCTCTTCAAGGACAAGGTGGCGACCCAGCAGCAGCTCGACGCGGCGGAGGCCCAGTTCACCATCGCCCACGAGCAGCACCAGGGGGCGCAGCAGCAGGTGCGCTCCGCCGAGCAACAGGTGCGCTCCGCCGAGCAGCAGCTAAGGTCGGCGCAAGAGCAGCTCGCTCTCACCGAGAAGGGCGCCCGCCAGGAGGACCGCGACGCCGTGGCCGCCAAGATCGAGCCCGCCAAGGCCGCGCTCGACCTCGCTCGCATCAGCCTCGAAGAGTCCACCATCAAGGCCCCCATCGCCGGCGTCGTGGCCTACAGGAACCTCGACGAGGGCAACATGGTCACCCCCGCATCCTGCATCGTCACGCTCGTCCAGGTGGACACGGTGAAGGTGGTGGTCGGCGTGGCGGAGCGCGACCTGGCACTCCTGAAGGAGGGGGCGACGCGGGCCAGGGTGAGCGTGGACGCCTACCCCGGCGAGGCATTCGAGGGCACGGTGCAGAAGGTCAGCCCCGTGGTGGACGAGCGGACCCGCACCGTGGAGGCCGAGATACACGTGCCGAACGCCGGCCGCCGCCTGAGGCCCGGAATGTTCACTCGCGTCGAGCTCGTCCTCCGCGAGAAGAAGGCGGTCCCTGTCATCCCGGAGAACGCCGTGACCTGGGTGGGGGACAAGCCGTTCGTCACGCTGGTCAATGACAAGAAGGCCCATCGCGCGCCCGTGACGCTTGGGCTGGCCGAGGGGCCGGCCGTCGAGGTCGTCGCCGGCCTTCAGCCCGGCGCACTGATCGTCACCCGCGGCCACCAGGGGCTGAAGGACGGCGACCCCGTTGTGGTCGCGGAAGAGAAGGTAAAGTGAATCGGGCCCAGCCGGACCGTCGCGCTTTCGCGCGAAAGCGCGACAATCCCAACAGGAACCAGTTCGATGAAGCTGCCAGCTTATTCCGTGAAGAACCCGGTCACTACGCTGATGGTGTTCCTGGGCATCCTGGTGATCGGCGGGTTCTGCATCACGCAACTGCCGATTGACCTGATGCCCGAGATGGAGCTGCCGGCGATCACGGTGCTCACGGTCTACCCCGGCGCCGCCGCCGAGGACGTCGAGACCAAGGTCACAAAGGTCCTCGAAGACCGCATCTCGACCACCCCCGAGATCAAGCACATCGTCTCGAAATCGAAGGAGGAGGTGTCGGTCATCCGCCTGGAGTTCGAGTGGGGCGCCAACCTCGACGCCCGCGCGAACGACATCCGCGACCGCATCGGCTTCGCAAAGGTGGTCCTGCCCGACGACGTCGAGGACCCGCTCATCCTGAAGCTCGACATCTCCACCTTCCCCATCATGTTCTTCGGCGTCAGGGCCGAGGAGAGCTACGGCAACCTCTTCAAGCTGATTCAGGACGAGGTGGCCGATCCGCTGAAGCGGCTGCCCGGCGTGGGAGCGGTGGTCATTCGCGGCACGACTGACCGCCAGGTGAACGTCGAGTTCGACCGCCAGCGCCTCGCAAGCTACGGGCTGACGCCTCAGGACGTCGTCCGCACCGTCGGCCTCGAAAACCAGACCATCCCCGGCGGCAACGTCAAGCAGGGCGTCACCGACTACCTCATCCGCGTGCCCGGCGAGTTCAAGGACGTCGAGCCGATGAGGCGCATCGTGCTCAAGTCCACCAACGGCTCAGTCGTGCGCCTGGGCGACATTGCCACCGTGGAGTTCGGCCACCGCGAGGAGACCCAGAAGGTGCGCGTGAACGGCGCAAAGGGCCTCATGTTCATGGTCCAGAAGCAGTCGGGCGCCAACACCGTCAAGGTCGCAAAGAGCGTCCGAGCCGCGCTCCCGGCACTCCAGAAGCGCCTGCCCAGCGACGTGCAGATAAGCGTGATGATGGACTCCTCGGAGGACATCGAGCGGTCGCTGAAGGACCTGACGGGTTCGCTGTGGCAGGGCGGGGCGCTGACGGTCCTGGTCGTCCTCGTCCTCCTGCGCAGCGTGGCCGGCACCTTCGTCATCACCCTCACCATGCCCTTCTCGCTCATCCTCACCTTCATCCTGGCCTTCTTCTTCGGCTACACGATCAACATGATGACGATGTTCGGGATGATCATCGCCATAGGGATGGTGGTGGACAACGCGATCGTGATCCTCGAGAACATCGCGCGCCACCGCGAGGAGGGCGAGGGGCCGAAGGAGGCGGCCGTCTACGGCGCCTCCGAGGTCGCCATGGCCATCGTCGCCTCCACGATCACCACCCTCTGCATCTTCTTCCCCATCATCTTCGTCAAGGGCGTCACCCGCATCATCTTCATGGAGTTCGCGGCCATCGTGACCATCGTGCTCCTGGGGTCGCTGTTCTCCGCCCTCACCCTCACCCCAATGCTAACCTCCACCCTCATGGCCCGCGAGGACCCGCGGCGGCGCAAGGGCGCCTTTTTCGCCCTCTGCGAGAAGGGCCTCGGCATCCTCCAGGGCTGGTACGACGCGGCCCTCGCCTGGTCCCTCCGCCACCGCCGGGTCGTCGTCGCGAGCGCCGTCGCCGTTTTCGGAGGCAGCCTCGCCCTCACCCCGCTCATCGGCTCGGAGTTCATCCCCGAGGAGGACCGCGCGCTCCTGCGCGGCACCCTCCACATGCCCGTGGGCACCCGCGTGGAGGAGACGGCCCGCGTGATGGCGATGATGGAGCAGATAATGCTCGAGGAGACGGCTGAGGCCGAACGCGAGATGACCTACTGGCGCTGCGGACAGAGCGAGGAGGGCGTCCAGAGCGTCTTCGGCGAGGAGGGCTCGCACATCGGCGAGTTCGGCGTCAAGCTCATCCCCTCCTCGAAACGCGCCCGCTCCGTCAAGGCGATCGCCGCAGCCGTCCGCCGCCGCATTGACGCCGTCGTGGGCCCCGAGGGCATCACGAAGTACCGGCTCGACACGGCGGACTGGATGACCGGCCTGATCCTCGGCGGCGGAATGCCCCTGAGCGTGGAGGTGCTGGGCGACGACGACGCGGCGACCGACTCCCTGGCCGCCCAGGTGCGGGCCATGGCCGCAGAGGTGCCTGGCGTGGTGGACGTCTCCATCTCGCGCGTCAAGGGCAAGCCGGAGTTCCAGATCGAGGTTGACCGCGAGCGGGCGTCGGCCCTGGGGCTGAACGTCTACGAGATCGCCGACACCATCCGCGCCTCCTTCTATGGCCGCATCGCAAGCAAGTACCGCGTCGCGGGCGACGAATACGACATCTTCGTGCGGCTGATGGAGCGGGACCGCGGGCGGTTCGAGGACATCGCGCTCACGCCCGTGCGCGTGCCCGGCGGCGGACTCGTCCAGGTCGGCAACCTCGCCAGAGTCCACCTCGAACGCGGCCCGGTCGAGATCGAGCGGAAGGACCAGAGCCGCATCGTCACCGTCGGCGGAAACGTCCAGAAGCGCTCCCTGGGCGAGGCCGTGGCCGACCTCGAGAAGAAGCTGGCCACCCTCAACATCCCCCAGGGCGTCGAGATACGGGTCGCCGGCCAGACCGAGGAGCAGCGTTCCAGCTTCTTCTGGCTCACCCTCGCGCTCATCATCGGAATCCTGCTCGTCTACATGGTCATGGCCTCCCAGTTCGAGTCGCTCCTCGACCCATTCGTCATCATGTTCTCCGTGCCGTTCGCCTTCACGGGCGTCATCTGGGGCATATTCCTCGGCGGGCACAACCTCAGCATCGTCGTCTTCATCGGCCTCCTGCTGCTGGTGGGCACCGTGGTCAACAACGCCATCGTGCTGGTGGACTACACGAACCTGCTGCGTGCCCGCGGCCACGGGCTCTTCGAGGCCGTGAAGCTCGCGGGGCGCACCCGCCTGCGGCCCGTCCTCATGACCGCCGTCACCACCATCGTCGCACTCATCCCCATGGCCTTCGGGGGGGGCCAGGGCCACGAGGTCTGGAACCCCCTCGGCATCACCGTCTTCACCGGACTCTCCGTCTCCACCATCATCACCCTCATCATCGTGCCGATCATGTACACCATCTTCGAGCGCCGCCGCTACGCCCGCGCAGAGGAAGCGGCTTGACGAACATCGGAGGATGAATGGATGGGTGGATGAATGGATGAATGGGGCAGAGGGAAAGTGAAAGGGAAAGTGCAGAGGGAAGAATGACTGGGATCACTTTCACTCTCACTCTCACTCTCACTTTCACCGGCTTCACCCATCCACCCATCCAATCATCCATCCATCCTCTCCCGGCAATCTAAGGAGCCAATCCGTGAAGTTCCTCCTCATCGCCTACGACGAAGCGAACGACCGCGACGTGCTGAAGGTCCTCGCCGACGCCGGGGTCCAGAACTACACCAAGTGGCTCAACGTGCAGGGCAAAGGCGCCTCCAGCGGCCCGCACCTCGGCACCCCCGTCTGGCCCAAGCAGAACCACGTCCTCGCCGTCGCCGTCGAGGACCACCAGGCCAGCCAGATCCTTCAGGGCGTCCGACGCCTCCGCGAGACCCTCCTCCTCAAAGGCGTCAAAGCCTTCCTCCTCCCCCTTGAAGACCTCACCTCTTACTGACTCCTCCACAGATGATGCAAAGCGAAGAGGCGTCATTCCGAGCGGAGCGTAGCGAAGTCGAGGAATCTCTCTTCTCTGGCGGCACAGGAGTGATGCCTCGCTTCGCTCGGCATGAGAGCCCCTTGCATTACCTATGCAGAAGCCAATAGTGCGGGCCGGTAGTGATTGCGCACGTGTACACGTGTGCAATTACCTCTCAACACCCCGAACATGCACGCGGCCGCGGCGAGCTGCTTTGGCCGGTCTGCAACACCTGGCCGCCTCTTTCGGAGGGGCGCCCGAGCCCGAAGCGGCGTTTCGCCTTTATGCGTGGGCCGGTACTGATTGCGCACTTGTACACGTGTGCAATTATCTGTCTAGGCCCTCAGGATGGACGAAGCCGGCGTTGGCGTGCCGCGCCCCCCTTGCCCAGGGGCGCGGGGGGGCGCGAGTCAAGTCCAGACCGCCACGGGGCCTGACGCCCTTCGGCAGCCAGCCGCATGGGAAGGGGAGGCGCGCGCGCCGTACAACGCCCCCGAATAAGGGGGCAAACTCGCAGGCACTTCGCTCTCTTGCTCCCAAAGGGAGCACAGTGGGTAGCCGGCGGCTTCAGCCGCCGGACTCGTGCGCGAGAAGTAGGAAAGTCCCGAAGGGACGGCAGATATGCGCGCCGGGCCGTCTCCCGTGGGCCACTGCCGTCCCTTCGGGACTGGACTGCGTGTGTGCCCCAATCCGGCGGCTGAAGCCGCCGGCTACCCACTGCTGTCCCTTCGGGACTGCGGTCTTGTCCCCCGATCTGTGGGGCGTGGTGCTCAGGCGCTGCCCCAGGCGGGTTGGGGGATGGACTCCGGGATGCGGATGGGGTAGGCGCCGCGCCGGTGGGCGGTTTCGACCATCGCGCGGTAGTTGGCAAGCGGGGTGCGAACGACGATGCTGTGGCTCGATGAGAGGATGAGGCCGCCCCCGGGGGCGCAGTGCTTGAGGGTAAAGAGGGCCTGATGCCGCACCTCCTCGGGCGTGCCGCGGGCGAGAGTGTCGGTGGACACTCCGCCCCAGAGGGCGATGCGGCGCCCGAAGAGGGCCTTGATCTCCTCGATACGCTCCACAGGCTGGATGGCCTGGTAGGCGTCTATCCCGGCGTCCACCATCTGATCGAGGATCAGGCGGTTGTTGCCGCAGGAGTGGAAGATGCAGGGCAGGCCGAACTCGTGGACAATGTCGCAGCGGCGCTTGAGGGCCGGGGCGTAGACGCGGGCGAAGGTGGCGGGGGAGACGAAGGGGCCGGTGTTGTGGCCGTAGTCTTCGCCCAGGGCGATGGCGTCAACCCCGGCCTCCACAAATGGCCGGCAGGCCTCGCGGACCCATTCGGCGTTCCGCATCTCCTGCTCGGCCACGGCCGCCGGGTCCTCGGCCACGCGGATGAACGTCTCCTCTGACCAGCCCTTGATGTAGCCGAGGCCACCGAAGCGGCCGGGGCGGGCGAAGATGTAGTGGGTCTTCCCCAGCTTCTCGATGACGTGGCGGACCAGCTCCAGCTCCGATTCGTCGGGCTGTGGGGGGAGCTTGAAGTCGCTCGGCGGGGCGGGCTTGTCGCCCGCGCGGTGGAGGCCGATGTCCTCCGTCTCGTGCGAGTATTTCAGGATGTTGCCGCGCTCGTCCTCCCAGGTGTCGGCGTCGAGCTGCTTGGGCTTGCGGAAGGGAAAGTCCTTGTGGGGCACGAGGTTCACGGGCACGAGGTCGAGGCCTAGCTTGAGGGTGAAGTCAACTATGTCGCGCTTCATCCCCTCCACCACCTCGTCGCGGCGGCCATCCCAGAGGGCCTCGTGGTAGCGGCGCTTGGCCCGCCAGAAGGTCGGGCGGCCCAGCGCCTCGGCAATCACCGAGTGGTCGGTTGCGAACTCGCCCGTGGGCACGCGGTCGGGCTCGCGGTGCGCGAGGGCGGCTTTGACGCGCTCTTTCGGGGTCATGAAGGCTCCCTCGAATCCAACAGGATTGATCCGACGGATCCGACTGATCCGACGGATCGGACGGATCACACCTCCACCACCCACCCCCGCTCGAGGCAACTTGACAGGGGCATTGGGCCGTAGCATGATAGCGCATCGCCAGGCGGGAGGCCAGTCCCAGGAGGGAGCACCGTGCGAAAGCCAAGCGTCGTCTGCGCGGCCACGTTCCTCGCCCTCAGCGCCTTCGCGGCGGAGGCGCCGAAGGTCAGGCGCTACTACGCCTATCCAGGCGTGGAGGACCGCTTCGGGGTGATCGCGCCCTGGTACAAGGGGCAGAACGGGCAGTGCGACTTCCGCGTGCGGGTGGCGGCGGAGACGCTCAAGCGCTATCCCTGGGTGGAGAAGGACAAGTGCGTGGCCCCCGGCCCCCACTTCATCTTCAACGGCCAGTGGCGCATCGCAGCCGACGGCAAGATCAGCGTGCCGCCCTGCAACGATTGGGACAACGGCGACCTCGGCCAGCGAGCCGCCTACATCCTATCGTCGCTCGTCGAATACTACCGCTACTCGGGCGACGCCGCGGCCATCGGCATCATCACCCTCACCGCCGACTTCCTGCTGGACCATTGCCAGACGCCCGACGACCACCCCTGGCCCCGGTTCCTCATCAGTTGCCCCGTGAAGGGCAAGGCGTATGGGAAGTGCGACCCCCGCGGCTTCATCCAGCTCGACATCGTGGCCGAGGTCGGCTCGGCCCTTCTCCGCGCCTACATGCTCGCGGGCGGGGAGGGCGAGGCTCCCGCCGAGCCGCGCGCGCGGACGGGGGACGGCTCCGCAGGAGCGTCGCCCTCCCGTGCCGGCGGGAAGCGCTGGCTGGAGGCCGCGAAGCACTGGGGCGACCTGTTGGCCGAGAAGCGCAACCCCGACCCCGCCAAGCCGCCCTGGGGACGCTACGCGAATCCCGAAGACGTGCGCTGGAAGGACACCCAGATGACCGGCGGCGTCGCCTTCCTCCTCGACTTCTTCGACCTGCTGATTCGCCTCGGCCACAAGGGGAAGGACGACGCCATCGTGAAGGCCCGCGACGCCGGCCGCCGCTTCCTCGCGGAAACACTCCTCCCCAAATGGACCGTGGACGACACCTGGGGCCGAAACTACTGGGACTGGAATGACCCCGTCCAGGCCGAGAACGTCACCGAATGGGTTGCCAACTACCTGATGGACAACCCCGATGTCTTCCCGAACTGGCGGAACGACGTTCGCAACATTCTATCCCTGTTCCTTCATCGAACCAGCGTGTCACCGGCTTCCGTGGGCGGCGTGTATTCAGGGGCATGGGCGTATCCCGAATCATCGTCGTGCTGCGGCCGCTCCCTCTGGTATGGCCCGATGGAGCTTGCGGGCACCTGGGCGAAGTATGCGGCATTGGCGGGCAGCGAGTGGGCGCGCGAGATCGCCCGACGCCAGATACTCCTCGCCACCTACGATGCCCACGAGACGGGCGTGGTGGAGGACAACATTGACGGCGGTGCGATCGTGGCCGGCGCCTGGTTCAAGATCGCCCACCCCATGGCCCTCAAGCACACCCTTGCCGCCATGGCCTGGCTGCCCGACATCCTCGGCGCCAGCCGCGAGAACCATATCATGCGGACGACCTCGGTCGTCCGCCAAGTCGGTTACTACAGAGGATTGATCGGATACCATGCCTTCGACGCTCCGGCGCCCTGTGTTGACGTGCTGCGGCTTGCGTTCTCCCCCCAGTCTGTTGAGGCCGACGGCAAGCCCCTCAGCCTACAGAAGGAATTGAGCGCCAATGGCTACCACCTCAAGCCCCTGGGAAACGGCGACTACATCGTGACCATTCGTCGGGATGGCTGCCGCCAAGTCTCCATCAAGGGCGACGACCCGCAGCAGTTGGCGCAGCATGACCGGCTTAAGTACGAGGGAGAGTGGATCGGGGAAGACGAGGGACCCTACTTCGCCAGAACCCAGGGGGCCAGTGCGTCCCTCACCTTCACGGGCAACCAAGTGCGTCTCATGGGCCGCGTTGGCCCGGGATCCGGCATCGCGGATGTCTATCTCGATGGTACGAAGCAACTGGCCGGTATCGACTCGTGGTGCCCCGAGTTTCGAGGGGAGGAAGTCCTCTACTACAAAAATGGTCTCAAGCCCGGTCCACACACGTTGAAGGTCGTCGCCCTCGGAGCCAGCAACCCCCTACCCAAGGACGACAAGAGGGTGTGGGTCGAGAATGTCTACTGGTCCGCCGCGGAGGGCGACAGCGGCTTCGGCGAGGGCGGGGGGCCGAAGGAGGCGCAGCGGGTGGTCTTCGGGTATACGGGGCGGACCGACCTCGTGGATTCGGGGGACAACGCCTGGCGGCCGGCGACGGAGTGGACGATTCTCCTGGGCAACGGGGCCGATGCCGTCGCAAGAGCTTGGTGGACGGCCCCGCGTGCCGAGAAGATCGAGGGCACGAAAGACCCCGAGCTTTACCGCTACGGCGCCCACGGCCGCGACTTCACGGCCTGGTTCACGGTCGGGCCGGGCACCTACCACGCGCGCATCAAGCTGGCCGAGACCCGTGAGGCCGAGCCGCGCCTCCGCGTGATGACCATCGAGCTGAACGGCCAGCCCGTGGCCAAGCACCTCGACATCGCGGCAACCGCGGGCGGGCTCCGAAAGGCAACCGATTTGGTCTTCGACAACATCGAGCCGAAGAACGGCTGCATCGCGCTCCGCTTCCGCAACCGCTTCGGCGGCGAGGCAATCGTCCAGGCCATCGAGATCGGCCCAGGGCCGGGCGGCGAGGGGGCCAAGCCCATCTGCCTCCCGCCGCCCGACGCCGAGGCGGGCAACCTGTTGGTCAACCCAGGCTTCGAGGAGGGCGTCGCGGGCGTCGTCGGCAGCAACGGCTCGACCGGCGGCGGGATGGGCTGGGAATACGTCTTCAGGGGCAAGAAGCAGAGCTACGTCTGGGGCGAGACCGGCTTCAAGATTCACCCCCAGTGGGGTCCGCCCAAGCCGCGAACGGGCAAGGAGGCGTTGCGCACCCACACCGACGCCGACGGCCACAACGTCGTCTGGCAGGACGTCGAGGTCGCCCCAAACGCCAAGTATCGCGCCTCCGCCTGGGTCAAGGCCGCCGACCTGCACGGCAAGGGCTTCGGCACCGGCAAGGCCGACTCCGCCGGCATCATCATCGAGGAGCTTGACGAGAAGGGCAAAGCCATCCTCACGCACCCGAAAGCCGCGCTCGCCAAGCCCGGCGATTACGCTGAGGTCGCCACCACCTTCACCACTAGCCCCAAAACCGTCACCATCCGTTTCATCCTCGACACACTCATCGCCGCCAAGTATGATGAGGGCCACGTGACCTACGACGACTGCGCCCTGGAGCGGCAGAAATGACCCCCTCGCGCGAGTATCGCCCCCTCGTTCCCACGCTCTGAGCCTGTGAGAGAATCACACGGACACTCACGGACAGGCACGGACGGGCGGATTCCTCGGCGATGGGCGTGTGTCCGTGTCCGTCCGTGTAGGTCCGTGTCATTGGTAGGGCGTGCGCACTCGCACGCGGAATCCACGGAAAGGAGGCGTGGGCAATGAAGGCGATCCTGTGTTGTGTGGCCGTGCTCGCGTGGCTCCTGATGGCCGCGGGGTGTTCGCCGGCTCGGCCGATGATGGCGACGCCGGAGTACCAGGAGAGGCCGCCAATCGTCGGCTCGCTCTTCAAGGCGGACCAGAGCGCGATGAGCGAGGAGGCGGTCGCGCGGGTGCTTGGGAGCAAGGTGGTGCTCCCGAAGAAGGCGCGGGTCGCGCTCATGCGGTTCCCGGACCGCCTCGACCCGGCGCGGAAGTTCCACTGGGGGCTCTACTACTTCCGCGAGGAGACGTACCTCAAGTCGCAACAGGCGTACATGGACACGCTCCGCGAGGAGCTCGCCGCGTCGGGCAGAGTCCAGGAGGCCGTTGCCCTGCCCGCGCTGATGACGCCGACGGATGCCGGCCTGCCGGTCCTCCGCGAGGCGGCCGTGAGGCTCCAGGCCGACCTGTTGCTCGTCTACCGCCACACGAGCGACGTCTACTACGAGTACGTTTTCCTCGGCAGAGACAGGGCTAAGGGCTACTGCACTTGTGAGGCCGTGCTTCTGGACGTTATTGACTTCTGCGGAAGTAATGCAAAACCTGGGTGCAACCGATGGGCCCCCTTGGTAGCCCGCGAAGCGGGCGACCGGACCGTAGCCCAGGGCGACCGAAGGGAGCCCTGGGAAATGGCCCCCGCATTCATGAGCCCCTAGAAGGGGCGATTCATGGCCCTTTGAATCGCCCCCGTTCGGGGGCTCCCTCCTGGGGGCGCCGTAGCCCAGGGCTCCCTTCGGTCGCCCTGGGCTACGGCTCGAACGCCCCCGTTCGGGGGCTGAGAGCATTGCATTTCTTATGCAGAAGTCAATAGGACCGGGGTGATCCCCTTCGCGAGCGTAGTCATCCGCGACGCGGAGGTGCCGGAGACCCGCGCCGACTACAACTCGACCGATCTCATGCGCCGCGCCGAGAAGGAGGCGGTCATCGAGGCCCTTCGGGCCGTGGGCCAGGAGGTGGGCCAGTTCCTCAAGGCCGTGCCGTGACCCGCGATTCAGGCGTAAGCGCCTGCGCTTGGTGTCCCGCCCCCACCGACCTTTCGGCTGGTATGATGATCCGGACGACCTTTTTAGATCGATCTGATCAGGATCGCTTGCAAAAGGTAAAGGACCAGGCCTCCATGTGTGGAAGCGTGTTCTCTTCTTTTCTTCCACTTCGAGGAGGCCTG
>VGYW01000055.1 GCA_016872875.1 Planctomycetota bacterium | reverse complement strand
TCGGCCATCCTCCGCCGCCTTCTCTAGTCCTCGTCGGATGGCCAGGGGGACGGCGCGGGCGGGGGAAGGTCAACGACGAGGGTGCCGGCCAGGATGTCGCCGAGCCGCTGGTTGCCGCGCGTGAGGAGGAGGGTGAGGGAGCCGACGAGGTAGGCGACGGGAACGAGTGTGGGCCAGGGGCGGAGGAGGTTGCGGACGAGGACGCTCGCGGGCGAGGGCCTGCGCCCGTCGAGCCCGACGACTGCGATGCGGAGAAGGAGCTTGCCGAAGCTCTGCCCGGTGAGGCCCTCGCTTAGGACGAAGTAGGCGAAGAAGACAGCGGACCAGACGCCCACGGTGGCGAGCATGCCGTCGGCGCCCGCCGCGGCCTCGGCCTCCACGCCAGCCTCGAGCCACCTCAGGACGCCCGAGCTGAGGAGCATGCACAGGATGATGTCCACCAGTTGCGCGGCGACGCGGCGGGTCCAGGAGGCGGTGCGCACTTCGGTGCCGAAGGCGTGGACGACTGCTCTGGGCCTGGCCCGCACGCGGATGGCCACCCAGCCGACCACTGGCAGGAGGAGCAGGCTCGCCGCCACGTTCGCAAGGAGCCACCAGAAGAGGTAGGTGGGCCACGGGGAGAGCGCGATGAGGGTCTCAGCCTCCCCCCAGCGCCCGTCGGCCCAACTGTGCGCCACCACGCGGTCCATGCAGGCCCGGAAGACGTGGAGCGCGCCGTCGGCCGACACCGCCTCGATGTCGAGCGTCCAGTCCAGCCGCGGGTCGGCTGCGTCGGGGACGGCCATTTCCTGGCCCCACTTGCCGTTTGCGAAGGCGCGGGCCGTGAGGGGGCGGGCGTCCGTGATGCGTTTGCCGCGTGCCTTGGCGATGAGCCAGATGGCGCCTTCGTGCCGCGCAACGGCGTAGTCGCTGTTGGGGTACGGGACAGGCACGGGGAGGGGCGGGGTCCAGGTGGAGCCGTCGAAGGCGGCCTGCCACACGCCGCCGTCGGCGGCGCCGTCGGCCCCCTGGCGCCAGAAGAGGAGCACGGCGCCGTCGCCCGCGATGGCCGAGAGGTCGGAGGGCCGCGTGGAGGTTTGGAGCGGTCCGCCGAACGGCAGCGGCCCCTTGGGCGCGTCGCCGGCCGCGCCGGGCACGATGCCGGCGGCCCGAATCCGCCACGCGCCGTCCGCGCCCTCCACGCCGAACACCCAGAGGTCGCCGTCCATCGGGCAGGCGGCCTGTGGCGCCCAGGGGAGGGGCCAGGCGACTGTCTGCCACTCGCCGCGCCGCATGCCCGCGGCCTCCCCCTTCGGGAAGATCGCCTCGGCCGACCAGTCGTCCGCCTTGTAGACCGAGTAGTTCTCCCTGCGGAACACGTAGAGTGCGTCGCCGAGGAAGGCGACGGCGCGGTGTGCGCCGAAGAGCCGCTCCTCGGGCAGCCAGCCCTTGCCCGGCACGCAGCGGCGGTAGCACGACGACGGCGGGGCCTGCGGGTCGGCCTTTCGCTCGTAGAGCAGGTGGAGCACGCCCTGGCCCACCACCGCCTTCACCCGCACGTGGCGCTCGAAGAGCTGGTCTATCAGGCTGGGCTGGGCCTGGGCCGAGGCCGCCGCCAGCAGCAGGAGGAGATTGCTGATTGCTGATCTCTGATTGCTGATTGAAATCAGAGATCGGCAATCAGAAATCAGAAATCCGCAGCGGCTCACAGGTTCAGCCCCCCATCCACGCAGAAGACCTGTCCCGTGATGTAGGCCGCGGCGTCGCCTGCGAGGAAGGCGGCGAGGGCCGCCACGTCGTCGGGCGTCCCGAAGCGCGCGAGGGGGATGAGGCCGAGCATGGCGTTGCGCTTGGCCTCGGGGAGGCCCTTGATCAGCTCGGTCTCGACGATGCCCGGCGCGATGGCGTTGGCGGTCACGCCGTAGGGGGCAAGCTCGCGTGCCGTGGCGCGGGTGAGGCCGAGGAGGCCCGCCTTTGCCGAGCAGTAGTTGGCGCGCTGCATGTCGCCCAGAAGCGCGGCATCCGACGAGATGTTGATGATGCGCCCCCACTTCGCGCGGGTCATCTGCCGCGAGGCCACCTTGCTGCACAGGAAGGCGCCCTTCAGCGACGTGTCCACCACCTCGTCCCACTCCGCCTCGCTCATGAAGGCGAGGTAGTTGTCGCGGGTCAGCCCGGCGTTGTTGACGAGGATGCTCACCGGGCCGAGGGCGGCCTTGGCCTGCTCGAACATGGCCTTCACCGCGTCGAGGCTGCGGACGTCGGCCTGGATGGCCACGGCCTGGCGTCCGAGCGCTCGGACGGCGGCGGCGCTTTCCTCGGCGGCATCGGCACGCTCGCGGAAGTTCACCACCACGTTCGCACCGTCGCGGGCCAGGGCGAGGGCGATGGCCCGGCCGATGCCGCGGGAACCCCCCGTTACAAGGGCTACTCTATTGTCAAGGCTCATCGTGTGCTCCAAGGTCGCGTGCCGCGTCCCGCGTGCCACGTGCCAGGAATGACCAGAAGGCGCGCCACGCTCCTATGCCCTGTTCCTGGCACGCGGCACGCGGGACGCGGCACGGGTCAGCCTTTTCCCTCGGCCACGGCGCTCGCCACCGCGTGGCGCTCGGTGTGGGAGATGGAGACGTGAATTGTCTCGATGCCCATCTCTCTGGCCCGCTTGAGCGCGCCGCCGCTGAGGCGGACCGACGGCTCGCCGGCCGGGCCGAGCTCCACCTCGATGTCCTTCCAACTTATCCCCCGCACCCAGCCGGTGCGGATGGCCTTGAGGACGGCCTCCTTGACGGCGAAGCGTCCGGCGTAGTGGATGGCCGGCCGCGGGCGGCCCGCGCAATACTCACGCTCGGCGGGCGTGAACACCTTGTCGAGCAGCCGCTCGCCGCGGCGGAGCAGCGCCTCCTCAAGGCGGTCGACCTCGATGATGTCAATCCCTGTTCCGAGTATTGCCACGACGCATTTCCTCAAGGCAGCCACTGGCCGTAACCACAGGGGATGAGTGGATGGGTGGATGAATGGATGATTGTCTGACACCCATCCACCCATCCATTCATCCATTCATCCTCTGCTGATCAGAGTTCGCCTCCTTTGCGCTTGCCTTTGAGGGCATCCTTGAGGCGGCCGAGGGCGCGCTGGAAGGCCGGCTCGTCGAGCATCTCCACGTGGCCGTCGGCGAAGACCACATTGCGCCCTCTGCCGCCAAACGGCGCCCGCTCCCACACGATGGGGGTTTGAGTTGCGGCCTGCTTCTCGACCAGTTCGGCGAACGTCACCTTGAGCCCTGGCTGGGCGTCGAGGAAGTACACGTAGCTGCACGGCCTGCCGCCAACCTGTGGTGGGGCGGGGTCATTCGGCGCGACAAGCACCTTCGGGTCCATGAGCAGCTTCTCATCGAGCAGCGCCCCCAGGTTGGCGGGCCACACCTCGTCGTGGTTGTTGAGGGACATGCGCAAGCCGATGAAGATCTGCCGCAGGTTGTTCATCCCGGCCGCGTTCTGGGCGGCCACCCTGGCCTCGAAGAGCGCCGGCACCGCCACGCCCGCCCCCACGGCGAGGACGAACATGGTGGGGAGTGGGCCGATGGCGCTGAAGCCCAGCGGCGAATGGGTCTCCGCCACCACCGCCTCGTCGGTCGCGTAGGAGTAGGAGATCGCGCCGAACATGTGCTTGCGGATGGTGCGGGCCGCGGGCAGGTTCGCAAGGTCTATCGGCACAGGGTTGTTGGGGATGGCGTGGACTAGCGTGAGGAAGGGGCCGAGGGCGGAGTAGGCGGCCACGAACTCCTCCCCGAAATCCGAGTAGGCCACCGAGGTCGCGTCCTTCGGCACCAGGCCCTCGAGCTCCTTGTAGCCGGGGGCCTCCAGGATCGAGGGCTCGCCGGCGTCGAGGAACGCCAGGTAGTCCTTCAGGTGGATGGGCGTGAGGGCGAAAATGATGCGGCCGTCGCGGCGCGCGTAGCAGGGGGCGATGGGCAGGCCGAAGCGCGGGGTGGCCAGGTAGCGGATGGTGTGGTTGCCGAAGCGGAAGGAGCGGAACTCGGCTCCCGCCGCGTCGTCGCCCTCTTCCGCTTTGATCGCGGCATCGAGCTGGGCGATGAGCTTCCCCATCGCTTCGTCGAAGCGCTCACCATCCTTCAGCGCTTGCGAGACAATGACGGCCGGGAAGAGCGACTTGCCCGAGGTGGTGATGACCGCGTCGCGCCCGAGTGCGCCGAAAAGGTCGTTGCGGAGGCTGAAGCCGGCCTTCTTCTCGAACTCGGCGATGGCCTGGCCGGCGCCGGCATCCGCCACGGCATCAATGACGGCGATAAGGAGCGCGAAGAGCTCGGGAGCGTCGGCGTTCGTCGCCCAGGCGAAGTCGGCGTCGCGCGGGGCCAGCTTCAGGAGCGCGCGGTCCACGGGCGCGGACGCCAGGAGGCGCACGATGCCCCGCCGCTCGCCCTGAGTGTGGATGAGGAACGAGCCGACGAGCGCGCGGCCCTTGGCCCCCAGGCGGAGTCCCGCGGCGCGCACGCCGCTCAGGCCCAGGGCATCGAAGGCGGCCTTGGCCTCCTTCGGCAGACCGCCGCCCAGGCGCTCCATCGCCACCGCGTGGTCGTAGACCAGCAGCGCCACGGGGGTGCCGGCCGACGCCCCCATGAGCTTGAGGCTCGGGTGGCCGCTGAGCTTGGGGGCGTTCGGGTCGAGCGCCCGCTCCAGCGCCGCGCGCGTGGAGGCCACGAGGGAGAACTCGCCGCGGAGCGCGAAGCAGATGCCGCCCCCGAACTGGGTGGCCTCCATCCCGCCGAGCTGGAGCTTCTGGGCGGCTCCCCCGGCCAGCCCGCCCAGGCGGGCGAGGAAGGCGTCGAGTTGCACCCGCGCCGGATCGCCCGGCCCGCCGACCTTTGCGACGATGAGCAACTGCGGCTCGCGGCCCTTGTCGGCCGGCGGCAGGAGGGCCAGCCCCACGCGGCGGCCCAGGAGCGGCTGGAGCTGCGCCAGGTCCACCTTGAGCATTGCGGCCAGGAGCTGATTGGCCCCGCCGATGGCCGTCCGCACCGTGGTCAGCCACTCGGCGACCTCCGGCTCCTTGAGGAGCGCCGCCAGCGCCGTCTTCTCGATGTCCGCGTTGTCGCCGTAGTAGCACAGCGACAGGAGCGCATCGGCGGGGAGATGCTGCTCGATGCTGGCCTCGCCGGCGAGGGCAAGGGACATAAGGGACCAAAGGGACCCAAGGGACCAAAGGGACATGCGGCGGGTCATTGGTCGCTCCTTAGCGGAGGCAGCGGATCAGAACTCGCCTTTCGCGGGGCCGGCCTTCGGGGGCGGCTCCTTGCCTGGCGGGGCTTTCAGCCGCTTCTGGACCTCTGCGTCCAGGTCCTTAAGCGCCTCCTGGAACTCCTCTTCGTCCATCTCCTCGACGTGGGAGTCGAAGAACAGGACGTTCCGCCTGTCCTCGACGAATGGCTTGTGGTCCCAGGCCATGATGAGGTTGGGCGGAAAGTCGTCCTGGAAGCGGTGGTTGGGGTGGCGCTCGAAGCAGCTCACGTAGGAGCACGGCACGCCGTTGGCCAGCTTCGGCGGGTCGTCGTCGAGAGGGGAGACGAGGACACCTTTATCCACGATGATCTTCTTGTCCACCAGCTCGGCGAGGCTCTTTGGATACCAGCGGCTGTCGCCGTGCTCGTTGAGGTAGATGGCGCAGGCCCTGGCGACCTGGTTGAGGTTGTTGCGGTCGCGGATGAGGCGGGCCTCGGTGCGGGCCTCGGCCATCGTGGGCAGGAGCGCCGCGGCCGCAATCGCGACGGCGACCGAGGGCACCATGTGCGGGCTGAGGATGTCGAGCCCCTCGCCCTGGATTTCGGCGCGGAAGACGCCGTCCTCGAACGTCGTGTAGGCAATCGAGCCGCGCGAGTAGCGGCGAATGGTCCGCGAGGACGGCATGTTCGCAAGGTCAAGGGCCGGCTTGATGTCGGGCGCCACCTGGGCCACCATCGCTATCGGGGCGAGGGTGTTGTAGAGGCCCTCCAGCACGTCGGGCCACGTGGCGTAGGAGATGGAGCTCGCGCGCTTCGGCACGAGGGCCTCCAGGCGGCGGTACTCCGCGTTGTCCAGAATCGTCGGCCCCTTGTCCGCGAGGAAATCGAGGTACGCCTTGAGGTGGAGCGGGTGGGGGGCGAAGGCGAAGACGTCGCCGAGGTTCGCGTAGCAGGGCGCCCAGCCGGGCAGCATGGCCGCCGGCAGGCCCGCGACCCACAGGTAGCGGCACGTGTAGCCGCGATACTGGAACGCCTTGAGGTCGCAGCGGACCATCCCGATCGGGGCCATGCCCACCAGCAAGAGGTCGAGCCGCGCGGTGAGCTGCACGAACGCCTTCTCAAGGGCCTGAGGGTCGCGGACGCGTTGGACCAGGACGTTGTAGCCCTGCCAGAGCCCCTCGGTCTTCGAGATGAGGAGAGTGCCCGAGCCGAGAGGGGCGAGGAAGCCGTCGCGGAGCTTCACGCCGGCCCGCTGCTCGAAGGCCGCGAGCTCCTGGCGTCCCTCGCCGGCGGCCTGGGGGTCCAGGCGGGCGACCGTCGCCCAGACCTCATCCCAGAGCCAGGGAAAGTCCACGGGCGCGAGCCAGAAGAGCGTGGCGTCGCGCGGCACCATCTTGAGGAGTGCGGGGTCGTAGGCCGGCGCGGTGGCCAGGCCCTTGAGCACGCCTGGGCGCTTCGCCGCCTCGGGCATCTCCACGCGCAGGGAGGTCACGAGCCGCTTGTCGCGCGGCACGAAGGCCAGCTCGGCGGTGGAGATGGCGTTGGCTCCGATAG
Organism: Planctomycetota bacterium; assembly: GCA_016872875.1. The sequence goes on along the minus strand of VGYW01000055.1, from coordinate 22,471 downwards.
CCTCGAGCACCCGCTTCGCCTCGGGGTCGAGCTTCGCCCCGAACGCCTTGAGCATCGCCTGGTGGCCGTAGCGGACGCGCAGCGCCGCCCGCTCGCCCGCGGGCATAGCGGCCCTCGGGGCAGCCGGGTCGAGCGCCTTCCGGAGCCACTCCTCCCCGTCGGCAATCACCAACACTGAGCCGTCGAACGCGAAGGCGTCTGGCTCCCCATCCTTTTCGACCAGACAGGTCGCCTGAAGCTGGCCGATCTGCACCTGTCGCACCGACCCCGGCCTCGCGTTGTCCACCAGGAGCTTCAGCAGCTCATCGGCCTGGCGGCGGATCGGGCCGTCGGCCGGCCCAACGTTCACCGCGAGCAGCCCGGCCGGCGTGTCGAGTCCCTGCATCAGGCCCATCCACCCCAGCACCGCCTCGCAGCCCGCCAACGAAGTGAAGACCGGGGCAAGGTCGGTCCCCGCTTCCTTGGCCAACTCGTCCGTCATTGCCTTGTAGAGCGGGCGGAGCTGGTCCAGCGCCGCCCGGACCTCAGGCTCCTCGAAGAACTTGCCCAGCGGCGTCTCAGCCACGCCGGGGTGGGTGCCGTCGTAGTGGACCACCAGCCAGGCATCGGCGGGCACATAGCTCAGGAGCGAGCGCTCGGCGGCCAGCGCGGCCCCGGACACCACGCACGCCACAAGACACGAGCACGCGAAGCGGCGCACCATGTTCAGCCCTCCAACAGGTCCTCCCGCTTACTCATCCAAAGGCAGTTCCGGGTGACCGATCGGCTTGGGCGCCTTGCGCAGCTCGGCCGGCACTGGCGGGAAGTCATCGGCCCGGAAGAGCGGCCCCCTCAGCACCTCGTCGAGCAACTCGGCCTGACTCGGGTACTCGGCAAGGGTGGCCTCCAGCACCCAGAGAAGCTCCAGCAGCTCGGTCGTGAACTGCTCGGTCCAGCGCTCGGGCCGGATGCCGTCGAGGGGCGACGACTTGCGGCCGTAGCCGCTCTTCATGCGATACCGCAGCCACGATTTCACGACCTCCAGGCCCGAGACCTGGAACTCCCACACGGTCTTCTCGACGGGCGCGAACTCCCCCTCGCCCACCCGCAGCGTCCTCGTCGCCTCGTCGTAGGCGAACGTGTCAGGATAGAGCTCTGGGTCGCCCGGCACCGCCCCGGTGCAGCGCGCCTTCCCGGCCGGCACCACGCCCGGCTGCTTGCCGGCTGGCACGAAGCGTTCGCCGTAGGTGTGAAGCCAGAGGAGCCGGCGGCCGATGGCCCGCGCCTTCCTGAAAGTGGCCGCGTCCTTCGTGATCGGCACGCGGACCTCCACCCGCCCAAGCTCCTTGGCAAACGTGCTCGCGTAGCATGGATGGGCGAGCACCGCATACAGATAGGCGGCCAGGTCTTCAACGTTCACGTGCAGGCCGGTCGCCCTGCGGATTATCTCCAGCGCCGCGCCCGCGACGTTGGGTTGGGTAGCAGCACGGTCGCGGTAGAGGGGGATCACGTCCTTGCCGCCACCGGCAGCAGCGGCGAAGAAGTGCAGATCGGGAAGCTGGGCGCAGGCCACCAACGCCGGGCCTGGGCCGAGCGGGAGGGTGAGAATCGAGGTCAGGAAGACCTGCTTCTCGCCCATGGCCTGCCAGAGGGGCGGGCGGGGCCTCGACATCAGGCGGCCGTCCGCGAGAATGAACTGCCGATCGAAAGACCGGTAGGCGTACCGCTGGACGGGCGGGGGAGGGGCATCCTTTGGCAGTTTCCCAATCGGCGTGGCCGAGGCATCCTCCGTCAAGCCCACATGGTAGCTCCTGTCCACGCGGCGGTCCTCCGTCTCCCGGAACGCCTCGGCCATGTCCGCCGCACGGAGCAGAGCGCGCCAGCGCCGCTCGAGCGTCTGCTTCTCTGGCGCGATTGGCCAGGTGCGCTTCAGTTGGACGCCTGAATGCTGCCACGGGAAGATGCCGGTGAGGAGCGGCCAGTCGAAGAACCGCCCATCGCTCGCCGGGTGGAAGGGCGCCTGAAACGCCGCCGGGCAGCGCTGCCAGGCCACGCCGCTGAACGAGCCGATGGCGGCGAGCTGGGCCAGTTTCTCTGTCCGAGTCCCCTCGACGCTTGTGTAGTGGACCGTTGCCGGCTTCTCCCGGTTCGGCTTGCCATAGCAGGCGGCAATGGCGATGGCCACGGGGGTGCGGATGTCGAAGACGTTCTCGCTCTGGCGCGCGCCGCGGCCCTCGCCCCCGAGGTCTATGATCCAGATTTCGTCGCAGAGCCGCCGCAGGTGCTCCCGCATGCCCGCGAAGGCGTCGCCCGTGAGGTACGACGAGGCGCTGATGAAGGAGACGACCCCCGGCCCCATCGCGCCCTTCTGCTCGAAGACCTTCCAGAGCGCCCAACGCCAGAAGTAAACGTAGAGGTTGTAGAGGTTCTTCACGTCGCCGCCGTGGCCGGCCTCGACGGCCGGCTGGATGAAGTGCCGGAGGATGGCCTTCTGCGGATCACCGTCGTCGCCCCAGCGCACCCAGCCGCCCGTCTTGGCCCGCGTCCGTTCGTCCTTCGGGTCTGCCGCCTCGTGGCGGTCGTAGGGCGGGTTGCCCAGGCAGACGAGGACGGGCACCTTGTCCTTCACCCGCAGCGCGCGCCTATGCTGGTCGGCCAGCGGCTCGAGGAACTGCGGAAACGCGGCCGGCTGCGCGTTCGGCGACTCGAGCGTGTCGGTGAGATAGACCCCAATCCCTTCGTCGGGCAGGGCAGCGCCGCGCTCCTGGAGGGCGCGGCTCACGCGGAGCTCGGAGACAGCGAAGGGGCCGACCATGATCTCGAAGCCGAAGAGGTTACGTGCCAGCGCGGTGGCCCGCCCCGGCACGGCACCCGCTCCCTGCCGCCCCTCGATCCGCCCCAGCGCGTGCTCGATCACCCCGAGGAGATATGTGCCCGTGCCCACCGCGGGGTCCAGCGTCACCACGTCCGCGTCGGCGAACCCGTGCGGCTTCCCCAGCCGCTCCCTGAGCAATTCGTCAATGAGCCGAACCTGCGCCTGGACGACCTGGACGGGGGTGTAGTAGACGCCGGCGTTCTTGCGCAGAAGCGGGTCGTATGCGCCCAGGAACTCCTCGTAGAAGTAGAGCCACGGGTCGCGCTCCTGCCGGGCGAACGTCTCGGCCGGAATGGCATTGACCACGCGCTGGAGCAGGTGCAGGGAGGCCGAGATCTCCTGCTCCACCTTGGCGTCGGTGAGCACGAGGAGTGCGCGGGAGAGGAGGCTGTGCGCGCCGGCCAGGCGCGCCACGGCTTGATGGATGTCGAGCGTGAAGGCGCCCTCGCTGCGCGCGAGCAGGAGCGCGAAGGTCACAGTCTGCGCATAGGCGTCGGCGAAGCGCGCATCGTCGGCCTCCGGGAACAGCATCTGGCGCCAATCGCGGGCAAGCCGTTCGAGGGGCGACGGGGCCGCCCGCAGAGCGTCCAACACGTCCTCCCGCAGCATCTTGCACAGCGGCGCGAGCAGGTCCGCCAACTCCCCTGCCCTCCTGGGCACCACTGGCTCCCACGCCAGGAAGTCGCGCAGCAGATCGAGCAGCGCGCGGGCGTGCTCCTCAGCAACGGCCTTGCCTCCCGCGGCGGAGACGTCCCGTTCGAGGCGGACGATCGGGCGAACGAGCTCGCCCTCCCGCCAAAGGCTCCACTCGTTCCCGTCGCTGTACAAGAGGTTGGGAAGAGCCTGGAAACGCTTCCACTGCCTCGCGTCGCGCCCCCTGAAGTGGCGCGGGTCGGCGCCCGCGCCCGGCGCCTTGAGCTCCACGTAGCCCGCGAGCACGCCGCCGGCGTGGACCGCGTAGTCGGGCCTCCCCAGCCGTCCGGGCAGAAGCGTCTCCCCCTTGCAGACGACCCCGACGTTGATCGCCTGGCCGACTGTCTCGAGCAAGACCTCGAGCGGCTTCCTGAGCTGGTCCTCGGGCTCGCCGTGGCTGAGCGCGCCCGCCTTGCCCTTCACGGAATCCGCGAAGGCCCGCAGTGCGACGAGTGTGGCTTCTTCCGCTGACAACAAGGGTTCCCCCGAATCCTCGCGGCAGTTCACCCCGCGATTGCGCCACAACGCGGGCGGGCTGTCAAGTGAGGGATTCGTTGCTCGCGCGCCGGCCGGCTTTGCATTTCGCGCGGGGCTGCGGTACAATGGGCGGCGTTCGTTGGCGAGAGCGTGCAACCCGCAATCCGCATTGGCTCGCGACCTCGGATTCATGACTTCGCACTCCCGATCTCACTCCGCACTCCTCATTGTGGCACGGCCTTTTGCCCTTTGCCTTTTGCCCTTTGCCTTTTGCCTTTCCGTTGCCTTTGGCGCCACGCCCGAGGCACCCGCCCTCTTCGAGCCGCCGTTCTCGAAGGCCGAGCTCGACCTCGCGGCGTGCAGGGGGTTCCGCGACGGCGTGGCCGTGCAGCCCAATCCCGACGAGGTGCTGGCGGTGCTTGGCCTCGGGCCGCGGCCGCGCGACAGCCGCGGCTGGTCGGCCGGCGAGCCCGCCTCCGCCGAGAGGCCCTCGCTCTTCCAATACCTGGTCGCCTTCAACAAGCCGGTGCCAATCGGCTCCGTGTGGCTGGAGCTTGGCGAGCTTCGATACCTGAAGGAGGGCGCGCCGTACCCAGGCGATCCGAGCAAGGAGGAGCAGTGGGTGCCTGTGGCGGCCTATCCAAGCCAGTCGCGCCCGCACCTGGTCACGCTGCCGCCGGACACGAAGGCCCGCGCCGTGCTGTGCAGCGAGAGGCGGTCCGGGCAGCGTTCGACGCTTCGGAGTTTGCGCTTCTCGGCGCGAAGGCTCCACAACATCGTGCCCGACGCCACGGCGCAGGCGGAAAGTGAGTTCACCCAATACTCCCAGGGCGGCCCGCCACACACCTATCGGGCGGCCAGCGTCACCGAGGGCTGGGGCTCCTGGCAGAACACCGGCAAGGACCCCCAGGAGCGCATCCCGCGCCCGCCAGTGTCGGACGTTGACCCCAGTTGGTTCGTGCTGTCGTGGGACGAGCCGCGGACCCTCGCGGGGCTATACCTGCGGGACAACTTCGAGCTGATGCGGCTCGAGGTCTTCCGCGGGCCGCCGGGCCTCAGCCCCGTGGCCGCGGTTGAGAAGGAGTGGAAGCGGCTGGCGAAGTACGCAGAGCGGACCGACGCGGGCGGCCGCTGGCTCACCTTCGAGCCGGTCCAGACGAGTGGCATCCGCATCGTCGTCCTCAAGACCAATCCCGCGCAGATCGCCCGCATCGAGGCGGCGCACGCCTACACCGACCTCGGCGGCGCACCGGTGCCGGCTTTCCGCTCGCGGGAGACGGTGCCGCCCCCGTTCGCTATCCGCTACACCTTACCCGAGGACCGCAGGTTCACGATGGCGGTCAACGACGCCGCGGGGCGGCGAGTGCGGAACCTGGCCGCCCGAGCCGACCGCAAGAAGGGCGAGAACAGCGAGCAATGGGACCTGCGGGACGAACGCGGAACCTTTGTGGCGCCAGGCACTTACGAATGGAAGGCCCTCGCCTGGCCACCGCTCGAACTCCGCTACGTCATGACCCCCTACCCGAACGTGGAGGCAAACGCCCCCGAGAACTCCCCCTGGCTCAACGGCGCCAGCGGCCCCGGCGGCTGGATGGCCGACCACACGCCCCCCTGCTGCGTGACCACCCTGGGCGACAACGTGTTCTTCGGAGCGGGCTGCGCCGAGAGCGGCGTCAGCTTCATCGCTTGCGACCTCGCGGGAAAGAAGCGTTGGGGCATCCACAGCTTCGCCGCCTGGAGCGGCCCCCACCGCATGGCCGCCGATGGCAAGACCGTCTTCGTCGAGAACCAGGGCTGGTCCGCCTCCGGCGAGGAGGGCATGGACCGCGTGTGGGCGGTGGACGTCGAGACCCAACGGGTCGAAGAAGTCCTGATGGCGAGCCAGACTGAGAAGCGGCAGCGCGGCATCCGGGGCATGGCCGCGGGCGGCGGCAAGCTCTATCTGGCGATTGACGCCGGGAGCGACTGGCTGAACAACGCCGTGGGGATAGGCGACGTGGACATCGAGAATTGCCTCCCCCGCTACCCGCGCAAGAAGCAGTCGAGCCTCGACTACGTGCCCGACCCGCGGAACGACTTCGTCCGCCTCTTCCGCATCAAGGGCACCCCGGCCGGCTGCCCACAGGGGCTTGTCTACATCGAATCTACCAAAGGCCCAGGCCGCCAGCAGCACATCGTCCTCGCCCTCAAGCGACCGGTCGCCATTGGCAGCATCGTCCTCCCGATCCCCAAACAGGACGACACGAAGCTCAAGCTCAGCGTCCTGAGGCCCGATGCCCCCTATCCGCCCGACCCCGAGGACCCGAAGCAGTGGACACTCTTTCCAACTCCCCAATCCGCAACGACTTGGAACGTGGTTCCTCTGCCCGAAAGCACAGTTACGCGCGCGCTCCGCTTCACGTTCACGAAGGGCGCCGACGACGAGCTTGAGGCGGCCCTCGAGGCGCCCGATGAGGGCAAGGGGCTGAAGCTCGAAGCCGGGAAGGGCGGTGGGGAGAAGGAGGAGCGGAACTGGTCAGGGCGCATCGAGGGTGCAAGGCTACTGCGCCGCCGGTTCACGAGCCTGTTTCCCACCGCAAAGGTGCGGGTCAACTCCGGCACAGTGTCACCCGACGGCTCCTGGGACGCCGAGCGAGCCGAGCCCGTAACTGAAGAGAAGCCAGGGATTTACGTCCTGGAATGGCCCGAGCCTCAGCGGATTCGCGGCTTGGCGATTATGGAGATAGACGGAAAGCGAACGGAAATCGAGACTTACGAGGGTGCTGCCGCCCCCGCTGAGATTGCGGAGAAGGAGGGCTGGAAGCATATCGCTACATATAACCAGCAGAGGCGGTACTTCTACTGGCCCGACGACAACAACAACTCAAATGCCCGCTACATAGATGGTTACGTTGATTTGGGGAGCGAAGTGACGACTCGGGCGATTCGGCTTCGGGTCATCGAGCAATGGGTCCACCGCGAGGGCGACAGGGCGGGGCTTTACGGCATCCGCTCGGACCGCGGCGGGCTGAAGCTCGACCCCACCCGCTGCCGGATCTACGGCGTCGCGCCGCTCCAATCCATCGGCGGTGAGCAGGTGCCCGACCCGCTAGTGACCCGCCGCATCGAGGTGATTGACCCGAAGGCGAAGAAAGTGGTGAAGGAGGTGCCCTTCGACCGCCCCGGCGCTCTCGCCCTCAGCCCGGCCGGCGAGCTGTATACCCTTTCGCAGTCTAAGGTTATGAAAGTTGACCTTGAGGGCGAGAAGCACCAGACAGTTGTCTCTGACCTTGTTGCCCCGACCTCGCTCGCCTTCGATGGTGGAGGGGGCCTCTACGTCTTCGATGGCGGGTCCGAGCGGCGAAGTGTACGGGTTTACGACGCGGCTGGCAAGTTCCTGAGGGCCATCGGCGCGGCGGGCGGAACACAGGTTGGGCCGTGGGACCCGACCCGCTTCGGGAGCGTGTCGTCCATCGCTGTGGACAAGGCGGGACGCCTCTGGGCCGTCGAGGAGCAGTATTGGCCGAAGCGGATCAGCCAGTGGACGACAGAGGGCAAGTTCCTCCGCGAGTTCCTGGGCAACACCTCGTATGGTGGCGGCGGGGTGCTCGACCCGTGGAACAAGCGCCGCCTCTTCTATGGCAACCTGGAGTTCGAGCTGGATTGGGAGAAGGGCGCCACAAGACTGAAGAACCTCACCTGGCCCGACGGCTGGGAGGCAGGCGAGCTGCCAATCAAGATCAAGGGCCGGGTTTACATGGTCACGCGCACCCACGAGCCTGGCCCGACAATCCCCGTGGGAATCGTATACCTCTACGAGAAGGATAGGCTGAAGCGCGCGGCGGCGTTCGGCCTTGCGAACTACTGGCGGCCGCTCCAGCGGAACGGCGGGGTGCTAGCCCACCTGGGCAAGCGGGTGCTCGAGGACCACCAGTTCATCTGGGCTGACCGCAACGGCGACGGCGAGGTGCAACTGGCCGAAGTCGCCTTCTCCCCGAAGAAGGTCAGCGGGCTCAGCCTGTTCAACCGCGACCTCGGCGCACAGGCGGGCACCACGCGGTTCCAGGTCAAGGAGTTCCTGCCCAACGGCGTGCCGGTCTACGAGGCCGTGGAGTTCCCCAAGCTCGCGGCCGCCACGAAGGGCTGGATGTCCACCCTCTATCGGCTGGACAACGGGAGCTTCTTCCACATGGGGAACCCCGAGGCGGCGTACAGCGCCGATGGGGAGCAGTTCTGGTCGTACAGGACCGAGGGCGCGGGGGGCCACGCCCTCAACTCCGCAAGCCCCTGGCACCCGGCGCAGGTGGTCTCAGAGTTTGGATGGGTAGGGCATGAAACCACCAACGCGGGAGACCTCGGAGAGTTCGTGGTTTTCAAGACGAACGTCGGGTCCTGGACCCTCTGGTCGAGCGACGGGCTGCTAGCTGGGCCGATTTTCAGGGACATACGCGACCCCAAGAGGGTGCCCTGGTCAATGCGCGAGCACCAGCGGGGCCTGAGGCTGGACGACGTGACGGCTGGCCAGGAGCACTTCAGCGGCTACTTCTGCCGGACGTTCGAGGACGACAAGTACTACGCCGTGGCCGGGCACAACCACGCGAGCGTCGTGGAGGTCGTCGGGCTCGACAAGTTCCAGCGCCTCAGCGGCAAGGTCACGGTCAGCCCCGAGGACGTTCGGAAGGCCCAGGAGTGGGAGCGGCGCCACGCCAGCCAGGCCGCGCGGCGCGACGTGAAGGTGCTCGACTGCTTCCGCGCGCTGAACCCGATCAAGGTGGACGGCAGCCTGGGGGACTGGGACGGCGTGGAGCCGACGCCGTTGATGACCGCCGACTACGCGAAGATACACGGCATCCCCCACAACGCCGCGTTCCGCATCGCCTACGACGACGAGCGTCTCTACCTGGCCTACGAGGTCCGCGGGCTCGGCCCCCTCAAGAACAGCGGGAACCAGTGGGACAAGCTCTTCAAGACCGGCGCCGCGGTGGACCTCTGCCTGGGCACGGACCCGAAGGCGGACCCCGCCCGCAAGCAGGCCGTCGCCGGTGACCTCCGCCTCCTCATGACCTTTGCGTCGCGTCCCGCGTCCCGCGTCCCGCGTCCCGAATCACCCGAAGCTGGGCACGCGGCACGCGGCACGCGGGACGATGAGGCGCCGATCGCGGTTGTCTACCGCCCCGTGGCTCCGGAAGCCAAACCCGAAGAGAAGTGGGAAGTGGTCTCTCCGGTGTGGAAAATGTCCTTCGATCTGGTTAAAATACTGGGCGCTGTACAGATGGCGAGGTCGGGGGGAGGGAACCAGTATGTCGTTGAGGCGGCGGTTCCGCTCGGCGACCTGGGCCTCCAGGGCATAGCTAAGGGTGGCACAGGCGTCCCGCCTGTGAGACTGAAGCTCGACTGGGGCGTGCTGGCGACGGATGAGGGGGGGACAGTTGTCCTCGGCCGGCACTACTGGTCGAACAAGGCCACATCCGTGCTCGCCGACGCGCCGTCCGAGGCCGCCCTTCACCCCGACCTGTGGGGCCACGTGCGGTTCTTCGACAAGGGCTCCAAGGGCATCCGCCTGACCGAGCCGAAGGACCTCACGCCCGCTGGAAAGGCAAAGGACGACGGCCTCAAGCTGGAGCTTGAGGAGGAATAGGGGATTGCTGATTGCTGATTTCTGATTGCTGATTGAAGCCAGAAATCAGAAGCCGTTTTGCCTTCTGCCTTTTGCCTTTGCGCGCACTCAGCGAAAGAGAGGATGCAATGCCCGCCACGCTCAATGTCGTGCCGTTGCTGCCTGAAATCAGAAATCAGAAATCAGAAATCAGAAATCGTCTTGCCTTTTGCCTTGTTCCTTTTGCCTTTTGCCTTTCGGCGGCGATGGGCGGAGCGATTGAGGACGCGAAGGCGGCCCTCGCGGCGAAGAAGTACGACCAGGTGGACGTCGCGCTGGAGAAGCTCCTGGCGCAGGAGAAGGCGCCGGAGGAGGCGCTGCGCCTATCGCTCGACGCTGCCCTCGCGAGCGGCAAGGTGCTCACCGCGCAGAAACGCGTCTCGGCACTCCTCCAGCTCACGCAGACGCCCGACCTCCTCTACCTCGGCGGCGAGATAGCGGACAGGGCGGGCGACGCGAACCTCGCGGTGGCCCGCTTCCTGACGTTCGCGCGGGCCGTGAATGAGCGGAGCGACAAGCTGGCCGCCGCCATCCGCTACCTCCTGCGAAGGAACACCTACCCCGAGGAGTTCAAGAAGTACGTCGCGCTGTTCGGCCCGGACGGGACGGCTTGGACGCTGGGGTACGTGCAGCTCGACCGCCTGCTCCAGGCGGGCGAGGCGGAGAAGGCCCTCGACGTCGCGGGCGTGCTGATGGAGCGCTTCCCAACGCCCGAGCGGGTGGGCGCCGTCCACCGCCGACTCAAGACCTCTTCTGACAGGCTCGAGCTCGGGGGCGGGGACAAGGAGCGCTACCTCGCCCTCATCCCCACCATGCTCAAGGGCCGGCCAGACGAGTGGGGCGACTTCGACCAGGTGTTCTCCAACGCCGCGCGCGTGATGCCGCCCGAGGAACAGGTCCGCTGCGCCTTCGCGGTCCAGGCCATCCTCGCCAAGGAGCCGCTCTGGTCGGGCATGTTCCAGCGCTTCGCGAACATCAGGAGCTTCGCGAACGAGGACGCCCGCATTGCGGAGGGCCGCAAGCTCCTCGCCCTCGAGCCCCTCTACCGCGACGGCAAGGACCCGGCCCACTACGAGATGTTCTTCACCAACCTGGCCGATTCGCCGCAGGTGTTCGCCGTTGCGAACAAGGTGCTCATCCCGCCCGACGAGATGCTCCGCAAGTTCGACGTGCTGGCGGCCAAGCTGGCGAAGACCCCCTGGGCGCTCCGACAGCAGGTGAGCCGCGTGGCGGGCAACTACCTCGGCGGCAACACACCCGCCGCGATCGCCTTCATCAAGAAGAACATCGCCATCGTGGACCCCCAGGCATACAGCCAGGTGCTCGAGGCGACCAAGGGCGAGGGCTTCGAGGCCCTCCTCAACGCCGCCGCGCAAGGCCGTGGTTACAACGAGGTCCTCGAGCTCCGCACCCACGCCCTCAAGTGGTACGACGCGGCGAAGAACGGCGCTCAGCTCCTCGCAATCGCCAGGGAGTACATGGGCGCCTTCCCAGGCTCCTTCGACTGGGGCCGGGTCCACAACAACGTCATGCTCAGCCCGAACGTGGATATGGACTCCAAGCTGAACCTGCTCGCGGAGATACTGGCGAAGGGCGGGGGAAGCCGCCCGATGGCCGCGCTCCTGGGCGAGCTCGTGAAGATCGCGGACGCCCAGAAGAAGCGCCCGTGGGCCGACCACCCGCGCTTCCAGGCCCTCAAGAAGGACTGCGACGACAAGAAGCCCGGCAGCGACCCGCTGATGAACGCCCACACGGCGCTTCATAACCTCCAGGTTAACAGCCAGCAGTTCAACCAAGCCGTCTTCGAGGCCTACGCCACCTTCCTGAAGGCATATCCCGGCCGCATCCCCGGCGGCTGGGAGAAGACGAGGAACGCGGCGGAGGTGCTCGTGCACGGCATCGCCAGCCGCGCAGGGAGCGCGCAGTGGGACAACCGCCAGGGCCTGTGCCAGTGGGCCGAGCTCACCGCCCCACGGCTCGACCTCGGCTCGCTCTGGGAGGGCCTGGCCCGGCGCACGAGCGAGCACCAGGCCCGCCCGACCCTCCACAAGATCGCCCCGGCCTACGTCGCCCTCTGCCAGGGCGCCGAGCGGGGCGACCCCGCGGTCTGGGCGCACCTCAAGGGCGCGCTCAACCCGCGCACCGACCCCAAGAGCCTGTTCGCCTCCTGCTACGACAAGCTCGGCGGCGAGAACGCCCTCAGCTATCTCGCGGGCCAGGAGGCCCTCGCCCCGCAGCTCGCGGCCGACGAGATGGCGAAGATCGTGGCCATGCCCGGCTTCGCCTTCACCAGCCGCACCCTCGCCAGCAGCCTCATCCACACCCTCTACCAGCGCGCGGGGGCCACGTGCAAGGTCGCGCCCGGCCTCATCAAGGCCCTCTGGGACTACTGCCGCGCGGAGCAGGACAAGGCCGGCTCCTTCAACGTGATGACCGAGGCGTACGCCTACGGGCTTTACACGAAGCTCGAGCTGAAGAAGGAGGCCGACGCCTGGCTGGCGGCCTACCTCGACAGCGTGGGCAAACGGCCCGCGCCGCAGCAGATCGAGGCCCTGGCCTCCATCGCCCAATCGCTACCCGTCGAGGCCGAGAAGAAACTCCTACCCGGCCAGCGGGTCCACACCCTCCTGAAGCGTCTCGCCCCGGTCTACCAGAGGGTTCCCGCCGCCGACTGGCCCCTCTGCACGGTCTACGACCAGGTGCTGGACGACGTGAACGGGGTCGCGGCCAACTGGGCCGCGCCGGAGAAGGATGAGGCCACACAGTTCCTGCGCCTCCAGGTTGACATGGTCCTTGAGGGCACGCGGCACGCGGGCCGCGGCACGAGCCTCTTCGCGCCCGTCCAGCGGCGCATCGCCGAGGCCATCGGGAAGGAGGACTGGCCCCAGGCCAGCCGCCTGACCCGCTACTACGCCGGCATCCTGCGGTGGGAGAACGACTGGTCGAAGGTCTACCAGGACCACATCGTGCCGATTGTGGAGAAGCTCCAGGCGAAGAACGCCCACGAGCTGGCCTACGTGTTCATGGTGGAGGTCGAGCGGCGCAACCGCCCCGGCGAGGAGTTCGCCAAGCAGCTCGCCATCCTGAAGGCCAAGGTCGCACGTGAGGTCACCGGGCTGCTCCCCGTGGCGCCAGGCCATCCGACCTACGACCTGCACGTGGCCGCGCAGGCACTCTCGCTGGGCAACGAGACCCGCGCCTGGGAGCTCACGGCCCCCAAGCTCAAGCTCCTCCCTGAGAGCTGGACCGCCCTCGACCCGCAGTTCGTCGCCTGGGCGGTTGACCAGATGCGCAAGCAGAAGCTCCTCAAGGAGGCCCTCGAGCTCTCCTTCACCGTCCTGCTCCGCGAGTTCGACCTCGACGCCGAGGTGGCCGCAGCCGTCTCGCTTACCAAGGGCGACGTCTACGCGGACATGCAGAACTACCAGGCGGCCCGCATCGAATACGAGGGGCTGAAGAACAACAAGCGCTACGCCCGCACCGAGGCCGGCTCCAAGGCCCGCTACCGCCTCATCCAGCTCCTCATCCTCACGAAGGACTATGCGACCGCCGAGAACCACCTCGAGCGGCTCCTCGACAGCGACAACCTGGAGACCCAGGCCGAGGCCCACTTCCTCCGGGCGCGCATCGCCTTCGAGCAGAACGACTACGAGCAGTCCAAGGAGCAGCTCAAGGAGGTCTTCAAGCGCAAGCACGACCACGTCGAGGCCCGCCTGCTGGAGGGCGAACTCAAGCTCCTAGTCCCGCGCGGCCTCGCATCCACCGAAGTCCTGATAGGCAACCCAAGGCTCCGCACCGTCGCCATCCCAGGCCGCATCCTCACGCTGAAGCTCCAGGACGCGAACCTCTCGGTCGCCCGCGGCGGCGCAGCCGTGCCCGTCATCGTGACGACCGCCCCTGGCGGCGACCTTGAGAACGTGAAGCTGCTCCCAAGCTCGGGCGAGAAGAACCTCTTCGTCGGCACCATCGCCACTGCCCTCGGCAAGGTGGAGAAGAACAACCTCCAGCTCGAGGTCAGGGGCAACGACACCATCTCTTACGTCATCGAGCCGGAGTTCCAGAAGGCCAACGACCTGCACTATCCGCCGAAGACGCTTGAAGTGAAGTACGACGCGCGGCTGGTGGCGAGCGCGGGCGAAATCCTCAGCGAGGAGGAGGCCGAGAAGCGCGCGATGGAGCTCCGCCTCGCGCGCGAACGCGGCGTCGTCGAAAGCCGCCGCTTCGAGGGGCGCTCCGGCTCCGTCGTCCGCCCCGGAAGCCCAATCTACGTCCAGGTCACTGACCTCGATTGCGACCTTACGGACGAGAAGGACAAGTTGCCCGTTGACCTCAAGACCAGCTCGGGCGACCTCCTGAAGGGGTTCAAGCTCGAGGAGACCGGCCCGCACACGGGCATGTTCCGCGGCGCCGTGCCCACCGGCATCCCGCTCCCCAAGGCCACCGCCTCCGACACCCAGGAGGGCAAAGACCCGAGCGTGATGGTCAACACCACAAAGCAGGGCGTCTGGACCAGTCTCGCCGACGGCCAGAAGCCCAAGGGGATCGAGGTGGACACGATGAGCTCCCACCTGGTCAAGACGGTGTCCCTTGAGATGCCGGACCCGAAGAAGGTGCGGCAGGTGGCCCTGCTGGGCGCGCTGGCGGGGGCCGACGACGTGATGCTGCTGGCCGCCCACCCCAAGGGCTATCGGGGCAGCGGCAGCGGCCTCAAGGGCGAATACTACACGGGCACCAGCCTCAACCCCACCGCCCTCAAGCTCACCCGCGTGGACCCCGTGATCGACTTCGACTTCTCGAAGAAGCCGCCCGACCGCACGCTCGGCAACCAGAACCTCTCCGTGCGGTGGACCGGCTACATCCAGCCCCGCCATTCGGAGACCTACACCTTCACCGTCCGCAGCGACGACGGCGTGCGGCTCTTCATTGACGGCAAGAAGGTCGCCGAGCGCTGGGTCGTGCGCGGCACCGGCGAGGACAACGTGACGATTGACCTCGAGGCGGGCAAGAAGCACGAGATCATGATCGAGTACTTCCAGAGCACCGGCGAGGCCGCCATCACCCTCTCCTGGCAGAGCAAGAGCCAGAAGAAGGAGGTCGTGCCCACCTGGGCGCTCTTCCCCGGCACCGAGGCCCAGGAGGCCGCAACCGCCAAGGCCGACCTCGTTGTCACCGACACCGGCCTCTCTGTAACACTCCCCGAGCCTATCCGCCTCCGAAAGCTCACCTGGGTCTTCGACGACTTCGAGGGCGAAGCCGTCACCGTCAAGAAGTTCACCATCAAGGACGCCGCGGACAAGGTGATCGTGCCGGGCAAGGAGGACTTCACGACCGGCACCACCAACGCGACCCTCGAGGTCGCCCCTGGCGACAAGATCGAGGTCACGTACAACGACGAGCGGCGGAACACCAAGGACGCCCCCGGCCTCACCGCCACGCTGAACTCCTCGTACTTCAACGGCAGCATCCTGCTGGCCAACGAGGTCATCGAGCAGCGGGGCGAGGAGAAGTGGACCGACTACCAGCCGGCCAAGCGCTGCCGCGACGGCGACCAGCTCATGATCATCGTGACCGACTACGACGAGGACCTCACGGACAAGCGCGACACCGTGAAGGTCGAGGTGAAATCCTCCAGCGGCGAGAAGTTGGCCCTCGACGCCCTCGAGAGCTGGGTGAACGACACAACGGGCGAGCGGCACAACCACAGCGGCGTCTTCCTCGCCCTCCTGCGCCTCGGCAAGAAGACCGAGAAGGACACCCTCAAGCTCGCCCCAGGCGACGTCATCACCGCCAGCGTCCTCGACAAGGAGAACACGCGGCCAGGCGTCCCCGTCGAGCGAGTCTACACCGTCGAGGAGGCCGGCCGCTCCAAGCCCTCGCTCCTCATCTACCGCACCACGCTTCAGAGCGTGGAGGACAAGAGCGAGGATGCGAAGGCCAAGCTGCGCCGCATGGCCATCCGCGGCAAGAAGGCCGAGGAGACCGTCATCTACCGCGACGAGATCATCGCCCGCCACCCCGAATATGAAGAACCGCCCGCCCCTGGCGGGAAATCCGAAATCCGAAATCCGAAATCCGAAATGCCGAAAGAGCCGCCCAAAGAGGCACCCAAGGGCGAGCCCCCGAAGGGCGCCAAGGGCGAGACGGGCAAGGCAGGCGAGCCCGCCGAAGGCCCGAAATCCGAAATCCGAAATCCGAAATCCGAAATCGAAGCAAGCGTCCAAGCCCCCCTCCTCTTCGAGCTAACCTACCCCAAGGCCGCGCTCAACTCAGGCTCCGTCCTCACCATCACCGCCGTCGCCGAGAGCGAGCTGGCCGCGGCCAAGAAGGCCAACCGCAAGCCCGCCGAGCTCAAGGTGCCAATGTACCTGAAGGACATGGCGACCGTGGCGCGCGACAAGGGCTACAGGTTCCTCCAGGTGCTGCGTCCCAAGCAGTCGGCGTTGCCGCGCCGCACGCTCCCGTCGGGCCAGACCCTCGAGCGCGCCCTTGCGGACGAACGCCTCGCCGAGGGGCGCTTCGCGGGCATCATCAGGCTCCAGATCGGCAGCCCAGGCGACCAGATTGACGACATCGTGGTCGGCGGCACCCGAGAGTTCACCCAGCCCACCGAGGGCGAGGTCAACCAATACTACTACCGCGTCCCAACCCTCATCGTCTCCGGCTCCGACGTCATCCAGCTCCGCGTGGAGGACATCGAGTCCAAGGAGGTCACGGTCGCAAAGGTGCGCCTCCTCTCCAACGCCCGCCTGGAGCTGCTCGACATGGCCTACACCGCCCAGAAGGACGCCCTCCATCTCGGCGAGAGCTTCTACGTGCGGGTGACTGACCCCGACCACGACCGCTCCGACGCCCAGGACAAGGTGGCCGTCCAGGTGGCCGCCGCCTCGGGCGACAAGTTGGCCCTCGACCTCACCGAGACCCTCCCCCACTCAGGTGTCTTCACGGGGAGCTTCAAGCCCGAGTTCCTCGGCGAGAAGGCCACCGAGAAGCCCAACCCCAACGACCAGACGCTCGGCGTCCGATTCGGCGACGAGGTGACGTTCACCTATCGCGACGACACCTCGATGCTCTCGAAGGAGCCCGTGGATGTCGTCGTGAAGGGCCGGGTCCACTACGGCTCGGACTGCGAGCTGGCCACCTTCACCAAGCGGTTCAAGGACCCCGAGATGGCCGTCAAGACCCGCTTCCTGATGGCCGAAGCGCTCTTCGAGATGGCCAAGGAGCACCGCAAGCTGGGCCAGACGGAGAAGGCGAACGACGAGATCGCCCGCGGCAAGGCCATCCTTGAGGAGGCCCTCCGTGACTACCCGCACACCGGCCTCGCCGCACAGGGCGAGTTCCTCCTCGCCAACCTCGCCCAGGAGCTCGACAGGAACCAGGAGGCCATCGGCCGCTACTCCAACATCATCAGCAACTGGCCCGACAGCGAGTACGCCAGCCGCTCGCAGTTCAAGAAGGCCATCTGCCTCGAAAAGATGGGCAACTACGAGCAGGCCTGCGAGGAGTACGTGAAGGTCACTTACATCTACCCCGACAGCCCGCTGGTTGCCGACGCCACGGTGCGCCTGGGCAACTACTACTACAAGCAGAAGGCCTACAAGGTCGCGGGCAAGGTCTTCTTCAAGTTCCAGCAGCGCAACCCCACGCACGCCCTCGCCTGCAAGTCCCTCTTCCTCTCCGCCCAGTGCTACATGAAGATGGAGGACTACAAGGAGTCCGTCCGACTCCTCACCCTCCTGATTGACGAGTACACGGAGGACAAGGAGGTGCGTGCCGAGGCCATGTACTGGCTCGGCGACTCTTATTTCAAGGACCGCAACTACGCGAAGGCCTACCAGACCTTCAAGAAGCTCACGTGGGACTACCCTGAGAGCAAGTGGGCCAAGATCGCCCGCGGCCGCCTCACAGAGGATGAGCTGGCCCGGTTCGAGGAGGAACGCATGTGACCACGCAGAGATTGCGGATTGCGGATTGCGGATTGCGGATTGAAATCCGAAATCCGAAATCCGAAATCCGAAATCATCTTGCCTTTTGCCTTTTGCCTTTTGCCTTTTGCCTTGCCTTCCCTTGCTTGGCTTGGGCAGCGGACTGGAAGTGGGAACTGCCCGTGGCCCGCTACCGGACGCTCGATGTGTTCCAGCGCGCCCAGTACGACAAGGCGGCGAAGCTCCTCCAGGAGAACAGCTTCCAGGCCGCCGCCAGCGAGTTCGAGAAGTTCAAGGTCCAGTTCCCCGACTCGCCCGCCCTCGCCTACGTCCTCTTCATGCGCGGCTACTGCCTCCACCAGGCGAAGACGCGCAACCAGGCGATCAAGATATACAACGAGGTGCTCGACTACTTCTCGGAGGAGGTGTCCGACGCCGCGCCCGCCAAGTACTTCATGGGCCTCGCACACCTCGAGAACGGCGACATCCGCCAGGGCGTCGCCTGCCTCAAGCAACTGCTCACCAACGAGTCCTACGCCAAGCACCCGCTGGCCGGCAGCGCCCTCGCACGACTCGCCGAAATCCACTGGCGAAACAAGGAGGCCGACCAGGCCGTCAAGCTCTGGAAGCAGATCGCACGCGACTTCCGCGACTCCAACCACCGCGAGGCATCACAGGCCCGCGACAGCCTCGTCGCCTGGTACATCAAGAGCAAGGACTACGCCGGCTACGAGGCCTGGCTTGCCCCGACCGCCGAGGCAAGGGCGGCAAAGGACTTCGACGAGGCGAAGCACCGCGTCTGGATGGCCACCCAGGTGATTGACAAGGCCCACCACCACATCTTCCCCCACCACACCGGCCACTACAACCAGTTCGAGCAGCAGCAGCGCGCCGAGGCGGTCAGGGCCGCCTTCGCCTGGTTCAAGGCCCAGAAGCCCTGGTTCGACAAGGCAACCCAGACCTGGGACTACCTCTCCCGCGCCCTCTCCTTCCTCACCACCCACTATGGCGACAAGAAGGAACGCGACCCCGTGGTGGACGAGATGGTGGGCCTGGTCAAGAAGGTGCAGGACAAGGCGGAGGCCAATGGCAAGTACGCCTGGATCGTGGACAGGCTGCGGGAGGGGAACGACGTGCTCCGCGCTCGCTACGTCGTCAGCCTCATCGCCGACCCGCCCCTGGCCCTCTACAAGGACTCCGAGCTCCTCAACCACGAACAGAAGCACAAGGAGGCCGTCGCCAGGCTCGAAGAGATCGAGAAGCTGAACATCCCGCAGTGGACCCTCACCGCCCAGGAGCGGAAGGCCTGGGTCTACAAGGACTGCCTGGCGAACTACGAGGCGGCCATCAAAATCTACCGCCAGATAAACAAGCCCCCAGGCACCCTGTGGGCCATCCAGGAGTGCTTCATCCGCTGGGGCAAGCTCGACGACGCCGTCAACACCCTGTCCGAGATCGAGAACTCCTTCCCCGAGGAGGCCGCGAAGGCGGCCTGGCACAAGGCCCACTACTACCACCAGGCGAGCCAGGGCAAGAAGGCCATCGCCCAGGCCCGCAAGATCCTCAAGGCCTACAAGGCCTCGCCCGAAGCCTCCAAGGCCCACCAGCTCCTCGAAGGCTACGGCGTGGCCACAGGAGGCGGCGTGTTTGAAGAAGAATGAACCCACACCCGTTGGAGACGAACATGTCTGAAATCCGAAATCCGAAATCCGAAATCCGAAATCCTTTTGCCCTTTGCCTTTTCCCTTTTGCCTTTTGCCTTTCGGCCTCTGGGGCTTTGGCCGGCGAGCCTGCGCCTAAGGCCAAGGGCGATCCCGCGGAGGATGCCAAGACGGAGTACCGGGCCGCGGATATGCTCAAGCGCGGCGTCGAGCTCCTCGAAATGAAACAGGAGGAGCGAGCCCTCAAGCTCATCTCGTCCGTGCCCCGCATGTTCCCCACCGCCAAGGCACGGTTCAAGGCGTTCCTGGTCCTCGGCGGACACCACATGGAGAAGCGGAACTACGAGCTCGCCATCAGGCAGTTCCGCCACATCGCCGAATCCGAGGACGCCGACCAGCAGGCCGAGGCCCTCTACCAGGAGGGCATCTGCTACTACAACCTCAACGACTTCGACAAGGCATTCATGTCCCTCCGCCGCGTGACCAACGAGTTCCCCTGGAGCGTCTACGCGAACGAGGCCTTCTACTACATCGGCCAGTGCCACTTCAAGCTGGGCCGCTGGTCGAAGGCCGTGGACGCCCTCGAGAAGGTGGGCACGAGCGTGCCCACGAATGCCCAGGGCGAGACCCTCGCGGAGGCGGGCCAGCGCCTCTTCGTGAAAATCTTCGACCGCGACCTCGTGGTCCTCGCCACCCTCGGCGGCAAGCCCAAGGCCACACTCACCACCAAGAGCGGCGACAAGGAGGAGGTCGCCCTCGACCCCCTCGGCCAGGGCGGCGAGTTCCACATCGGCTCCCTGCCCACCCTCCCCGGCGAGCCCAAGCCGGGCGACGGCCAGCTCCAGATCATCGGCGGCGACGTTGTGACGGTGGAGACGGTGGACGCGAACACCGAGTCGGGCAAGCGGAACGAGAAGCGCGTGGCCACCATCAAGATGGTCTCCACCGCCTCCGTGGGCTTCACCGACGGCGCCTACCGCGAATACACGAAGGGCATCTTCGGCGACGGCGATGCGTTCATCCGCGTGAAGGACCTCGACCGCGACACCACGGCCAAGAAAGACGAGCTCACCGTGAAGGTGTTCACCCAATACAAGCAGGAGAAGGAGGCCGAGGGCACCGGCCCAGCGAGCCTCGAGCTCGGTCGCCAGGAGGAGAACGTCGTGCGCGACGCCGTGCAGGTGAAGCTCGTCGAGACCGAGCCGCACTCGGGCATCTTCGTCGGCACAGTGGTCCCGCGCGTGGCCGCCGATAAGGGCGAGGTTCGCCAGGGCGACGACAAGCTCTCGGCCATGAAGGGCGACGAACTGGTGGTCGAGTACCTCGACGAGGCCCACATCGCCGGCGCCGAGCCGCGCGAGGTCAGGGCCAACGCCAAGCTCCTCATCGGCCAAATCCAGGACGTCAAGATCGAGCACCGCGAGGTGGACACCCTCGATCTCAAGGCTCGCAAGAACCTCATCGAGTCGAAAATCTACCTCAAGCTCGGCAGCATCTTCAAGGAGGTCGGCCTCCAGAAGCAGGCAAACGAAAAGGCATCCGAGGGCCTCGACCGCGTGGACGACGTCATCCGCACGAGCACCAAGGCCAGCCTCGACCGCTCCCTCGTCGAGGAGGCCTTCAGCGTGAAGTGGGACCTCCTCCTCGTGCAGGACAAGATGGGCGAGGCCATCGCCGTCTGCCGGACCCTCACCCAGCTCTTCCCCGACTCCACGCTTGTTGACCGCGCCCTCCTCAAGATCGGCCAGGCACGCATGGAGACCGAGACCCCAGGCGAGGCCATCGGCATCTTCAACGCCGTCATCGGCCTGCCCAAGAGCGACCTCAAGGCCGAAGCGCAGTACAACATCGGGAAGGTGCTCGAAAAGCTCGCCAACGAGCACGCCAAGCAGAGCGGCCGCGACCCCGACCTCAGCCAGGCACTCACCGCCTACAAGAAGTGCTCGGACAACTACCCCGACTCCCCCTTTGCGGGCGATGCGCTGGAGCAGATCGCCAACTACTACATCCTTGCCAAGGACTACAAGCGGGCCGTCGAGCTGATGGAGCGCGTGTTCCAGGACTACCCGGACGCGAGCTTCCTGGACCGCATGCTCCTCAAGTGGGTCATCGCGTCGTACCGCCTGGGCAACCTGGCGGTGGCGAAGGGCAAGGCCGAGCAGCTCCTGGCCGAGTACCCCAACTCCACCCTCGCCCCCAAGGCCCGCCAGTTCCAGGAGATCATCGAGAAGAAGATGAGCGGCGGGGCCGAGACCCCCGAGCCCAAGGCCGAGCCGAAGGGGGAGGAAAAGAAAGAGGAGTGAGGAATTGCCGATTGCTGATTGCTGATTTCAACCAGAAATCAGAAATCAGCAATCAGAAATGGAGACCCAATGCTCGAGTATATCCTGGACGGGGGGCTTCTCATGTATCCCCTCGTCGCCTGTTCCATTGTGGCGCTGGCCGTGATGATTGACCGCGTGGCCGCCTTCAGAGCGGCGGAGACCGACATCGTGGCGCTCCGCGCGAAGGTGACGGACTGCCTGGACGCCGGGCGCGTGGACGAGGCGGTGAGCGTGTGCCGCGAATACCAGGGGCCTGTGGCCGCCGTACTCCTCTCGGGCCTCGACCGCTACCGCAAGCTCATCGCCCGCGGCCGCGCCGTAATCGAGATCGAAACGAACGTCAAGGAGACGATGGAGGACTACGCGCCCCACGCGATGGAGCCCCTGGAGAGCCGGCTCAATCTCCTCTCCATGATCGGCAGCATCGCCCCCCTCCTCGGCATGACAGGCACCGTCACGGGCATGATCACCTCGTTCAACACGATGGCCGAGATGGGCGGCATGGAGGCCGGCGGCGTGGCCGCCGGCATCGCCGAGGCACTCATCACCACGGGCGCCGGACTCCTCATCGCCGTCCCCTCCGTCGTCGCATATAACGTCTTCGCTAAGAAGATAGACCGCTACGTCCTCGAGATCGAGCAGACGATGAAGGACCTGATCGACTTCATCTCCCTGGGCCACGCCTCCACCCAGCCGTGATGCAATCGAAAATCGAAAATCAGAAATCGAAAATGAGTCCGTCCCATGCCTCTCCGCAAGCAGCGGCCCTTCTTCGAGCCTGAGGTGACGTCGTTCGCCGACATCGCCTTCCTGCTCATCATCTTCTTCATCCTCACCACCACGTTCGTGGTGCCGGCGGGGCAGAAGCTCGACATCCCGGCCGCCTCCGCCGACCCCGCCAA
>VGYW01000054.1 GCA_016872875.1 Planctomycetota bacterium | reverse complement strand
GGGGATTGTCGCGCTTTCGCGCGAAAGCGCGACGGTCCCGCGCCCCGGCAGCGACGAGGCCCGCCACGCCACGAAGCGCCAGGCGTGCCACGGTCGGCTCGCCCGACCGTGGTCTTCCCACCATGGGAGACACGGCTGGGCAAGCGAGCCGTGGCACGCAGGCCAGCCGTGGCACACGGCGAGAGCGTCGGGGAACCGTGCGGTGCGGAAAGGCTTCGCGCAAGGCCCGGCTGCGTCATCAGACAGCGGCGACCGGAGCGGGGCCCGCGCTGCTCTTTGACAATTCGGGTTTTCCCTCTGCCCCTGCGGCTGCCGCCGGCCGGCTTGACAGATGGCGGGGTGTTGGGTAGACTGGCGACGGCCTGGGACCGGTCACTCCAACAGGAAAGGGCTTCGGCGTGAGCAAGCAAGGGCAGGCTGGCAGGAGGGCGTCGCGTCGCGAGTTGTTCAAGGTGTCGGGTGCCGCGGCCGCCGGGTCGGCGCTCCTGGGCGCGCTGGCGCCCGGCGCCTATGCTGCCGGGGACGAGACGCTCAAGCTGGCCCTCATCGGCTGCGGCGGCCGCGGCGGCGGCGCCGCCTCGGAAGCCATGCGCACCCAAGGGCCAACCAAGCTGGCCGCTCTGGCCGACGTCTTCGAGAACCGCCTCAAGGGCAGCCTGAACCACCTCAAGAACGGCTTCAAGGACAAGGTGGGGGCCACCCCAGAGACCTGCTTCGTGGGCTTCGACGCCTACCGGAAGGCGATTGACGCCATCGCCCCCGGCGGGGTGGCGCTCCTGGCCACGCCGCCAGGCTTCCGCCCAATCCACTTCGAGTACGCCATTTCCAAAGGCTGCCACGTCTTCATGGAGAAGTCGTTCGCCGTGGACGCGCCAGGCGTCCGCCGCGTCCTCAAGGCCGCCAAGGAGGCCACGGAGAAGAACCTGAAGGTAGTCGGCGGCCTCAACCAGCGCTACTCCCACTCGAACCAGGAGGCCATCAAGCAGCTCCAGGGCGGCATCATCGGCGAACTGGTCACCGGCTACGCCTACCGCATGCACGGCCCGGTCGGCTTCAGCCCCAAGGGCGCCGGCGAGAGCGACCTGATGCACCAGATACGCAACTACTCGAACTTCACCTGGCTCAACGGCAGCTTCCTCCTCGACTGGCTGATCCACAACCTCGACGTCATCTGCTGGGCGAAGAATGCCTGGCCCGCCTCGGCCCAGGGACACGGCGGCCGCCAGGTGCGCACCGAGGGCGACCAGCTCTTCGACCACTACGTCGTCGAGTACACCTTCCCCGACGGCACCCGCATGATCGCCCAGGGCCGCCACCAGAGCAACACCTGGGGCTTCTTCGCCGACATCATCCACGGCGGCACCGGCTGCGCCACCCTCGGCGAGGGAGTAGGCCAGGCACGCATCTTCAAAGGCCACCACGCCAGGCCCGACGCCAAGCGTGAGAACATCCTCTGGGAGTTCAAGGGGCCTGGCAACAACTCCTACCAGACCGAGCACGACACCCTCTTCGCGGCCATCCGGGCCGACAAGCCGCACAACGACGGCGAGCGGTGCGCCCACGCCGCCATGACCGGCATCCTGGGCCGCATGGCCGCCGAGAGCGGCCAGCTCATCACCTGGGAGAATGCCCTCGCATCCGAAAGAGTCCTCGCGCCCGGCATCGAGAGCTTCACCCCAGAGTCGCCGGCGCCCGTCCAGCCAGACGCCAACGGCCGCTACCCGATCGCCATGCCCGGCCAGACCGAGGTGCTGTAGCCTCCAGCGCACGCACCACGGAGACACGGAGGGCACGGAGAAGAGGGGGCTATGAGGAATGCAGGAAGGCAGGAGAAGAGGGGCCTATAGGAAATGCAGGAAGGCAGGAGAAGAGAAGCGCCGATGAGGGAACTGGTCTCAATCGTCCTGGCGTCGGGGGTGCTTGTTCTGGCGGGCTGCGGCGGAGGCGATGGGAAGCCGAAGGCCGCCGATACCGCGCCCTTCGAGGCCGCACTGGTGGAATACCTGCGGGTCAGCTCGATGGACATGAAGCCCGAGAAGTTTGAATCGCTGGAAGTCGAGGGCGACAGCGCGACCGCCAAGGTGCGCATGGCGACGAAGGACGACCTCTACGGCGTGAAGCCGCTCTGGACCGTGACCTTCGAGAGGGGCGAGAAGGGCTGGCGGGTGCTCGGCTACAAGCCCTAGCACGCATCTCTAACCAACGATTGGTTAGAAATGCGGGAAGCACCAAATGACAAGCACCAAAAACCAAACAAGGTCCAAACTCCAATCCCCAATCACTCAGACCGAGAGGACACTGTGCTCTCGTCGAAGGTCGGGGTGCTGTTTCGGTCATTGAGCCTTTGGGGCTTGGGCATTGTTTGGTGCTTGGTGATTGGCATTTGAGATTTGCCCGCATTTCGTGAGTAACGCGGGCTAGGTGCCCCGCCGGGTGCGGCGGCGCAGGAGGGCCAGGCCGCCGAGGGCGAGGAGGGTGAGCGTGGCCGGCTCGGGGATGTCGCTCGCCTGCTGGAAGGCCAGGTCGAAGCCCATGCCGGTGTCCGCCCCGCTGCTGGGGTCGTTGATGTAGTTGGTCAGCGTCGCGTTGTTGCGGTCCCAGAGCGAGAACTTCTCGCCGTCGCCGGAGAGGTAGAGTGCGCCGGTGGTGAAGTCGAAGGCCACGCCATCGGGGTTCGGCCCGAGCGGGCCGCCGGGGTTGGCCGGGTTGCCCAGGTCGAAGGTGGGGGACGCCCAGGGCGAGCTGTTCCCGCCGAAGTACTCCCAGGGATAGAGGTCGTTCACGCCGTTCATCGCGAGGTTGCCGGGGATTTGGAAGAGCGAGCGTCGGACACCGCCCGGCGTGATGCCGATGCCGACGAGGTAGCCGGTGAGGGGGTCGAAGGCGAGGTCGGAGCGGTACTCGCTGAGGTTGCCGCCGGCGCCGCCGCCCTGGAGGGTGACTTCGGTGGTCACCGAGCCGGAGCCGGAGCCGACGACGTAGCGGTAGATCTCGCTGTGGCCGTAGCCGGTCATGTAGAGGTCCTGGTTCGGGCCGATGGTGAAGCCGTCAATGATGCTGAGGCCGGCCGGCAGCGTGTCGTGGAGCACCTGGTTGATCAGGTTGTTGCCCGAGTCCAGGTCGGCCTGGTAGAGGCTGAAGGTGGGGAAGGGGTACATGTAGAAGATGCGGCGGTTGGCATTCATCGCCAGGTTGGTGGAGGCGCCGATGATGGTGCCGCAGTTATAGAAAGAGTTGGCCGTGACATCGTAGCGCAGGATGGAGAAGGGGCCGCCGAGGCCGCCGCTGACGCTCTTGAGGCCGAAGATTTCGATGGGGGCGGCCAGCGCCCAGCCGGCCAGCGCCACCCCCAACGCCGCAATCAATGCCGCCCTTCTCACTGCCGTCCTCCTTTCATCCCTGCGCGCCGCGTGATCGTGATGCCCGGCCCCATCGTGCGCCGCTGCAAGGGCCACGTCCCCCCGACGCGCGCATGCTAACACGAGGCATGTTCGGGGTCAAGAGATTTGTGGCATGGGCGACGGCTGAGCGGCTATCTCACAATGTGTGGCACGCCCGCCCCCGGGCGTGTGGAAGGCCTCCGGCGCACAGCCGAGGGCGGCTGTGCCACATGCTGGACCCTTCTGAGATAGTCTCTAAGTGCTGTGCCGGCTACCCGGCTCGCTTGCCGGCGCATGGCCGCAGCAGGGCGTCGGCGGCGAGCGCCACGCCGAAGCAGACGAGGTTGCCGATGACGGGCCAGAGGAGGTAGTTGATCCCGGAGTCCTTCGGCAGGGGATAGGTGAGGGCGAGGTGGGGCTTGACCTGGAGGAACCACATCATGGTGAAGAGCGCGAGGTAGCAGGCGACGAAGCCCGCGATGGCCGCCCACTTGCTCACCCGCCAGGGGAGGAACGCGAGGGCCATCAGCGCCAGCACCCCGTTCGTGCACGTGCTCATTATCTTGCTCCAGACCACCTGGGCCTGGCGGATGTCCATGAACCAAAGGGCCATGAGCGTGGCCAGGACGCCCCAGAGGAGGGTGAGCCACTGGGCGACCCGCAGGTTGTGGCGGTCCTCGCGCTCGACGCGGCTGAAGCGGCGGTAGAAGTCCTCGATGCACACGGTGGAGCTGGAGTTCATGCAGGCATCAATGCTCGACATGGCGGCGGCGAAGATGGCTGCGATGACCAGTCCCGCCAGCCCGGGCGGGAGCTGGCTCGCCGTGAAATACGGGTAGATCGCGTCCGACCGCCCGTTCGCCACCAACGCCGGAACCGTGGGGTCGGGGTGAACCTTGTAGTAGACGAAGAGCGCCGAGCCGACGAAGTAGAAGCAGTAGCCGAGCGGGATATACATCAGGATGCCGATCCAGACGCTCTGGTTGGCGCGGCGGGTGGAGGGCGTGGTCATGTAGCGCTGGGTCATGTCCTGCTGCGTGCCGTAGATGCGGACCGTCTCGAAGATCGTCTGGAGGATGAGCCAGACGGTGACGACCTTGGTGAGGTCGAGGCCGGGCTCCCAGATGCGGAGCTTGTGGTATTGGGCGGCGACGGGGCCGAAGTCCGCGCCCGTGCGGAGCAAGACGTATGCCACAGTGAGCGCCGCCCCCCCGACCATGACGATGGCCTGCGCGAAATCAGTCCAGATCACCGCCTCCATCCCCCCGATCACCGTGTAGAGCGTCACCACCGCCCCCGAGATGACTATCGCCCAGAAGAGGTCGAAGCCGGTGATGATGTGGAACGCGAGGGCGGGCAGGAAGAGCACGATGCCCATCCGCCCGATGGAGAAGACGATGAACGCGACCGAGGCGAGGAGGCGGGCGGAGACGTGGATGCGCTGTTCGAGGAACTGGTAGACGCTGATGACTCCCGCGGCGCGGTAGCGGGGGAGCACAAAGCCCGTGATCACCAGCCCCGTCAGGACGAGGAAGGGGAGCTGCACCGTCCACGTGAAGTCCGACGGCCCGAACGACAGGCCCGAGAGCGCCATCATCGTGAGGGCGGAGAGATAGGTGGTCATGATGGAGACGCCGACGACGAGGAAGTTCATCCGCCCGTCGGCGATGAAGAAGGCGCGCGTGCCTCCGATGCGCCGGCTCGTCCACCAGCCGATCGCCACCATCCCCAGCAGGTAGAGCGCGATGACCGCGTAGTTGAGCGCGCCGAAGCCATGGGGCGGGATGCCCAGCTTCGTCACCTCCCACTTCCCGTCCTTCAGCTCGAACTCGGCCTCCAGGAGGCGCGTCTCGCCAGCCTTGTCGCCCTTCACCGCCACGACGGCCTGGGCCACGGCCTTCATCCCCCTGGGCTGGAGCTCGTGGAAGCTGCGGACCTCGATCTGCATGGGCGTCTCAGGGCGGCCCTCGACGAGTTCCTGGCCCAGCGCCTCTCGCAGCTTCGCCTCCACGTGGTCCTCGATGGCCTTCTTGAAGGGCGCGGGGTCAATCAGCGGGCGCTCCGCCGCGGCCTCGCCCGCGAGCGCGAGCGACGAAGCCGCAAACAGGATGATGGCGGGGAGTCGCATCGTCGGGTTCTCCGGCGGGGGTAAGGCGCGCCAGGCCGCTGGCACAATATAGCTACGCCATCATCTCAGCGCAAGCGCCGAAGGCCCTCGGGTCCCACCCGTCCCACCTGTCCCACTGGTCCCACGAGCGGAGTGAGACCAGTGGGACCAGTGGGAAAAGTGGGACGGCAGGGGCCTGCGCGTCGGGACAACTCACGCGGGAACCACTTCAAGGCCGGCCTCGGTCGCGATGGCCTCCAGGCGGCGGAGCTCGGCGTCGCCCTGGCGCCTGGCTTCGGGCAGGGGATAGGGGCGGCGGAGCCACGAGTACTTGCCCGAGGCAGCGGGATTGAACGGCAGGAGTGTGATCCTGGCGGCACCGCACCCGCGCGCGAGCCGGGCGATGGCTGCAACGTCGTCCGGCGAATCGTTGCAGCCGGGGATGAGCGGCACGCGCACGATCACGCCGGCGCCGCGCGCGATGAGGCGGCGCAGATTGTCGGCGATCGGGGCAAGCTCGATGCCGCAATTCCGCCTGTGGCGCTCCGCGTTGGCGTCCTTCAGGTCGTAGAGGAACAGGTCAGTCACCTTCGCGAGGCGCTCAAGGCGTTCCCAGCTCGTGCAGCCGCAGGTCTCCACGGCCACGTGGATGCCGCGCTCGCGGCAGAGCGTGGCGACGGCGGCGGCGAAGTCGAGCTGAAGCGTCGGCTCGCCCCCCGTCAGCGTCACCCCGCCGCCGCTGCGGCCGAAGAACGGCTTGAGGCGTTCCGCCGCGTCGGCCACCTCGCCCGCCGTCGTCTCATAGCCCTTCACCTCCAGCGCCTCGGCGGGGCAGGCCTTCACGCACGCCCCGCACCGGGGGCGATCGGGAGCGTCCTGCGCATAGCGGAGTTCATGAACTCCGCTATGTCTCGCCACGCCTGGCGCCCGCTGTCGACAGCGGGCGCGGTCCTCGGGCGTCTGCTCGAACCACGGCGGCAGCTTCTCGGGGCACGCCGCCGCGCACGCGCCGCACTTCCGGCAGCGGACCTCATACCACGCGACCTCTGGCTCTGGCGCGATGGATTCGGGGCTGTGGCACCACACGCACCGCAGCGGGCAGCCCTTCAGGTACACCGTCATCCGAATCCCCGGCCCATCGTGCGTCGCCGTCTGGTCGAGGGCGAAGACCGTGCCGCGAACGGACGACAGGTTGTTCGGGTGGCTGGGTGCGATGGCGGTGTGCCTCAGGCGTGGGCCGGCGCGCGCTTTCGGCCTCGGCCGATCTTGGAGACGAGTCGCGCACGATCAATGGCCTCATCCGCCTGGATGCGATCGAAGTACTTCTCAAGGTCGCCCCCGCACTCCTCAAGCATCTTCCGCCTCACCCGGTGGATCTCTTCTACGATAGGATCAACCCTCATGTTCAATCTCCCAATCTGGGGACAGGAGGTCCTCGGGTGTCACGATGAGAGGCATGTGGCGTCCAGCCTCCCTGTTGAATTCCGTGAGCCTCCGAACGACCTCTCTGTTCGCAATGTGGGTGCAGTTCCACGTGACCAGATAGTCGGCCTCGTAGTAGACGGCGTAGGCGACGTGAGCCATGTCTGTGGCGGCGTTTTCTGCGAGCCCGGCATGCTGCCGGAACAGGCGCGCCAGCCGGCGAATCTCGCTGTTGACCCGAAGGACGTGGAGCCGCCTCACATACTCGAGCCGACGAGCAGCAGACTCCGGGTTGCCCTGACGAATCTCTCTGAGGACCGCCTCAGAGACGTACAACTCGTACTTCCTCGGCGCGTCCTGCCACCATTCGTGCGTGACGTGCTGGTGAGCCGCGATGAGGAGATCCGCGCTCGGTCGCGCAGCCAGGTAGCTGGGAATGCTGGTCTCAAGGTACGCCGTTGGCTCCATTCGGCTCAGCCCATCATTGTTGACGCGTCGCCCCAGTCGTTCCCACCCAAGAGTATAACTGCCCGTGGGCCGGATTGCAATGGCGAGCCGAGATGCGAGAGAGCGCTCGGGGAGACCCCGTTAGCTTCACAGCTCCAGCTCGGTGCGGGCGAGGATGTCGGCCTGGGCCTTGGGGGGAAGTAGGGTGAAGGGGACAAGGTAGCCGCCAATGCGGACGAAGAGGTCGGTGTGGGCCTCGGGGTGGGCCTGGGCGTCGCGGAGAACCTCGCTGCTGGCGAGGTCAACCTGCACCTGGTAGGTGCCGAGGTCGAAGGCGGCCTCGATCATGGCCTTGAGCCGCTCGACGCCGCCCTCGGCGGCGAGCGAGTTGGCGCCGAAGCGGACGTTGAACGTGATGCCGCCGAGGCCGCGCGACTGGTCGAGGCCCGAGGCGGAGAGGACGACCGATGGGAAGCCCTTGACCTTGACGCCGCTGCGGTGGACGACCGAGTGGGCGAGCGGCTCGCCCGCCAGCCGCCCGTCGGGCGTCGCGGCCGTCTGCTCCCCGAACTGTATCCAGACGGTCCAGCCGAGGAAGCCGGGGAGGACGGGTCCGCCGAAGAGGCTTGTGTGGCCCTCCAGATAGGAGCACCAGGCGCCCGCAACGTCGGCGAAGAGCTGGTTGACCCAGGGGACGTCGTTGCCGTGCTTCGGGCAGTCGCGGAGGATGGCTCGGCGAAGCTCGTCGTGGCCCTCGAAGTTGGCGCGGATGGCCGCGCGGAAGTCGTCGAGGGCGAACCGCCGTTCGTCTTCGACCAGCACCTTGACCGCGGCCAGGCCATCCACGACGTTCGACGTGCCTACGGCCTCGGGCTGGAGGAAGGTGTAGAGGCATCCGCCCTGGGCGATGTCGCGGCCGCGCCCGAGGCAATCCTGGATGAAGCACGACAGGAGCGGGAAGAGGCGGTACATCGAGGCTTGCCACTGGTCGCGCAGCACGCGGGCCACAGCCTGGCGGGCGTCGTATTCGAGCTGGCGGAAGAAGGCGTCCTTCAGCTCCGCAAAGGTCTGCGGCAGGCCAGTGCGGGGGCGATTGGGCTCGTTGGTGCCCGGCGCCTGGCCATCGAAGAGCGCGTGGAGGAGCGAGAGGGCGATGTTGACGTAGGGATGCGCGACCCACGGGTTCGTGCGGCCGGCAATCGAGGTCTCGGTGCATGTGCTCGGCAGGTGGTCAACCGCGTGCTCGAAGGGGATGCCTTTGCGGACCAGGCCGCGGACGATCGCCTCGTCGTTGAAGAAGGACGGCTGCCCGTTGCCGTTGCGGAGGAGGGCCACGCCGCAGCGCATGAACTCGGCGTCGAGCCCGCGGTGCCAGGAGATGTCGCAGCCGGGGAAATACATCCTCACGCGGCCGCAGGCCTCGAGGAACTCGTAGGAGAGCTCGTTCGTCGCGTCCGAGCCGTCGGGCTTGCGGCCGCCGAGGACGAGGATGACGGCCGACATCCCGCGCCCCTCGAACTCGTTGCACTTGATGAAGAGCTGGCCGAGGAGGGCCTCGAGCGTCGCGTCGTCGAGGGTGCCCGCCTCGCGGTCGCGGACATAGTAGGGGTAGAGGTATTGGTCGGGGCGGCCTGGGCCGAAGCAGTGGTGGCTCTCGCTCGCCTCGAGGCAGACGGCGAGGTAGAGGAACCACATCAGTTGGATGGCCTCGCGGAACGAGCGGGCCGGCTCGGCGGCGATGTGGTCGCAAATGGCGGCGATGGTGCGAAGCTCCGCCGCCCACCACTCCTCGCTCACCGTGGGCGGGACGTCTCTGTCCCGCGTATGGGCTGGCTGGACCGTCGCGCTTTCGCGCGAAAGCGCGACAATCCCACCCTCCCGCACGTCGCCGTCCGAGGGTGCGGTGCCTGCTCCTGTGAGGCGCGGGTCCGTCGCGCTTTCGCGCGAAAGCGCGACAATGGCAGCGGCCCCGGCCATCTCGCGGGCGAGGGCGGCATAGCGGCGGATGAGGTGCTGGAAGGCTTCGAGGGAGACGCGGGCGGAATCGTAGAATGCCTGCTTCGCGGGGGTCGCGGGGTCGAGAGGGTCGAGACGCGAGCGAAGCTCCTCGATGCGGCGGAGCGTGCCCCCGATGCCGTCGCGGAGCAGCGTCGGGTAGCCTGGCGCCATGTGCCCCTCGGACGCCCAGACCCAGTAGGTTTGCGTGCGGAGATAGGCGGCGGCGTCCTGGATGGCCTTCTTCGTCGCCTCATCGGGGTGGCTGTTCGGGTGCCAACCGACAAGGATTTCGCCGCGGCGGATTTTGATGGGCATCTTCTCGAAGACGCGGCGAGTCGCCCGCGCCGTCCGCATCCCGCGATAGACCTCACCCTCGCACTCGCGGAACGCCTCGGCCACGAGCAGCAGCCGTTCGCTGAAGGGCGCGGCATCCCGCCGCACCTCTTCCCGCAGCTCCCGCGTGGCCGCGGCCAACTCGCCAGCAACGCTCATAGGTTGAACCCAGAATCAGTCCAGGAGCAGGGCACGATGAACAGCATATAGCTTACAGCCTGGGCGGCCAGAGAGTCAAAGTGTGCGGCGTTTCGCCTTGACAATCGAGGCGCGGGGCTATACCATGATGCCTGAGAGCGAGATACAAATGCAGAGCGCCACCTAGTGTCTGAGGAGACGCCGATATGTCGGAGCAAACCGCCCGTCTTCTTGAGCAGGCTCTGCTGCTTCCTCCCTTGGAGCGCGCCGAGCTTGTCGAGCTACTCCAGTCGAGCCTGGATTCCGCTTCCGCCGAGGAGATCACCGCGAGTCACCTGAAGGAGGTACGGGCGCGCGCCGAAGCCCTTGACCGGGGTGAGTTCAAGACAGTGTCCACCGCCGAAGCCTTCGAGATGGCTCGCAGGAAGAGATGAGGATGGACGTTGCGTGGGCCTTGCCAGCCGTAGGGGACCTGCGAGAGAACATGGCCTTCTACGATGCCCAGGAGTTGGGGCTGGGAGGCAAGTTCGGCCAGGAGGTCGAAGCCGCCATCGCCAGAGTTGTCCGGCACCCGCATGCTTGGTTTGACTTGGGCGGCGGGTTCCGTCGCTGCCAGACCCACAAGTTCCTCTCTGGCATCTGCTATAGGATACACCGCGGACGCATCGAGGTCCTGGCTGTCTTGGACCTTCGTCGAAGCCCTGAGACGTGGCAGACAAGGCTCCTGGAGTTGGGTCTTTGAAGCTGGATCCGGACCACCTCCTCGAGCAAGCAGATGGAGGATAGCAGACCATGGGCGCCCACGAGCTATCTGAGCGCGGAATGCGCATCCTCAAGGAAGCTCGTTCGCTTCCCCCCGAAGAACGGGTTGAGCTGGCCGACCAACTCATCTTCACTCTTGAGCCCGAGTACCTCCGCCGGGTTGAGGAGGCCTGGGCGAAGGAGGCCGAGGCCCGCCTTGATGCCTACGACCGCGGTGAGACGATAGCGCTCCCATCCGACTTGGCTGTCGAGATGGCAAAGGCGGCGGCTCGAAAGCGAACCCGGCGCACGTCCCCGCGCAGGAGGAAGACAGAATGAACACGCGCCCTCTCAGCAATGTGGAGAGGCGACTTGTGGCTGAGCTCAGGAATGCCATCTCCGGCTCTCCAAGCCTGCTCTTGCCGGACGGTTTCTACAACAGCTTCGAGTTCACGCAGACGGGTCAGAATCTCACGCACCCGCGCACAGTGGGCCTCATTGTCAAGGCGTGCTGGGCGCTGCCTGAGGTCGCTGCCGTGGACGTTGATGTCCGTTTCAACCTCGGGCGCGGGTGCAAGTTCCAACCGGATGCTGCCGCCCGGACCTCCGACGGCGAAGTGATCCTGGTCATTGACTACGAGAGCCCAAACTCAAGTGATGCCCGAATCCCGGTGAAGGATGTCGGACAATTCATCGGGTGGGCAAGACGCGAGTTCCACAAGCGCGGCGCGCAGCCACCGCCCTATCTGATCATCACCACGCTACCGGATCAGCCCGACCCTGGGGCGTGGTGGGCCATGTGGACCGCCGAGGGGCAGTATAACGAGGGGCGGCGCAAGGACAGCGACAAGATCCGGATCCACCCGCGCGACTACTGGTACGACTTCTATCGCAAGGAAGTGGGTCAGCTCCTGGAGCAAGAGCCCTGGGCGACCATCCACTTCCTGAACCTCGATGGGTCCAAGCTTGAACAGGTGAGCCTGTGATAGGTGACTCTCGACAGGGGACATGGCTGGTGCGCCGGATCACGATTGACATCCGGAAGGGGGACATCACGCGGGTGAAGGCGGTGGCGACGAGGGCCGGTTCGCTGCCCTTGCGCTACGTCATCCACGCCGTCTCGATGAAGCGGCCCCGCCAGCGCATCCCGCCCGAGAACATCGGCGAGGCGACGCGGTCCGGGTCTTCGTCGGGTAGAGCGCGCCGAGCGGGCCGTGGCCGCTCGGCGACCGAAGCCGTGCCGGCGAGCGCCAGTGCGGCGAAGCACGGGAACAGCACAAGAACCAGGCTGCCCGTGCAAGCGGCGCCACGCATGCGCTATCCCCTAAAGCCCGCACTACAAACGGCAAGCTCGATCGACATACTCAACCCGGATGCTCCGAGTGCGGCTCGGGTTCAGTTCGCTGGCGGCCTCCTTGCGGGGAAGACATCCACCTGCCGCTGCCCGTGCTCGATCATCCCCCGCCACGCTCGCACCCCCCGAGAGGGCACGTGAACCGTCGGCACCATGTCCAGCAGCAACAGCTTCGCAAGCTTCTTCGCGTCCACACGGTCGTTCTTCCGCTTCGACCGGAAGATCAGCCCAAGCTGAGCCGGGTGCGCCACCACAACGCGATACGCCACCTTGGAAAGCTCCTCGTACAGATACCCGTAGTTGCACGACGCCTCGTACGCTATCGCAAACGCATGCTTGGCCTCCGCCAGCTCCCCGAGTATCTTGGACTCCGGTCCTTTGATCGTCTTCTCCTGGACCACCTGGCCTACTTGGTCCAGGACACAATACGACGACCGTTTCGAGTGCACGTCCAAGCCCACGTACCACATAGCAAGCCTCCTTCCGTGATTCGGGCGACCGAGACCACCTCGGCCTACTTCAACCCCGATTCTACCGGCTTGGAGGCTTGCTTCATAGCATCAGAAGCTACCTCGGCGGGGAGAGGTCCACGGTTGCGATGGTGAGGCGCTGGCCGGAGCGGGCGAGGGCGGCGGCGTGGGTTTCGACCCGCTCGGTGTCGCGGCCACAGTTGCGGTAGATGCGGACGGTGGCGGTGGTGGGGAGGTCGCCGCGGTGGTAGACGACGTCAATGCGGTACTTGCCCGGCTGGGCGGTGGGGATGGTGTAGGTTTCT
This sequence comes from Planctomycetota bacterium, assembly GCA_016872875.1. Next base: position 16,553 of record VGYW01000054.1, on the reverse strand, counting down.
GGGCCGTGGCCGTCTATGTCGTCGCGGTCGAGGACGCCGCCGCTGGGGGTCTGCTTGTGGCCGTAGTTGCACGCTGCGCCCCCCGGCTCGGTGACGTCGAGGTCGAGGTCCGTGAGCGCCGTGTCCCACCGAAGCTCGACCGCGAGGTCCTTCGGGAATGCGCGGCGCAGCCGGCGTGCCAGCTCGGGCGCGACGCGCTCGCCCTGGCCCTCCAGGAGCCCGCGGAGGTAGGACTCGCCGGGCAGGTAGAGCTGGTCCTCGCGGAGGCCCTGGCCTTCGGCCTTCTTGAAGGTGTCGAGTGCGAGGTCGAAGCGGCGGAGGCGAAGGGCGAGGCTGATGAGGTGGCCGTAGAGGTCGCGGCCCTCCGGGCACATTCGGATTGCGTCGAGGAGCTGGGCGACGCCATCGTCGGGGCGGTCGAGCGACTCGTATGCCTCGGCGAGCGCGACGCGAGGGGAGGTGTCGCGTGGGAAGACCTCGACGTGGCTCGTGAGCGCGCGGAGATAGGCGGGGGACTTGTCGCGGCCAAGCTTGCGGTACGCCTCGGCGAGTTGCTCGAAGGCCCATTCGGTGTGGTAGCCCGACTGGATGACGGCTTCGAGCTCTGAGGCGGCCTCCTGGTACGCCTGGGCCGCGAAGAGGCCGGTGATGTAAGGCTCGACGAGGAGTGCCAGGCGCCCCGTGCCGTGGTATGCCTGCTTGAGGAAGGCGGCCGCGGCATCCCGCCGCCCGGCCTGGGACGCCAGCTCGGCGAGCTGGAAGAGAACAGGGGCGCTGGCCGCCGAGCTACCCTTGAGTCGCTCGCGGACGAACGCCGCCGGGTCGGGCGCCCTCATCGCGGGGTCGAAGAGGAGCGCCGCCAGGAGGCGGTGCCGCCACTGCGCGACCCGCCCCTTGCCCGGCTCGGCGAGGAGGGCGTCCTGGGCCTCGGCCTCGCGGCCCGCGAAGCGGAGCACGGCGACCTGGAAGGCCAGGACGTTGTCGGGCCGGCCCGCAGCCTCGTAGGCCAGGTGGAAGTGGGCGCCGGCATCGTCGTAGCGCGCGCCCTCGAGGTGGAGCATCCCGATGCGGAAGTCCACGAGAGCCGCCGCATCGCGTGAGACTGCGGCGGCGCGATGGCGCATCCTGCGGAGGAGGGCAATGTCGGAGGTCGTGGCCAGGGCAGCGGCGAGCTCCTCGTAGGCAGGGCGGAAGCGTGGCTCGGCGCCCACGCGGGCCAGCGCCGCCTCGATCGCCGAGCGCGAGTCCTTCGACGAGAGCCAGAGGGCGGGGACGGGCCTCCTGCCGCGCGTCCAGATGCCCTCGGGGTCCCAGGTGCCGGCGTCGTCGCCGCTACTCCGCTGGATGCGGTAGAGGTGCTCGCCGGCCCAGTTGCGCCAGGCGAGCCACGTCGCGCCGCCGAGCTTCTCCATCCCGAGTGTGGTGAGGTAGAGGGTGTAGAGGCCGTCGGGCGGCAGGTGAGGCGCTTCGGCCAGGGCGCGCAGGAGCAGGCGTGCGGCGGCGAGGGCCTTCGCGTCGTCCTTGCCCCAGAGCGCGGCGCGGGCGGCCATGGCCGCAGCCGTGGCCAACAGGTCAACCTTCCCGCCCGCGCGGACGGCGCCATCGTCGCCAGTGACCCTTTCGAGATAGGCTTTGAGGGATTCGAGTGCGGCGGGGGGCACGACGAGCTTCGCTCGCTCGGCGCTCTTGAGGGCGAGGGCGGCCCAGGCCGCGGCGAGCGTGTCGGAACAGACGTTCAGTTGGAGCAGACGGCTGACCGCGGCCTCGGCGGCCTGCCGCAGGCGGGCGGCCTTGACGAAGCGGCTGGCCTCGCACAGGGCATAGGTGGAGAGCGCGTGGCCGCAGGGTCCGTCGCCGACCTGGCCGTTCGCGCCCTGGCGCTCCAGGAGGCACGGCACGAGGTCGAGGATGCCGTCCTTCCCGATGCTCTCCGGGTCGCGCTCGCCGAGGAAGGCGAGGAGGGCGAGGGCGGCGGCCTCGTGGGTCGAGCCTGCGGCGAGGCCGGAGCGATGCCGCTCGTGGAGCCACTGGAGTGCGTCCGTCCCCCAGTCGCCTTCGGCCTTTGGGGCTTCGAGCGCGACGCGGCCGTTGCGGAAGTAGACCATGAAGTCGCGGTTCGCGCGGCGAGCCATGCGCTCGAGGCGGTCGTCGTCCGCCTCGTCGCCGCCGAAAAACTCCTGTGCCATCTGGACGCCGCCGCCCCCAGAGGAGGAATAGCCGGCGTCGGAGGCGAGTGCTTGGGAGCGCTCGCGGGCGGCATCGCGGGCGGCGTCGAGTGCCGCGGCGAAGCGCTCGGCGGCCGAGGCGGGCGGCTGGCCCTCCGCGTCGCCCTCTGCATCGCCCCCGAAGAACTCCTGCCTCACGCGGGCGAGCGGGGCGGATGGGTCAATCGCGTCGGCGAACTGGGCTTGGCCCCTCTCGCCGCCGGCGAGGCGTCGGGCCGCCTCGTCGGCCAGGGAGCGGCCCTCCCCGAAGAACTCGTCGGTGAGCGACCGCCAGAATGCCGGCTCGCCGGTCAGGCGCTCCTCCTCCGAATCGCGCGCTTGCTCCTTGCGCTCCGCGGCTTCGCAGAGCAGGCGGGTGGCCGAGGCAAGTGCCGTGGCGACCTCGCGGCCGTTGAGGTAGCGGGAGCCGAGGAGCGAGAGGTCGAGGTCGGCTAGGGAGAACTGGCGGAGCTTGCCCTCCTTGCGCATCTCGGCGTGGCGTTCGGCCAGGCGGCGGTCGTCGCTATCGCCGTCGTCGCTGGGCGATTCGGGCGCGAACAGCCTCAGCTCTTCGCGGGGCGGCGCGGTGCGGAGCTTCCCCGCCTCCTCCCAGTAGCGGCGCCGCACGCGGCGATCGATCCCGTAACGCTTGTAGTCGTTCTCCGTCTCGAGCACGAGGAACGAGGTGTAGGGGGTGATGAGGGTGAACTCCTGGGAGAGGGCGATGGCCTGGCTCCGCACCTCGGGGGTCTGGGGCTGGCGCAGGAGTGCGTCGAGCCGCTCGCGCGCCCAGAGGCGCGGGACAAACACGTGGCGGCTGTCGGTCTCGGGGAAGTCGAACTCGGCCTCTGCCCAGTCCAGGCGCACGGCGGCACGGCCGGCCTGCTTGTAGCGGCCGAGGACGATCAGCTCCTCCCCGCCAATGAGCGTGCCGAGCCGCTCTGGATGAATGTCGTAGGTGCCATCGGGGAGGGAGACCTTGGGGTTTGGTAGGTAGGGCGCCCGAACCGCCTGGGCGAAGCGGAGGACCTCGCGCTCGACCTCTTCGCCCGGCACCACGGAGCGGAACAGGCCGCCTTTCTCCACGGCGAGCTCCTGGAGCACCAGGCGGTCAACCTCCGAGCCGAAGGCGAGGGCGTGGAGGCGCACGCGCCGCAGCTCGAGCGTCTTCTTGGCCTGTGCCAGGAGCTTCGCTGGCTCCGATTCGCCGAGCGTGGCGATGCCGTCGCTGAGCAGGACCACCTCAGCCGGGCCGCGGGCGCTGGCCGTGGCGAGGAAGGCGTCGAGGGCGGCGAAGGCGGCGGCAAGGTTCGTGCCGCCGAGCGGCGTCACGCCTTTCAGAGCCTCGAGTGCCTCCTCGATGGCCGGGCGGCCAGAGACCAGGCGACCGTGGTGCAGCTTCGGCTCGACATCGAACGTCATCACCGCGAAGCGGTCGGCTGGGCCGAGTTGTTCGAGGAGCAGGCGGGCCGCGGCAAGTTGGGCACGGTGCATGTCCGCCCGCCGCGAGAGCGACGTGTCCACCATCAGCACCCAGTCCCGCCCCTCTGGGTTCGTAGTGCGGCCTTCAGGCCGTGTCGGAGACGGGCTAAAGCCCGCACTACGAGCGGGCGGAGACGGGCTGGAATCCGCGTTCCAAACAAAGGAGAGGAGGAAGAAGCCGTCCTCGCCCGCGCGGCGGTCGGTGAAGAGCTCCAGGCTACCGGTGCGTTTTGGTGTGAAGCGGAGCGCAAGGTCGCGCGTGGGAGCGAAGTGGGTGCGGCTCAACCGCACCTGCGCGGCGTCGCCCTGGTAGGCGACCTCGGCGTCGGGCCAGTCGGGTACGCTCACCGCCGCGCCCTGCGCCACGGGCGAGAGGGTGGCCTCGAGCTCGAAGCGCCCGATGCGGCTCGCCTGGGTCGCCTTGCTCACGAGGGGGTAGACGTAGCACCGCTCGCCGCCTGCCATCGGCAGGACCTGTGTGTAGCCGATGAGGATGCGCTTGGGGCCGCGCGGCGGGATGGGGAAGACGCGGGTCTTGAAGACGTTGCCCTCCTGCCACTCCATGAGGGCAGGGTCGCGCATGCGGAGGACGATTTCCTCGTAGACCTGCCGCGCGCGGAGGCGCTCGACGAGCTCCCCCTCCATCAGGCGGCCGTCCACGTACATGGCCAGCCGGCTGATGCTCGCGCCGGCCGGCAGCGGGAAGTAGAAGGTGCCCTCTGCTCGCTGGTCGGTCGGGTTGAAGAAGGTCTGCTCGATCTCCGTCGCGGCGACGGGGCCTTGGACGCTGACCCGCACGCGCAATTCGCGGATTTCGAGCGGCTCGGCCTTGCCCGTCGTGCCGTAGACGTAGAGGCGCCCGAGCGCCCCGGCCAACTGCTCGGCCGGTTCGGCCACCATCGCGGCCGGCGTGGCCGAAAGCCTCCGCGGGGCAGGACTGCACGAAAGGGGGAGAACCGCAACGGCCAGAAGACCGGCGGCGACGCAACGGCCTGGCGCAGGGGTCCACATGCCACGTCCTCCTTCAACGAGGTGGCTTGCAGCCCCCGACCGCATCATTCTACCCCCGCGCGCCGCCGCGTGTCCACAAATCCTGTGTAAAGAGCGTGTAACGGCAGCTTGAGTCCCACTCGTCCCTTGTCCTTGGCCCTTGTCCCCTCAACCCAAGAGAACCGAGAACGAAGGACGAGGGCATTACTAAGGGGAGTACAGAACGGTTTACACTCCGCAAAGGCCACAGGTCTGTAGTGCGGCCTTCAGGCCGTTCCGGGAAGAACGGGCTAAAGCCCGCACTACAAACGCGTGTAGACTGGAATGGCACTGACCTAACCCGCATTTCTCACCCAGCCCATACCCTTCGAGAAGGGAGAACGCCCTCCCCTTGTCATGCTGAGCTTGTCGAAGCACCTTTCAAGGGAGGGGACTCCGGCAACAGGGCGTGCTCTGTAGCGTCAGCGCGCTCCCCTGAAAGGTTCCTCGGCTTCGCTTCGCTCCGCTCCGCTCGGGATGACATGGTTTCTGGCGCGCTGGGTAGAGTCGAGATGTGGCGCGGTGGGTTAGAAGGAGCCTATCCGTTGGCCGACCCTTTCGTTCGTCGGTGCCTCACTAGCTCCTTCGTGCTCCGTTTCCACACCCCGCTCATCGAACCGGACGTGCGGATTTCCCGCATCCGGCTCTCGGACGAGGCGTCAGGCCTTCGCCCACGGGAGGCTGCTCGTCAGGGCACTGAGGCGGATGAGTCCCAGGTCGTCGTACAGGTACTCGTCGGGGTAGCGTGTCGTCCCCCGGCCGCCTTTTCGGCTCTTCCGGTGCAGCCACCGGCGAAGCCGCGTCCGCACGTGCGCGTCCACGGCTCGATACGCTCGGCCTCGCCAGTCCGCCCAACCACGCCTCCCGCCCCGACGCCTCGATGCCCTCGAACGTCGCGCCGTCCACGCCCGCCGCTCCCCGGTTGGCCCGGCAAAGCTCGTAGGCGTGGGCCAGCACGTCCGTCCGGCACACCTTGTCGTACAGGGCGTAGAACCGATAGTTGGGCCGCCCCTTCGCTTTGGCCCGGAGCGTCGCCTGAAGCTTCTGAACCGTTGGCGGAGGTGTTAGGCCCATGCCAATCTCCAGGTCCCGCACTCCGGCGGACGCTCGCCTTGAACCGAGGCCCCTTCCCTCCATCGGGTTTCCCCGACTTCGCAGGTACTATGGGCCTCTCCGACACCCCACGCGGCCCCGCACGTCCCTCGCGGGCTGCGAGTTGAAGGGCACGCCCCTTCACCACGTGGGGCTTCCCGTGTTGCACCCGGTCCCCTGTGCGTGCATGCCGTCGCCACTACCCCGACGGGACCGCTGGAGGCTTCGCTCATCCTCTCCAGCAGCGGCGGCCTTCCCCGAATCTCAGGCGGGCGGGAGCCCGTTGCCGGCAACGGGCGCCCGTGTCACCCTTTTCGGGGCCTGCTCAGCGTTCACTCACGTTACGGCCTGCACGCTCGCCAAGTCGCCAATGCGACCCTCTGCACCGAAGGCTCCCGTTGCTTCGTTGCCTCCACAACGGCTCCGCGCCCACTGCGTGGGCACCCGACTGGCAGGAGCGGCAGTTGCCAGGCGGGTCTTACTCCCGCTAAGGGCCAGTGCCTTTTCACGGCACGCTGAGAAATGCGGGCTAGGCTGCGATTCGCCGCGCGCAAGTCCGCTATTGCGCCAGGCAGGTTGACACTGCTAGCCGTCTCCCCTACACTTGGGGAGGTTGTGGATTCACCCCCATCTGAGGATGTTGCGCCTGTGACCGCTGTGCGACTGGGCGTTGTGTGCTCTGCGCTGACCGCGCTCGCGCTGTCGGGAGAAGAGAAGACGGGCGTTGCGGAGAAGCCCTCCTTCAAGCTCAGCTACGTCCTGACGGTTGACCCCGAGAAGAAGGCAGTGAGCGTGGCGGGGAAGCTGGAAGGCCCCGGCGCGGGCGCCGTGCGGCGCTTCTCGAACCCAGGCATCCGAGGCGAGCTCAAGATGCGCGTGTCGGCGGGGCAGGATAGCCTGGGGTTCGACTACCAGCTCCCCAATGTCCAGACGGCCTACGCTCGGATTGATCAGCCGGTGCTGGAGGCGGGCTTCTTCGCGGGCTTCGGGGACAAGCTGTTCCTCGTGCCCGAGGCGGAGGGCGTCCGCGGGTGCAAGGGCATCTCGCTTCGGCTCGCGTTCCCGGAGGGCTGGAAGGTGGCGACCAGCCTGGGCGCCGAGGCCCGCGAGCTGGCCTGCCCCGGCCTCCAGGACCTCCTCGGCACCCTCATCTGCGGGGGCGACTACGCGGTACAGACCTGCGACATCCCGCACCGCGACCCGGCGAAGAAGACGACGCTGGTCGTGGCCTTCCGCGGCGAGCGGAAGATAGACGACGCCCGGTTCGTGGCCGACGTCAGGCAGTTGGTGGCGGCGCAGATGGCGTACTTCGGCGGCTCGCACCCCGCGCGGCGGCAGTTCCTCGCACTCCACTTCGTCCCGCCGGGCCGCCAGTTCCCCATCCCCGCCTTCAACCGCCGCACGCCCGCCCAGGACACGATCCTGGCCATGCACCACACGAGCCGCCCGCAGGACGACTTCGAGTTCCTGGGCATGCTCGCCCACGAGCACCTGCACAACTGGTATCCGAACGTGATGCGGAGCGACCTGGGGGCGTGGTTCATGGAGGGGCTGAACGACTACGTGGCCTATCGCGGCCTGCACGCCGCGGGCATCCACAGCGCCGGGCAGTTCGCCGGCATGCTCTCGAAGTGGCACCGCGAATACCACTGGTGCGTCGAGCGGAAGGACCGGCGGCTCATGCCCTACCGCCGCGGCATGTTCGCGGGACTCGTCTTCGACCTCGAACTGCGGCGGGCGTCGGCGGGAAAGGCCGGCCTGCGCGACCTGCTCCTCGGCATGCTCCAGACGAAGCCGGCCGATGGCGTGGTCTCGCGCGACGACTTCCTGGCGATGGCCCAGAAGCTCACAGGCAAGGACTTCGCCCCCCTCTACCAGGAACTGGTCGAGGCGGACAAGGCGATTGACATCCCCCGCTTCGTCGAAGGCAGCGGCTTCCGCCTGGGCGATGACAAGGTGGCCCTCCGCCTCGACCCGCGGTCCGAGCCCGAGAAGGCATTCCTGAAGCGCCTGCTCAGCGACGAGTAGGCAGGCCGAGCACGTAGTGAAGGAGGAGCAGCATGCCTGCGATCAGCCGACGTGACTTGTTGCGAGTGGGCGGTGTCTGTCTGGGGGCCGCGGCCCTGCGCCACGCCGGGCTGGCCGAGGCGGCCGAAGGCGCCCAACCGCAACGGCCCAACATCGTCTTCATCCTCGCTGACGACCTGGGCTACGGCGACCTCGGTTGCTACGGGGCGACCAAGATCAAGACGCCCCACTGCGACAGGCTGGCGCGCGAGGGAGTCCGCTTCACCGATGCGCATTCGCCCTCCGCGGTCTGTACGCCGACACGCTACGCCTTCATGACCGGCGAATACGCCTGGCGCAAGCGCGGCACGGGCATCCTGCCAGGCATCGCCGCGCTGATCATCGAGCCGGGGCGCCTCACCGTGCCCGCGCTGCTCCAGAAGGCAGGCTACGCCACGGGCGTCGTCGGCAAGTGGCACCTGGGCCTCGGCCCCGCGGCCCCGACCGACTACAACAGCGAGATCAAGCCCGGGCCGCTGGAGGTGGGCTTCGACTACGCCTGGATCATCCCCGCCACGGGCGACCGCACGCCATGCGTGTGGGTGGAGAACCACCGCGTGGCCGGGCTCGACCCGAACGACCCCATCGGGCTCGACTACTCGGTGAAGCGAGGCGAGCCGAAGTCGTTCGTCAACGGCATCGTGCGCATCGGGGGCCAGACCGGCGGCAAGGCCGCGCTGTGGAAGGACGACGAAATCGCCGACACCCTGGCCCGCAAGGCCGATGCCTTCATCGAGAAGAACAAGGACAAGCCGTTCTTCCTCTACCTCGCCACCCACGACATCCACGTGCCGCGCGTGCCGCACGCCCGCTTCAGGGGCACGAGCAAGGCCGGCGTGCGCGGCGACGCCGTGCACTCCTTCGACTGGACGGTTGGCCAGGTGCTCGCCACGCTCGGCCGCCTGAAGCTCGCCGACAACACGCTGGTCATCGTCACCAGCGACAACGGCGGCGTCCTCGACACCAACGGCCCGGATAGCGTGAACTCGGGCACCGTGGAGACGAACAACGGCCATCCGCACAACGGCCCGCTGCGCGCCGGCAAGGGCAGCGCCTACGAAGGCGGCACGCGCGTGCCCTTCCTCGTCCGCTGGCCCGGCCGCGCCAAGAGCGGCCCTCCCCCCTCTCCCTCGGGGAGAGGGCAGGGTGAGGGTGCTTCTCCCCCCTCTCCCTCGGAGAGAGGGCAGGGTGAGGGTGCTTCTCCCCCCTCTCCCTCGGGGAGAGGGCAGGGTGAGGGTGCTTCTCCCCCCTCTCCCTCGGGGAGAGGGCAGGGTGAGGGTGCCGTTTCTGGCGAGCTGCTGTGCCACGTTGACATGCTGGCCACCTTCGCGGCGCTGACTGGGCAGACGCTGCCCGCCGACGCCGCGCCCGACAGCTTCAACGTGCTGCCCGCCCTCCTCGGCGAGAAGCCCGACAAGCCCTGCCGCGACCACCTGGTCGAGCACGGCAACGTCCTGGCGATCCGAATGGGGCACTGGAAGCTCATCCCCCGCGGCCCGGCAGGCAAGGGGAAGAAAGGCGCCGGCGGTGCGGGCGAACTCTACAACCTGGCCGACGACCTCGGCGAGACGAAGAACGTCGCCAGCCAGCACCCCGACATCGTGAAGGAGCTGTCCGACCTCCGCGACCGCGTGCGCGAGCGCGGCCGCAGCAGGCCGTGAGCACGGTCATCCCGAGCGGATCCCTGCGAAGTCGAGGAATCTCTCTTTCCCTGGCGAAAGTAGGTGTCAGATCTTCAGGGCGTGTTGCCCAAACGCCTCATTGGGAGGAACTGGGTCCGTAGTGCGGCCTTTAGGCCGTACAGATACGGGCTGAAGCCCGCACTACGAACACCCGCGGCATCTCGCGCGGTTTGGGCAACACGCCCTGAAGATGTGACACCGCCGTCCATGACCGCCGTCCACACCGCCGTCATGAAGGAAGGACCGACGCTGTACCAATCGGAACGGATAGAAAGGGCCCGACCATGGACCTGGGCATGGACATGTGGAAGTACTACGGCATCACCCACACTGACCACACGGTCATGAACCCCTTGAGCCTGGAGAAGACCCAGGAGCTCGTGGGTCTCCTGCGGCTGCCGGAGGGCGGGCGCGTCTTGGATGTGGCCTGCGGCAAAGCAGAACTCCTCTGCCTCGTCGCCGAGGCGTACAACGTGAAGGCTACGGGCATCGACCTTTCACCCTACACCATCCAGGCGGCCCGCAAGAACGTGGAAACCCGGGGCCTGGCCGACCGCATCGAGTTGCTCCACACGGACGGCGGCAAGTACGAGCCGAACGCGCCAGAGAGCCCGGACCTGGCTTCCTGCATCGGTGCCTCCTGGGTGTACCAGAATCACAGGGGCACGCTGGAGGCCCTAACGAAGATGACCCGGCCCGGCGGCCTGGTGCTCGTAGGCGAGCCGTTCTGGATGGCCGACCCCGACCCGGAATACCTGAAGCTCACGGGCGCTGATCCCAACCTGTGCGGTTCCCACGCCGGGAACGTGGCCATTGGTGAGGACGTGGGCCTCGCTCTCCTCTATACGCTGGTGGCCAACCCGGACGATTGGGACCGCTATGAGGGGCTCCAATGGCAGGCTGCGGAGCGATATGCAGCCGACCATCCAGACGATCCCGACGTGGAGGCTCTGCTCCGCAGCACCCACAGGGGTCGCGACGCCTATCTCCGCTGGGGCCGCAACTGCCTGGGCTGGGCTATGTACCTATTTCGAAAGCCCTGAAACCAGGACTCGGAAGGGAGCGTGTCCGACCTAGGCTCCGGGCCGCCGCGCGGGAGGAGTATGGCCCCCAATCCTGGCTCCTTGTTCGGAGCCCCTACGGGGCGTACCATAGCAGCCCAGGGCAACGCCCTGGGAACTGGCGCCCCCCGTGAATAGCCCTGAAAGGGCGTACTATGGCGGGCTCGGTAGTACGCCCTTTCAGGGCTGAACGTATTCTGAACGCCTCTTCCCAGGGCGTTGCCCTGGGCTGCTATAGTACGCTCCTTCGGAGCTCAGAGGCCGAGGGGCACACGCCAGGATCAGGGGCCATACTCGCGCGGGAGTTGGCTCTTGACTCCCTGCCCACCGGGCGTGTAGGATGAGGCCTGGGACAGCCCCTCAGCATCCCTGCCTGTCGGCGCGGGCGAGCGGGCCTCGCCCTCCCCTTCGCCCAGGCCACAGGGAGTTGGAGTAGCGGGCGATAATTGATATCTGAAGATTGACACCGTCGTTCATCCCCCACAGCTTGACGGCAGGCAGACTTTCGGGTAGGATGCAGCGACAATCGTGCGTTGCTGGCTTTCTTCCCTAAGGCTAGGGGGTGCTCTCGTGTTTGAAGAGATAAGGCTTCGGAACTACCGCACTCACCGGGATACCAGGGTGAAGCTCGGCGCAATCACTTTGTTGATTGGCAATAACAACTCGGGCAAGTCGAACCTGCTTGCCGGAATCCGACACTTCTCCAAGCTAGTTTGGCGAGCGCGGCCAGTCTCGGAACAGGACCGCCAGGATCGGGAGCAAGTCGCCACAGACGAAACTGAGGAGCAGTGCACTGATCCCGCGCGGCTGAGACCAGGGGACTTGTTCTCTCACAAGTATCGCCTCGCTACGAAAGAGGACCCGATTGGTTTTGATTGTCGATGGCGGTATGGCACTGGGACCGTCGAGTACTTCATTGAGTTGTATGAGCATCCCCGGATCGAAGGCGCCCCCGCGTGTAGAGAGCGGATTAGGGTCCAATGCGGTCAGAACTCATCCTGGAGTGAAGTACACGTGGGTTGGGACACGGTTCTCGGTGCGCTGGAACTCCGTGCGAAGGTTGCTGAAAGCAGACAGCTGAGCGATGAGGAGAGGCAGGTCTGTTCCCGCTTCTTCGCTGACATGTCTCACGCCTTCGTATACCATCTGCAACCATCTTTCCTCAAAGGCCAGGCAAGAACATCGAGGCCCACTGTGGGCACAGCGCTAGTGCCCATGGAGAGCCATGGGCCCACCGAGACCCAGGAAAGGCTGCACATACCATCGCAGCTTGGGTACGAAGGCGCGAACTTGCAGGAAACCCTGCTGCGCACGGCTGAACTCGATGAGCGCACATTCCAGAGATTCATCGCGGCCCTCCGGCGCTTCGACACTAGCTTCCACGGAATCCGTCGAGACCCAAAGCGCGGACAGCCGGTCTGGGAGTTCGATCTAGGACATGACGTGCCCGGCCGCCTTGACGAGTTCCAACCGTTCTTTGTGTCAGACGGGTTGATGAAGGCCGCCGCTGTTGCCTTGCTCACTGCTCTGTATCGCCCGCCGGCCCTTATTCTTATAGAGGAGATTGAGAACGGGGTGAACCCGGGGAACATACACGAATTCATGGGGTGGCTGTGGCAAGCGGCCGGTCCCCTACGCGAGGAGGGAAGGGGATACGCAACACAGTTCGTCCTGACGTCGCATAGCCCTTCAGTCCTCCGCGAGTTTGCCGATCGTCTAGACCAAGTCTACACCATGCGGCTAGACCGCCACGGCTTCAAGAGCGACGTAAGGAACCTCGCCGAATCTCTCGATGTTCTCATCGGCATTGGGGCCGTTGATGGAGAGATCCAGGAACAGGACGGTAGAAGAATCGTGAAACTCCCGCGACAAGCTCTCGCAGAGCTGTGGTACAGCGGGACCATCGGTTGAGCGGGGGTGCCGCATGGAAGCAGGTAGGTATATTGGCGTCGTGGGAGATGGCGGCACTGACCGGGAGATTCTCGGTTGCGTCGTCCAGCATGTCCTCCAAGAGGGCGGCGCTGAGGGACAGCCACTCATGGTCGTGCACCTAAGACGCCAGAACATGAGGGACTACCTGGACAAGTACTGGCGTCTTGTTGCGCAGAGCGGAACTGCTATCGCGGGAGAGCCATCGAGGACACTTCAGAGGGGTGTTATAGCAACGCTCTACGGAGCTTGGGAAGAACTCAAATCGCACGCCAAGCGCGAGATCACTCGACGCGACATGTTGGTGCTGAGTTCTGACGCTGAGAGGTATCTGTCTAGGGCCGAAGAGTACTTTGAGGATTGGGCATGGATGCTCGGCGCAACTGTCATCCTGGCAGCGGAGAGGTTCCGCCACGCGCTCAGCCGCCGTGGATACTCACTTGACTACGTCCCGGTTGTTGTGCCCGTCGTTCCTTTCCCGAGCACAGATGTGCTCATCGCAGTCGCGAGGAACAGCCTAACCGGTGGGATCCGCGCGAGAGGGGCCGATCCAAGGAAGCTGAAGAAAGCTCTGTACGGCACCGAGGATCTGAGAAGCCTGTCTCAGGAGGATTTCCGGAAGCATGCCCTGACCCACATTGACGCGAAGGCGATCGCGGCCATGTACAGCGAGGTTCCAGAGATACGCTCACTTTTGCAGTGGCTTTCCTGGGCGGCAAGTAGCATGTAGTCTATCGGGCAGACAACCGGAGGGCGGGGCGGGTCAGTGGGCGAATGTCAGGCGGGGTGTGTCGAGTCTACAATCCTCAAGCTATTCCTGTCACCCGCATTGTTGTTGACAAGGCGGGACGGGGGGCTACAATCTGGGGACGGGGCGAGGGGAGTTGTTGGGGGGATGCGATGAGCGGACGGTTGCACGAGGGGATTCGGCGGCGGAAGGCGGGGGAGGCGCTGCGGGCCTACGCGCGGCTGCTGGTGGAGCACGAGCGGGTGCGGCGGCTGCGCGGCGGGGCCGCGCCGTCGGCCGCGGCCCGGTGCCAGCCATCGTCCACGGCGTGGCGGCCTCTGCGCGACGTGGCGTTCTTCCAGGCCGCAGGCGAGCGCTCGGCACCGCTGAGGCAGTTCTGCTCGCTCTTTCTGGATGCGGACTCGGCGCCGGGCCGGTGTCCACAGGCATCACGCGCAAGCACAGGACTTGGGGGCTTTGCCCCCAACCCCCCAGGATTTACCGCTTTACAGCCACCGGCACACCTGCTCGAATCGGGCTGCTGCCGCGGAGGATAGGGCTCCGGCGGGAACCGAGCCATTCGGCTACGCTCAGGCCAGGCCCGAGCGCCCTGGCAGTGCCATACGGCACAGGCGGCGCTCTTCGAGGCGCCCACAGGAAAACCCGGAGAGCCATTCTTGAACTATCCTATCCACTTGTCTGGCGAGATGGGGGGCGGCCCGCAGGTGCTTATGCAGAAGTCAATAGGGGGAAGACGACGGCGATGGAGGTGCCTACGCCGAGGGTGCTTTCGAGCTCGATGTGGCCGCCGTAACGGTCAACGAGCTCGCGGACGACTGCGAGGCCGAGGCCGTGGCCGGAGGCACGGGCGGAGGCGACGTTGCCGGCGCGGTGGAACTCTTCGAAGACTCGCGGCTGGTCTTCGGGCGGGATGCCGATGCCGGTGTCGCGGACCTCGACGCGGACGTGGCCCCGCGTGACGGTGAGGCTCACGCTGACCTTCCTGATGGGGCCGGTGGTGTACTTGATGGCGTTGTCGAGAAGGTTGGCGAAGACCACCCGCAGGCCATCGGGGTCGGCCCGCACGAGCGCTCGGTCCGCACGGTCCATGAGGACGAGTTCCACGCCCTGCTCGCGCGCTCGACCGAGGCGGTTCTCGACCTCGTGGCGGAGGGCGTCGGCGATGGGGACGGGGCGGGCCTGGCCGAGCGACCTGCCGCTGCGGATGGCCGCCAGGTCGAGGAGGCGGCGGGAGAGCTCCTGGATGGAGCGGATGCGGTCGAGGCTCACCTGGATGAGCTTCGTGCGGTCGTCGCCGCTGAGCTTGTCGCCGAGCTGGTGGATGGCCTGGAGGGAGCAGGCGATGGTGGCGAGGGGCGAGCTGATGTGGTGCATGAGGACGGCGACGAAGCGCGACTTCGCCTTGTCGAAGCGCTTGAGCTGGCGGAGGTCGTCCACAAGGCGTGCGTTGGCGATGCCCAGGGCGGCGCTGAGGCTGAGCTCATGGAGGAACCACTCGTCGTCGGTGGAGAAGGCGCCCTCCTTGACGAGCTCGAGGACGCCGGCGAGGCGGTCGCGTCCGCCGATGGGCACCGCGGCGGCGACGGCGCTCTGGTGGCGGCAAGCGTCCCGCTTGCCGTCCGCAACCGGGACGGTTGCGGCTACGGTAGCGACGCAGAAGCGGCGGGTGCGGGCCGCCTCGGCCACGGGGCAGTCGTCGCTCAGGCTCACGCGCTCGGCGGGGGCCGGCGTGCCTGCCTGAGCCACGAGGTCCAGCGCGTCGCCCGCGGGGGTGTAGAGGTAGGCGCGGGCGGAGGCGGAGCCGGTGACGCTGAGGGCGTGCTCGACGATCTGCTGAAGGAGCGGCGTCTCGGCGAGCAGGGCCAGGATGTCGCGCGAGACGCCGAGCATCGAGACCACGCTGTTGAGGAGCTTGTGCAGCTCCGCGGGGTCTGAGACGCCGAGGCCGGGCCTCAGGAGCTGGAAGTGGCAGCCCTCCTGGTACTTGACTCGGCGGAAGAACGAGCAGCTCTCGCAGCGGGCGAGCTTCTCGGCGAACGTGCCCTGGGGCCCGTCGTGGCAGAGGGTGGCGGTGACGGCCCAGCAGAGGCGGCCGGCGTTGCGGCCGCAGTTGATCCCGTCGCAGGTCGCGTCGGTGGCCGCGGGACACACGCCGAGCTCGGCGGCCCGCGCGCCCCCAGGCTCGCGTCCGCAGCGCCGCTCCTCCCAGCAGTTGGCCTTCGGGGCAGACATCGGCCCTCGATTTCGGATTTGCGATTTCGGATTTCGGATCTCAATCCGCAATCCGAAATCCGAAATCCGAAATGTGGCTTCCAGGGCCTCACAGGGTTGGCCGCGGGAGGAGGCCGGCGGCCTTGACGATTTCGGGGACGGCCTCTTCCCATTCGATGGCCTGGAGGTGGATGCCGCGCACGCCCTCAATCTCGCGGACGGCCTGGATGAGCTCGACGGCGATCTTCTTGCCGAGCTCCTCGCTCTTGAGGCGCGCCTCCTTCTTCTCGGCGGGCGAGGCGTCCTTCTTGGCCACGGGGAAGCGCTTGATGAGCTCCTCGGGGACCGAGACGCCCGCGACGGAGGAGTTCATGTAGCGTAGCATTGCGGCGCCCTTTGGGACGATGATGCCTGCGAGGATGGCGGCCTTCTCGTGGAGGCCGCGGTTGCGCGCCCGCCGCATGGCCTCGGCGAACTTGGCGACGTCGTAGACGCCCTGGGTCTGGATGAAGTCGGCGCCCGCCGCGGCCTTCTTCGCCAGGCGGATGGCGCGGAACTCCACCGGGTCGCCCATCGGCGTCCAGGCCGCGCCGATGAACATGCGGATGGGCGCTTCGAGCGGGTCGCCGCCCGCCTGAAGGCCCTCATCGCGCATCTTCTTGAGGATGGCCACGAGCTGGATGGAGTCAATGTCGTAGACGTTCTTCGAGCCTGGGTGCCCCTTGAGCTTTCCTGCGGCGCCGAAGGACTGGTGGTCGCCTGCGATGCAGAGGCAGTTCCTGATGCCGAGTGCGGCGGCGCCCAGGATGTCGCACTGGATGGCGATGCGGTTGCGGTCGCGCGTGGTCATCTGCATGACGGGCTCGAGGCCCTCCTGGACCAGGATGGCGGCGGCGGCGATGGAGGAGAGGCGGACGACGGCGGTCTGGGCGTCGGTGATGTTGATGGCGTCGGCGCAGCCGCGCAGGATGGCGGCCTTCTTCCGCACGACCGCGGCCTCGCCGCTCATGGGCGGGCCGAGCTCGGCCGTGACTGCGAAGTGCCCGGC
>VGYW01000053.1 GCA_016872875.1 Planctomycetota bacterium | reverse complement strand
ATCCGAAAGCTCCTCGAAAACCCAGCCCTCACCGCCCCTATCCCGGGCATGATCACCACCCACCAGGTGGACAACGTGGCCCTCGCCGTCAAGGAGCGCAAGGAGGGCAAGGCCCTCACCCAGGCCGAGCGCGGCCTCCTCCACGCCCGCATGCAGCACGCCTGGGCCAACCTGCCCCCAGGCTACGAATGGCTGAGGGACTGGGAGTACGTGTGATCCCCTGAATCGTCCTCGTCCTCGATTCAATCGATTCAATCGATCCGAATCGAGACCGAGGACGAGGACGATCGGAGAAGGATAGCCGTTCTGTGAAGCGCATCGCCGCGATAGTGGTAGGGTTGCTCCTCGCGGCCCTCGGCGCCTGCGCCCTCCTCACTCCCGCGGCCAGACCCGTCAGCAACGACCGCTGCCACGTCTGCCACATCAACTACGCCGACGAAAAGCTCGCCGTCACCCACGCCCGCCACGGCGTCGGCTGCGAACGCTGCCACGGCCCCTCCAACGAACACTGCGCCAGCGAGGAGCACGAGATCGCGCCCGACCGCATCTACGCCCAGGCCGCCGTCAACCACGCCTGCATGCAATGCCATCCCAAGGATAAGCTCCTAGCACAGGAGTCGCACCTCCTCAACCTCTTCGCCAGCCCCACCCCCAAGAAGCACTGCACCGACCCCGGCTGCCACGGCACCCATCGCCTCGAAAAGCGCATCGTCCGCTGGGACAAGGCGACCCGCAAGCTCCTCAAGCCCAGTTGACTCCCCACAACCCTCTGGTATAATAACCGGTGTGCGACAGGCAGTTGCCGCGAGGAACGCCCATGCCCCAGGACGACATCAAGCCCATCGCACGCAACCGCAAGGCGTTCCACAACTTCCTGGTCTTTGACAAGTGGGAAGCAGGCATCGAGCTGCGAGGCACCGAGGTCAAGAGCCTCCGCAACGGCCAGGTGCAGATGGGCGACAGCTATGCGCGGATCGAGGACGGCCAGGCCTTCCTCATCGGCCTGCACATAAGCCCCTATGCTAAAACGGCTTACGGCAACCACGACCCCCTCCGCAAGCGCCGCCTCCTCCTCCACCACCGCGAGATACGGCGTCTCGCCACGAAGGTCAACGAGCGCGGCTTCACCCTCATCCCCATCTCCCTCTACTTCAAGCGTGGGCTCGCCAAGGTCGAGCTCGCACTCGCCTGCGGCAAGAAACTCCACGACAAGCGCCAGGACATCAAGAAGCGCGAACACCAGCGCCAGATTCAGCGCGCCACCTCCCCCCGCCGCTGATCCGGCACTTTTGCCTTGTCCCTTTTGCCTTTTGCCTTTTGACTTGAGAAAGGGGGCGAACAGGATTCGACCGGGCAGTATGAGTCAGGAGTCGCGTGCCGAGGTTGTCAGGACGCCCTCGTAAAACACCTGGCACACCAACAACTGCCAATCACGAGATGGCACTGGCTGCGTAACATCGTGGCCACGTCCCGCAGCTTCAGCCCGCGGGGGCTGCGGGGCGACAAACAGCGGGCTAGCGGCCGCTCCCTGCTCGACGGAGCGGCTGCGAAACGCCTGTTCGAGCTGGCCGACGCGGAATCCCGCCTACCGGAGTCCGCCGAGGCGACACCCAATAGGTAGCCTACGCACGTAGAAGCTCCTGGCGCGCTGCTACGGGACGGGGGTTCGATTCCCCCCGCCTCCACTCTTTCTCATGTTCGTAAGATGTTCCTTGACAGGAGCTTACGAATACTGTAAACTGCCGCACGTGGCCCGCGGGACCAAGACGGGATCATCCCGGAGGCGAACGGCTGGTTCCGCCCGGTCCTCCTGACAGCCGTCTACTCGGGCCTCCGCGAAGGCGAACTCATCACCCTCGAATGGGACTGTCATGCTTCAGACGGAACTGGACAACTTCCCTCGGGCGGATAGTATGTAGGCCCGAAGGAGAACTTGTCCATGGCACAGCAACGACGGCGGTTTTCGGGCCAGGAGAAGGTGGCGATCCTGCGGCGGCACTTCCTGGAGAAGGCGCCTGTCTCGGACCTCTGTGACGAGCAGCACCTGGCTCCCAGTCTCTTCTATCGCTGGCAGAAGGAGTTCTTCGAGAACGGAGCCGCGGCCTTCGAGCAGGACCATGGCTCCGAGGTCCGGCGCCTCCAGGAGCACAACGAGGCCCTCACGACCAAGCTGGCGGCGAAGGACGAGGTGATCGCCGAGATCATGGAGTCCCACGTCGCTCTAAGAAAAACGCTTGGCCGGGTCTGAAAGGCGCCTGGACGCCACACGACGTCCGCGACAAGGTGGTGGACTACATGCGGTACTGGTCGGGCAGAACGGAACTCCCTGTGACGCGCCTGGCGGTGCCGCTCGCTGGCGAGCGGCGCGGCTGGGCCTGGCCCGCAGCAAGTTCTACGACTGGCGCGACCGCTACGGCCGGGCCAACGAGCACAACGCGCTCGTCCCGGAGGTGATCATCCAGCGGGCCCGCGAGAAGTTCCCGGGCGCCAAGCCCCGGATCATCTCCGACAACGGCCCCCAGTTCATCGCACGGGACTTCAAGGAGTTCCTCCGCATCGCCGGCATGACCCACGTCGGCATCAGCCCCGGCTACCCCCGGAGCAATGGTTGTGGTGTGTGCGCGGGACGCAAGATTGGCGCAAGGCCCCAAGACACCAGGCATTGCGGTGAGCAAACGCCGGCCACTAGCCCTTGCCCCGTCGCCAGTCTGGCCAGTCTGGCCGGCCTCCTGAGGTGTCCCCCAGCGGTTGCAACAGAACGTAGCGCCCATCCCCCGTTCACGTCCGCGGCCGTTCGCTAGGTGTGGGCGTCCACCCGCAGGGCTTGGCTTTGTGCCTCTAACCCGCATTTCTCACCAGGCGGCCCAGCTCCGAGAGGAGCGAGAGGATTCTGCCGGCGGCGTAAGCCGCCGGAAAGGGAACCCGGAGGGCGCAGCCCCAGCGGGGCGGAAGGAACGCCCTGTGAGCTGCCGCCCCGTCCGGGCTGGGTGGTCTGTTGCTCTGATCCGGCGGCTTACGCCGCCGGCAAAACCCTTTCGTCCCGTCGGGCTTCGCGGCTTGTGAGAAATGCGGCGTCTCTTGACAGCGCGGCAGCGTGGTTCAATTGCGCGCGCATCATGCCACGCTCATGCGGGTGGAGGGGATAGAAGGCAAGGGACCCAAGGGACTCAGGGCGGCCTCGGGCCGCAACCAAAGGGGATCGGGAAGTCCAATACTCAATATCCAACTCTCAATACTCAATGGCCAAGTAAGACGATCGGAGCGGTGCCCTCTCTTTCACTTGGCCATTGGAGATTGGATGTTGAGTATTGGATATTGGACTTCGACTCTGCGGGAACATGTGCGCAAACCGCGCACGAGTCATGACCAAAGGGTTTAATGCGGCAGATCTAACGGGGGTCGTCACCCGCCAGGGGCGCGAGCTCTTCGGAGGCGTAGCGGAGGGCGACGCTGACGATGCGCTGGTTGCCGCTGTCGGCCAGGTGGAGGCGGTTGCGCAAGCCGTCAACCGCCAGGTAGGTGCAGAAGGCGAGGGCAATGTCGGGGCCGCGGCCGGAATCCGCGTTGCCATACTTGCCCAGGCGCAGGATGAAGTTGCCGTTGGTGTCGAGCACGGCAACGGAGCAGCGGTGGGCTTCGGGGACGAAGACCCGCCCGTAGAGGTCAACGTCGAAGCGGAGTTGGGGGCAGAAGCAGGTGCCGCGGACCATGGTGTTCACGCCGCCGTAGGCCCAGAGGAGCTGGCCGCGGGTCCAGATGTCGGCGCCGAAGTGGCGGAGGTGTCGGAACTCGGGCGGGCGCTTCGGGGGGTCGCCGAGGGGCGGGGCGCCGGCCTCGGAGAAGAGGAACTGCCCGCCGTGGCGGGTGAACTTGACGAGCGAGTTGCCGTAGATGACCTGGCCGTCCTCGTCGTACTTCTGGGCGCCAAAGCCGAGGTAGATGTTCCCCTCGCGGTCACCCCGGACGCACGAGGACTGGATGGGGATGCCCTTGACGGCGTCGAAGAGCTTCTCCTCGCCGCGGCGGTCCCAGGTGCAGAGGACGTTGACGCCGGCCCTTGTGGCGGGGCGGCCGGGGTGGGGCTTGGGCCGGAAGAAGCCCTCCAGGTCCTTGCTCTTGCGGCTTCCGCCGCCGTCCATGTGCCACGCGCTGCTCACCCTGAGGTTCTCGAATGCCTCGCTGTAGATGCCGAGGGCCAGGAGGTCGCCGTTCGGCGCGACGCCGAAGCCAGTCTGGCAGTGGAAGACGTGCGGCCAGGGGAAGCGGATGGCGCCGCGCGACTTGAAACCCCAGCCGCCACTGACCAGTTCGCCGTAGTCGTAAGGGACGGGCCGCCAAGCGTCGAGCTCGTAGCGGAGGATGTAGTTGCACGTGCGGAGATAGGCCAGGCCGTCGGGGCCGACGAGGAACTCGTCCATCTCGCCGCCAACCTTGGGGAGTTCGAGGTGGACGCACCTGCCCGTGGACGGCTCGAAGCGGTAGAGGTCGCCCTGGTAGAGGTAGAGGTGGCCGTGGACGGGGTCGGCGCTCAGGCAGTGGCGGTAGCCGCTGGAGAAGAAGAAGGGGATGTGGCCGGCCTTCCGCACGTCCTCGACGAACTCGTGTTTGAGGGCGAGCGACTCGCCGCGGTCTTCGTAGAGCGCAATCTCGCCGTGGCGGTGGGTGAGCCAGAGGGTGGGCGGGGTGGTCCAGGCGTCCACGCAGAAGACGGGGTCGCTGGCGGCCAGCCCGTAGTCGAAGGCTTTCTCGAAGACGATGCGGGGTGCGGGCAGCGGGGCGAGCTTGACGAGGCGGAAGCTCCAGTGCTCCTTGAGCTTCCCGCGCACGATGTCGGCCAGGGCGTAGAGGGCGCCAGTCTTCTGGTCAACGTCGAGCCAGGCGGGACGGCTGAGCTTGATGGTGTGGCGGTGGCGGCCTTCGGGGTCGAAGACCTGGATGCGGTTGTTGCCGGTGTCGGCCACGTAGAGGTTGCCCTTCGCGTCCGTGGCCACGCTGGTCGGTGTGTTGAGCTGGTCGTTGTCGCTCCCGGGCACCATAGCGGCGCCGATGAAGGGCTTGTCGAGCGGGGCGTCGGTGTCCCAGGGGACGCGATATACGGCGTGTGCGGGTGCAAGCCTGTCGGGGTCGCCGTAGGGGGAGACTTTGAAAGCGCCGAACCGCCCGCGCAGGCCGGTGAGGTAGAGCCACTTGCCGTCGGGGCTGGCGGCGAGGGCGTGGTTGCCGCTGGTGTAGGACAGGCGGTCGGGCGCAGCGCTCACGTCGCGGAAGAAGCCTCCCTTCTTGACGGTGCCCGACTGGAGGTTGAAGCCATAGAAGCGCCGGCCATCGAGGGAGCCATCGGTGCGGATGCGCATGACCGCCTTGCCCGAGAGGTCGCCGAGGCTGCCGAAGGCGAGGCGTCCTGCGGCGCAGGCCATGCGCTGCGAGAGGGTGGGCGTGGCTTCGCCCTCGAGCGACTGGTCGAGGTAGTTGCCCCTGGCTCCGCCGCCCTGGGTTGGGCCGGAGCCGGGGTAGTAGGCCACGTAGCCGTCCTTGAGCTTGATCGTCGCCAGGTCCGCGCGCTTGAACTCCTCGATCTTGTCGGCGGCGAAGGGGATGAGGGTGCGGAGGTAGCTGGCATCGTGGCTATATGCCTGGAGCTGCGGCCGCTCGCCGCCTGTGAGGACGTAGACGCCCCCCGCGTCGGCGGCGATGCCGCTCACGCGGCGGTCCGAGCCGATGTTCTTCGGGTGCCAGCCCAGGAGCCGCTCGAAGGCGGGCCGCAGGCCGAGCGACACGCGGACCCGCGTCCGCTCAGGGCGCTCCACGTAGTTCCCCGCGTCGTCCTTCCCATCCCACGCGAGCGTCTGCTCCAGCGAGTCCTTCTTAAGCGGCTCCGGCGCGTTCGGCCCGAGGACGCCATAGACCAGGTGGCGAACGACCTTGCCCGTCTCGTCCTCGATGGCCACGGCCACGTCGCACCGCCCCCTCGCGGCAAAGGAGACCTCATACCGGTCCTTGGCCGCCTTGCGGAAGGAGGGCTTCTGCGCGAACTCGAAGACCTCCTCGCGCGCGACGGGCTTCAGCAGCGGCCCATCCCAGACCTCTTCGGGGCCATACTCGCCCGCGAAACACGCGAAAGCCGCGAAAAGCAGTGCGCCGTGCAAGTGGAGGGCCGGAATCCGCAAACCTTACTTCCTTTGCTTGCCTCGCGCAGCGTACGGTGCCAGGCACAGCGCCGCCGGAGATGGCCTCATCGTGGTTCCGCCTTGGCAGCGCATTCCTCAACGCGCCGGGCGAATTCGGAGTTTTTCAGGGCCGCATCTTCGTTCCCACCCAGACTTGCCAGATAGTCCTTCAACGCGCCCTTGAACAGGTTCCTGGCCTCCCCGAATGCCTGTTCGCCGATCTTGGTGACCTCGCCCATCAAGTGCCGCGCGAGATCGGCCTTGCGCTCCGCTTTGCTCGCACCGGCGAGAATCCCGTCGATTCGCCCTCGCTGCCTCAGGTATACGATGCGCGCCAAGTAGTAGGCGCCCTTTCGCAGTGACCCACGCTCCCGCTTATCCTGGATGCTTGCGATACCGCGGCGGCAACACTCCTCAAGGCAACGCGCGGCGAGGATCTGGAGGGCGCGAAGGTTGGTGTACTCGTCGGGCACGAACCCGTCCGGCAGGGGGCCGGGCTGGCTCTCGCCCTCTGCTCCGCGCAGGTTGAATGCCCTATAGTAGTCGTCTCCCTGTCTGAAGAACTCACGACGACTTAGAGAATTGCGGAGCCTGGAACAATGGCCGCCGAACACGCCGAGGTACGCCATGGCGGCCTGTTCCTTGCTGTAGGTCATCAGGTAACTGTGGCCCGGCAACGTCTCGCCCTCCTTGCGCTCGTAGCCAATGCCGTATTCGCGATAGACTTCCTGGAGAGCCTTCTGTATGCTGTCGTTGGAGAGCAGATCCTCTGGCCGGATGGCGTTCTGCGAGTTTGTGGCAATGATCAACGCGTCGAGGAGATCCTTGTTCTTGGGATCCACCTGATAGATCCGCACAAGGACCTTCGAGTTACCTTGGAAACGGTCCCTCAAGTCTGGCGCGTACTTGGCGTGGTAGAGCGCGTTGACCGTCTGGCACCCGTTGATGATCTGCATGCCTCGCAACCGCACTCGCACCTTCTGCCTGCTGGCCGGGAGGTCAGCGGCCATGCTGTCGGCAGTGATACTCACGCCATTGTTCATGAAGCCGAACCAGACGCTCTGGTTCCCTGTGATGGTCGCGATTATACGCTGGTTCACCTCCTTCCCCGTCCCAAGGAAAAGGCGGACATTCTTCTCAAACAGTTCATTGTTGCTGTAGCGGTCAACCAGGCGCACTAGCTGGTTCACGTTCACGAAGCCCACAAGAACCTGCTCTGGCATCCCGTTGGGGTTCGGGCCGATGTCGTGGTGGAGGAACGAGCGCTCACCCATTTCGTAGGTGAGTTCAAGCAACTCCTCCTGGATGGGTATGCGGCCCTGGACGCAAAGGGTGTAGATGTCGAAGCCGCCGTAGGTCTCGAAGGTAAACCCATGTGTCTGGCGATCGTGGGAGAAGGTGTCGCGAATCTCCTGCACCTTGCCATCGTCGGTGTGTGAGACATTCTGCCCGTTGACGATATAGTAACACTGAATCCGGGTACGGGCTCGCCTGTTGGCCTGACGCGCCTCGTCGAGCGCCTGGCGCACTTCCCTGAACGCCTCGAGCGTCTTGGGATCCTGCAAGTCTCCCCGCAGGAAAACGCGGTTCATCCGGTCCACAAACGCATAGAGCTCCTTTGTGGAAATGCCGCCGTCGTATCTGTCCCGGAACTTGAGCTGGAACAGTTTGAGTTGTAGCTCATCACCTTGGTCAACAATCAGGTACGCATCCAGCAACTCTTCTGACTTCCCGGTGATGCTACGATCAACGAACTTGAGGCCATCGAACAATTCGTCGTCATATAGGTAGGTGATCTTCTGTATGGCCAGATAAGGGTACAACCGCGCATAGTCCGTTCGCTCGATGCCACAGGACGGGTTGCGGTCCGCTAAGTCCCTCATCTTGCCCTCGAGGTAGCTAATCTGCTCTGCGGTTAGCTTAGCGTCGGCTGCCGGCCGCTTGCTTCCTGCCATGCGCTGCTCCCAAGCTCTGTTTGCTGCCGAAAGGCGCTTCGAAAGACAACCCAGGAACAACAAACGGGCCGCCCGATCCGGGCCGCGTCCCGACTCTGATGATTGTATGCGAACCCACCTAGTCTGTCAATGCCCGGGCTACCTGACATAGGATCATCTTCTCCGCCTGGCCTGGCGCAGGGAGAGGAAGCCGGCGAGGATGGCGTCGAGGCGGGCGTCGGTGGGCATGTCCTCGAGCTCGTAGCCGAAGCGGAGGCAGACCTCGTGGATGGCGTCGAGGTGGCGGCGGCGCTCGGCAAGATAGGCGCGGCGCAGGTCGCGCGGCTCGCATACCAGCTTCCCCTCCGCCTCGAGACCCAGGAAGATGGTCTGGCCCGCGAACGGGAACTCGCGCTCGACCGGGTCTTCGACGTGGAAGAGGATGACGTCCTGTCCGAGGAAGCTCATCTGGCCGAGTGCGTCGCCCAGCCCGTCGGTGTCGGCGATGAAGTCGCTCACGACGAC
The DNA here is from genome assembly GCA_016872875.1 of Planctomycetota bacterium. Next base: position 20,792 of record VGYW01000053.1, on the reverse strand, counting down.
GACGAGTCCGCGGCGCTTGAGTTGGGGGGCGACCGCGGTGAGGGCGCCCGAGATGCTCGTCTTGTCGCCCTCCGTGGCCTCGGCCATTGCGCGGACCAGGCTGCGGAAGTGCGCCGCCGAGCCTTTCGCGGGCAGAAGGGCGCGCACCTTCTCGTCGAAGAGCACGAGGCCGAACGTGTCTTTCTGCTGCATCAGGAGGTAGGCGACGGTTGCGACGATGGTGGCGGCGTATTCGAACTTGCTCATCGCGGCCTCGGGGCTGCGGAAGAACATCGAGTGGCTGGTGTCGAGGAGGAAGCGGACGGCCATGTTGGTCTCGGCCTCGTACTGCTTGAGGTAGAAGCGGTCGGTGCGGGCGAAGACCTTCCAGTCGAGGTGCCGCGTGTCGTCCCCGGGCGCGTAGGGGCGGTGCTGGGAGAAGTCGGTGCTGATCCCCCTCAGGCGGCTCTTGTGGAGGCCGGCCATGAGGCTCTCGACGAGGCGCAGGCTGCGAACGTCGAGGCCCTTCACGCGGGCGATGACGTGCGGGTCAAAAAAGTCCAACGCTGGCTCCTATGGAAGCTCAAAGGCCAAAATGCAGATCGAAGAGATAAGGTAAAATGATTACGGGTAAAATGATAAGAAAAGAGAGGACAACCGGGGTGCGAATTGTGTGCCGTCTGGGCCACTGGCTCGCCTCGGTTCCTCCTGGCTTCGCTCTCCTCCCGGATTCTTGTCTTATCATTTTACCCGTAATCATTTTACCTTTCGTTCTTCGTTCCCGATGGACACTACCCCTACGCCACGGCCTTGAGCAGTTCGGCCACGATGCGCGCGGTGTTCACGCCCTCAGCCTCGGCGGTGAAGTTCGGGATGATGCGGTGCTCGAGGACGGCTGGGGCGACGGCGTGGACGTCCTCGATGGTGGCGGCGCTGCGGCCGTCGAGGATGGCGACGGCCTTGGCGCCGATGACGAGGTTCTGGCTGGCCCGCGGGCTGGCGCCCCAGGTTATCCACTTCTTGATGAAGTCGGGCGCCTCGGGCTGCGAGCTCCGCGTGGCGCGCACAAGGCGCAGGATGTAGTCAACCACGTCCTCGCCCACGTTGACCTTTCGCACGAGCTGCTGGAGGTAGAGGATTTCGTCGCGGGTGAGGACCGGCTGGATGTCGGGCTGGTAGCCCGAGGTGGTGAGGGCGAGGATGTGCTTCTCCTCCTCGGCGTTGGGGTAGTCCACGCGAATCTGGAACATGAAGCGGTCGAGCTGCGCCTCGGGCAGCGGGTAGGTGCCCTCCTGCTCGATGGGGTTCTGGGTGGCGAGGACGAAGAAGGGGGCGTCGAGCGCGCGGCGGACGCCGCCGACAGTGACCTGGTGCTCCTGCATGGCTTCGAGGAGCGCGGCCTGGGTCTTTGGCGGCGTGCGGTTGATCTCGTCGGCGAGAAGGATGTTCGTGAACACCGGCCCCTGGAGGAAGCGGAAGACTCGCTCGCCGGTCGCCTTGTCCTCCTGGATCACCTCCGAGCCAGTGATGTCCGAGGGCATGAGGTCGGGGGTGAATTGCACGCGCATGAACTTGAGCGAGAGGCTTGCGGCGAGGGTGCGGACGAGGAGGGTCTTTCCGAGGCCCGGCACGCCCATGAGGAGGCAGTGGCCCTGACCGAAGAGGCCGACCATCGTCAGGTCTATCACCTGGTCCATGCCCACCATGATCTTTCGGATTTCGCCCATCGCCTTGGTATGGGCCTCCTTGAGGTGGTGGATTCTCTCCAGATCATCGTCGCTCCAGGGCTCCGGGTTCTTGAAGATCTGGAGGGCATGTTCCGCAGGGGTGGTCATGCTCGTTCTCCTAACGCGGCCATTGGCCGCAACCAAAGGGGATGACTGGATGAATGGATGATTGATCGGCCCCCATCCGTCATCCATCCCCAATCCCGACTGTCCTCAGCAAAGAAAACAAGAAGCTCCACGCCGGTTGCCTCCGCAGTCCCGAAGGGACAGCAGCGGGTAGCCGGCGGCTTCAGCCGCCGGATCACGGGCCAACCCCGGGACCAGTCCCGAAGGGACGGCAGAGCCCCGCGGCAAGGCAGTCCACCAGACCCTTCTGCCGTCCCTTCGGGACTGCGCCAGCGCTGACACCCGAGTCCGGCGGCTGAAGCCGCCGGCTACCCACTACGCTCCCTTCGGGAGCAAGAGGCCGAAACACCCGCACTTCCGCCGCTCATTTGTGGAGCGGCACATTGAGCAGCTCACGCGTCCAGCGCGAAACGGCTGGAAGCGAGAGTGCCTGGGCGCGCTCGACGAGCGCCTTGAGAATCCGGGCGTGGGTCGCGCCCTCGGCCCGGGCGCGGAAGTCGAGCAGCACGCGGTGCGAAAGGGCCGGCTCGACGACGTCGAGGATGTCGCGGCGCGAGACGTGGAGGCGGCCGCGTGCGAGGGCCAGCACCTTGCCGAGCATCAGGAGGGCCTGGGCGGCGCGCGGCGAGGCCCCCAGCCGCACGGTGCCGTGGGTCTCGGGCGCCGCCTCGGCCTCCCCGGGGCGGCTGGAGCGGACGATCCAGAGCGCGAGGTCGCGCACGGAGGGCACCACGGGCACCTCGCGGGCCAGGCGCTGCATGGCCAGGACTGTTTCCGGGCCGGCCACGCGCTCCGGCGCCGTCGAGAAGGTGCCGGTGGTGAGAGCGAGCATCTGCTTCTCCTCGGCCGCCGAGGGGTAGTCCTGCTCGATCATCACCATGAAGCGGTCCACCTGCGCCTCGCCGAGGTTGAAGACCCCCTCGGTGTCGAGGGTGTTCTGCGTGGCGACGAGGATGAAGGGCTCGGGCAGGCGAAGCGTCCGGCCGCCGATTGTCACCTGCCGCTCCTGCATCGCCTCAAGGAGCGCGTTCTGGGTGCGGGTCGGGCTGCGGTTGATCTCGTCGGCGAGGAGGAGATTGGCGAAGACGGGGCCTCTGAAGAAGTGGAAGCGTCGGTCGCCCGTGGCCCCCCGGCCTTCGAGGACCTCCGCCCCCACGATGTCGGTGGGCAGCAGGTCGGGCGTGAACTGGATGCGGCGGTATTCTAGGCCGAGGACGTGGCCGAGGGTTTTCACGAGGAGGGTGCGGCCGAGGCCGGGCGCGCCCTTGAGAAGGACGTGGCCGCCCGCGAACACCGCCGCGAGGAGGTGTTCCACCACCCGCTCCTGGCCGACGAAGGCCCGGCCGAGCTGCTCGCGCGCGCGGCGGAACGTCTCGCGGAACTCCTCCACCGTCACGGTCTTCATCTCTGCCATAGCCTCACTCCGCGGTAGCCCGCCCCTCCGGGGCGGAAGGGTTCCGCATCGGAGACGCGGGCCACGTGCCGATGATCTTACCGCCTGGGGGCGGGAACTTCAAGAGGGCTCCCGGCCCGGAGTATGGCCCCCAATTCTGGTGAACTGATCGGGCGCCCCGACAGGGGCGCACTATATCAGCCCAGGGCGAAGCCCTGGGAAGCGGGGCCGTGCGTGGGCTAGCCCTGAAGGGGCGTACTACGGGGCACGGGCGGCACCGTCTCCCCTCGCTGGTTAGTACGCCCCTACAGGGCTAGACCGGGGCGGCCCGCTATTCCCAGGGCTTCGCCCTAGGCTGATATGGTACGCTCCGTTCGGAGCTTCGGAGCCCCAGACCGTTACCAGAATTGGGGGCCATACTCCCCGGCCCGGCATCGGTGTAGCGGGCTGGGAGGAACCCCGCCAGCAACCTTGTTGAGATCGCGAATCTCATCTCGGCGCCCACCAGTCGGGATAGCCCATCCTGCTGCGGAGCCAGGTGAGGCGAACCGTCCGCCGTCCGCCAGGGTCGGACAGATAGAGGTCCATCCAGTCCACCAGCATGAACTGCCGGACGAATTGGTGATAGGCGGCCTCGTGGTAGTCGGGGCCTCGGACGAAGAGGATGTAGCGGCTGTTGGGCGCCCAGGCGGGGCACTCGTTGTACATGCGCCGCTCGGGCATCTCGGAGCGCCAGTGGGGCAGCATCAGGTGCTCGGCGAAGCCGAGGTCGGTCTTCGACAGGTGGTCCTCCGAGCGGCGGCCGGGGGTGATGGAGTCGCGGAGCCACGACCAGCGGAACTGCTCCCAGCGAATCCCGCCGTGCGGGTGGCTGGTGTTGGCGGCCGTCTGCCTGCCGTCGGGCGAGATGGCGAGGCCGCGGGTCGGCCCCCACAGATACCTGTCCCATTGCTTGTCCACGAGTTGCCAGGTCTTGGGGTCGAGGTGAGCCACTCTCGCCGCGCCCCAGCGGTCCTCGATCTCGGTTTCTTCCAGGCTGATGAAGAAGAGCCGCTTGCCGTCGGGCGCGAAGCAGGGCATAGAGGGCTCAGTGGCCTCCGGCGGGGTGTGGGAGATGAGCGGGGCCACAGGCGGGACGCCTGTGCCACCAAGACCTGTGCTGCCAAGGGGCAGGATGTTGATGCGCGGGGGGCTGTGCTGTGCGAAGGCGATGGCGGTGCCGTCGGGCGCCCAGCAGGCGTCGGAGCCGAGGCCCTTGGCCGGCCAGAGCCGCTTGGGCGGCGTCTGGCCCTCGATGTCCACGGTGTAGAAGACCCCGAGCTCTTCCCAGACGTTCCGCGGGACCTTGCGCATCTTGAGGACTTCGTCCCAGGTGTCGCGGAGCGAGAGGAAGAGGACGGTCTTGCCGTCGGGGCTGATCTTGGGAAATACGTCGGCCGCGGGGTGCGCGACGATGGCCTTGAGGCCCGAACCATCGGGCTTCATAGTGTAGATGTCCCAGTTCTCCTTCATCTCCGGCTCGCCTGGCTTGTGGACTTGGAAGGCGATGACGCCCGGGAGCGAGGGGAGCTCGGCGCGGAGGGCATTCTGGGCGGGGGTTTCTTCGGCCAGGGTCTCGTCGCGGGTGAGGTGGAACTCGCTCGTGAAGCGGATGTCGCCAATGTCCACCTCGCCCCAGATTCCGCCCTTGTCGGTGAGGTTCTCGCACTGGACGGCCAGGAGGTTTTCGGCGCCGTAGGCCACCTTGTCGGCTACGTCAACTCCGAAGCGCCTGCTCCAGCCGTCGTTGCGTGCGATCTCGGCGCCGTTGAGGTACACCACGCAGCGATCGCGCACGCCGCCGAAGCGGAGCCCGACCCGCTTGCCCTTCCAGGCGGGCGGGACGCTGAAGCGCTTGCGGTAGAGTGTGAACTTCTCGTCGTAGGCGGCCTCGCCGACGTAGATGTTGATCTTCTCCCACTTCGCGTCGTCGAAGGCCGGCTTCATGAAGTCCTTCGGGATGTCCTTGGCGTCGCCGAGGCGCAGGAGCCGCCAGTCGAGGCCGAGGTACTGGCCGTGGTAGCGGTCGGGGCGCGGCTTGGCGGGCGGAGGCGGCACGGCCGGAACGTCCATCGGCAGGAGGCGGGAGACGCCGGTGTCGGGCAGCGCCCAGGCGTAGAGGCGGCGAAGGCCGTCGAGGCGCGTGTAGCGCCAGGCGAGGCGCTCGATCTCCCACGGCCTGTCGGGGCGCAGGTCCCGGTCGCCCCCCATCACGTAGCGGGCGTCGGTGAGCTTCTTCAGCAGCGCATCCTCGTTCCCTGCGATCTCCCAGGGCACGACGATCATCAAGGCGTCCTCGTCGAAGGTCAGGTGCTGGTCGGTGAGCGCCAGGAGCGTGTACTGGCCGTCCCAGGCGCGGAACAGGTATCGCACGGGGAGGTGGGGCGGGCAGCTCTGGAGCCAGTCGGTCTTCTTGCCGATCTGGAAGCGGATGAAGAGCTGGAAGCCATCGAGCATGTCGCGGAAGATGGGCATGAGGCGGCGGAGCTTCTGGAGTTCGGCCGGCGTGCTCCGTCTTCCGATTTCGGATTTCGGATTTCGGATTTCGGATTTCCCGCCCGGCTCTTCAGGGCTGGGCGGGATGGTGTAGGCCCAGAGCTGGCGAATGCCCTGCACCTCGTCGTCGGCATACTGGAAGGCGATGAGGGCCTTCTGCCAGTAGGTGTTGGTGGTGGGGGTGGGCCAGGGGTAGAGGGGGAGCCGCAGGTCGCGGATGTGGTCGAAGGTGTAGGAGGCCGTGGACTGAAGGCCGCCGTCGCGGGTCCTCTCTACCTTGAACGCGACGAGCTTTGTACCCATGAGCTTGGCTCGTTCGCGGGCCTGGTCCTCGACGAGCAGCTCTTTGAGGCCCACGGCCTCCTTCAGGTCCTTCTCCAGCATCAGGACCTTCTGCTCGATCTTCACGACCTCAGTGAGGACGCCGCGGGCGTCGTCCTCGAGCTGGATGTAATACATGATCTTGAGGCAGCCGGAAGAAAACAGAGCGGCGCAAGCAAGGAGCGCCAAGGAGAGCCATGACACGTGACGCGTGACGCGTGACGCGTGACAGGAGGCAGGCATCGTTGGGTTTCCTCTTTCGGCCGGTCACGCGTCACGCATCACGCGTCACTTGGGCCGGCTGTAGGTCAGAACATCCTTCGACAGGATGGCGAGGGTCTTGCCCTGAATGGCCCAGGACATCTCGCCGTAGTTGCCCCAGAGGCCGAAGCCCTTGACTTTCAGTTCGTGGACGAGTTTCCTCGTTTTCCTGTCGAAGGCAATCAGGGCGTGCCAGTTCTGGCGGTCCTTCACGCGGGCGACCAACACGTCGCCGTAGGGCTCCGGGCACAGGCATATCTCGGGGTGCTCGAAGGAGCCGTGGCTCCATTCGAGTGTGCGTGCCCCGCTCTGTCGGTCGTGGCCGACGATTTCAACCGCGGTGCGGTCCTGGCGGTGCGTGAGGCCGTAGACGCTCGCAGGGTCCCAGACCGCAGAGTAGAAGGCTGTGGTCTGTGTTTCGCGCTTGCGCCCGTCGCGCCGCGAGCCGGCGCCGCTCGGCCAGAGACGCACGCCCGCCGTGGCGTCGAACATCTCGACGGCGGGAACGTCGTATTCCTGCTTGAGCGCGAGGACGCTCCCGCCGCTGGCCCACAGGCGATAGGGGAGCACCTGGTCGCGGTCTACGTTCTCGATCCTGATCCGCCACCGCACGCTCTGGGCGCGGGTGTCCACGCCGATGTAATCCCAGCCGTCCGTCAGGACGAGCAGGGCCACGCCGTCGAAGGCCACGGGCGGCGCGGGGTCGGCCGAACCGAGGATGGGGTGCTCGAAGGTGCGGAGCAGGCCAGGGATGTCGAGGTGAACCACCAGCCTGCCCGTTGGCAGGCTGCGGAACGAGACGCCCGAGGGGTCGAGCCGCACGGTGGCAATGGTCGGTGGCACAGGCATCTTGCCTGTGTCGCCCACAGGCGGGACGCCTGTGCCACCAACACCTGTGCCACAGACGACTGGCGGGCAGTAGAGCTCGCCCTGCTCGCGCGCCTCCCAGACAAGCGAGCCGTCGGAGTAGTGGATGGCCAGGGTGACGAAGCGGCCGCTGAGCACGATGAGGTCGTCGGCGGGCGTCATGGCCTCGATCTCGAACTCGTGTGGGACGCGGAACTGCCAGGCGGGCTGGCCGTCGTCGAGGCGGAAGGCCAGGACGTCGCAGCGGCCGTGGACGACCAGGAGACCCTTGTGGACGAGTGCCTCCTCGAAGCCTGCTTCCTCACCTTTGGTTTCGAGGCGTAGGTCGCGCTGCGCCCACTTCACCTTGCCAGCCGCGGCATCAAAGCAGAGGACCCCGTGCTTCACGGCGTGGGTCTGCCTGCTGCGAACACCGAGGAAGAGGAGGTCCTCGCCATCCGAGCGGCTCCCGCGCCGCTCAAGCAGCCGGAGGGTGGTCTTCTCGCCGAACTCGAACTTGTGCGTGAGGTCACGATAGGCGGCGGCAAGTGGGGCGGGCGGAGCGTGCTTCACCACGATGGCGCCGCCCGCCTTGGCCGGGTCGTACTTCAGGCCGTTCAACTGGGCAAGCTCTTCGAGTTGCCACCGCCGGATGTTTCGGGCGGGGATGGGGAGCTTGTCGGACTCGGAGAGCATGCTGTCGAGCGCGGCCTGGGCGGAGGCCGTGGCGGGGAACTCTCCCGCCAGCCGCTCCAAGATGGTGTGCTCTTTGTGCCCCTCGAAGGCGGCCTTCGCCGCCTCCTCGTAGCCGCGGCGGAACTCGGCAGTCGTCGTGGGGAGGACCCGGCGGAACCAGTCGCCGGCGAACTGCCCGGTCTTCACCGTGGAGTCCGGCTCGATCGGCGCGATGAGCGAGAAGTAGTTGGGCACAGCGCGGAGCATGCTCCGCCCGGCGATGCCCAGCTCGCGGCCGAAGAAGTGGCGTGGCGACTGCGCGATGAGGTTGCCCAACACGGCGCTCGCCTGCCGCACGAGCGGCTCGGGCTCGCCCGTGACCAGAGATGAGACCGGGTAGTAGACGTCGCCGTAGTGCCGCAGGATGGCCCGCAGGCATGCGGCGGCGCGGTCGGCCGCGGCTTTCCGTCCGAACACCTCGGCCATGGCGAGCACGGTCTGAATCTCCTGTCGCGACGTGGTGCAGCAGGTGGCCATGAGCGCGACGGCCTTCTCGACGCCCGCGATGTCGCCCGCCCGGAGCGCCGCCTGTGCCTGGCGGGTGTAGAGGCCGAAGAGCTGGCGGTTGACCTCGATGCGAAGCCCGCCCTTCCCCTCGGGCAGGCTGGCGCGCAGCTTCTCGAACTCGGCGATGGCCTCCCCGGCGCGGCCGGCGAACTGGTGGAGCTCCGCCCGGTCGTAGCTCGCCTGAAGCCCTTCTGCCTTCGCCACCGCAGCCTGCACCTTCGCCACGTCGTACTTCATCGTGAGCTTCTTGGCGTCCACCTCAATCTCGCAGGGCACTCCCCAGAGGCGGAGGCCCATGCGCGACTTGGTGAGGAAGAAGGGGTCCTCGTTGACGAGGGGCTTCAGGCCCTTCTTCACCCGGTTCTCGTTGCCGCCGCGGGCGAAGTCGTTGTACCAGGCGCGCTGCGCGACGATGGCGGGCGGCTCGCGGCTGATGTCGGCCACGACGTCGTAGTAGGACTGCTCGGTGCCGCTACAGTACCAGCCGCTGGAGTGGATTCTGCCGTCGGCGCCGATGGCTTGCATGCCGCGGCGGAACTCGGCGCCCGAGTCCACGAGCGGGAGCTTGAAGCGCTGGCGGCCGGTCGCAATGTCCCAACCGGTAAGGAAGCCGGAGCCGCCCACGATGGCCTGGTCCTTCCACACCCCCACGAGGCGCAGGGCGTGGCCATCGCCCACGCGGCTCCAGAGCACCTTGCCCGTGAAGCGGTCCAGGCAGTAGAGCCGGGCGCTGTTGTCCACGGGCATGGCGAGCAGGTAGGGGCCGAAGACGATCGGGGCGGCGTTGGCGCAGAAGAGCTTGCTCTGGTGGGTCTCGGGCAGCACGGTCGCGTCGAGCATCACAGGGTTCTGGTCGTAGCGGGTGGTCCAGCGCACGTCGCCGGTCTCGGCGTCGAGTGCGGCGAACACGCCGGCGTTGGTGCCCGCGTAGACCACGCCGTTGGCGTAGAGGGGCGGGGAGCAGAAGACGCGGATTTTGCGGCGGAGTCGGCTGATGGTGAACTTGCCTGGCGTGAGGCGGCAAAGGGTGCGGCGCCAGAGGAGCTTGCCCCCGCGGGCGTCGAACGCCGCCACGCTGGCGGTGGAGCTGAGGTGCGAGTCCCCCTCTACATCGTCGTGAACGACGGTGGCGTAGACGCGCCCGCCTCCGACCGCGGGCCGCGCGGCGTAGCGGTCGTCCAGCTCGGCCTTGGACGAGGCGGCCATCGGGCCTGCGGCCCAGCGCCGCTCGCCCGTCACGAGGTCGAGCGCCACCAGGCTCGGCCCGCCCCGCACGATGAAGGTGTAGACCATGCCGTCGGCCACGACGAGGTCCTGGTAGGGGTACTCGTCGCGCCAGCTCCATTGCCCGCCCGTCGCGCGCTCGAAGTCCCACACCAGGCCCCCCTCGGCATACTCCCACTTCAGGTCGCCCGTGAGGAGCGAGCGGCAGTAGACGATGTTCTTGTCCTTGTAGAGCAGGCTGTTGCCGGCGACGACGGGGATGAGGTTGTCGGGGTGCCGGAAGCGCCAGCCGAGCTCGCGGCGGACCGTCCACGTGCCCTCGTAGGTGCTGATGTCGGGCACGAGCGGCTCGAAGAGCGCGTAGTCCGACAGCGACAGCGCATCCGGACTAGCCTTTTGGCTGAACGTAGCCCGCGTCTCCTCTGCCCCCTCTCCCTCGGGGAGAGGGCGGGGTGAGGGTGCCTTGCTGAGGCGCAGGGCCAGGTCCTCGGGGCTGATGGGGCTGAACCTGTGGTAGTTGCGGATTTCGTCGAAGTAGTGGCGGGCGAGCTCCGTGTTGCCGGAATCGAGGGCCGCGTTGCCCAGCTCGAAGAGCGCCAGCGAGCCGTAGGTGGTCGCCGCGTAGCGGGTCGCCACGTCCGCGAAGTCCAGCGGCGAGTAGTGCTCCTTGGCCTTGTCGAAGAGCGCCTTGGCGTAGGGGTCGTAGACCGTGCGGTAGTAGTCGAGCTCCTTCTTGGGCAGCTTGAGGAGCTGGCGCTGGCAGTAGAGCGTGGTGGGGACGAAGACGCCGTGCTCGGCCACGGGCCAGAGGTCGTTGGGGTATTTCTCGATAGCGTGCTGGTAGAGTCCCATCGCCTCGCGGCACTCGCCACGGGCCATCAGCTCATCGGCCTTCTTGACGATGGGCGGCACGCGCCAGTCCTGCTCCAGGTAGGCCCGGTTGTCGTAGGTCGCCTGCGTTGAGAACTTCAGCCAGTCGGGCCCCCCTTCAGGCTCGGCCTTCCAGCGTGCGAGCTGGGAGGCCTCGGCGGCGAAATCCGGTCTGTAGCCCGCGTAAGTATCCGCGAAACTCGGGCCAGGGCGCGCTACTTCCCCTGCGAAGGCGGAGAGCCAACAAGCCAGGAAGAGATAGGTAAAATGATTACGGGTAAAATGATAAGAGAAGAAGCAATCAGGAGAATGAAGCCAAAGGGGGCCGAAACGAGCGAATCGCCTCGCGCCCGTGCCCGGCGACCCCAGTCTGGCTCTTCTTTCTTTTCTTATCATTTTACCCGTAATCATTTTACCTTATCTCTTCTCTTCCGCCTCATCGAATGAGTCGAGCGTCGGCCCAGTTGGCGCAATCGCCGAGGTCCATATCACCGGCCGAGCTGACCTGGAGCGTGAGCGTGTTGACGCCCGCCACCGGCACGGACAGTTCCTTCGGCGCCTTGTCGCCGCCGCGGAGGACATCGGTCTTCGCGAGCAGCTTGGCATCGCCGAGGAGTGCGAAGACGACGCTGCCCTGTGCGCCCACCTTGTCGTCAATCCCCACGGTCGCGGCAAAGGTCTTGAACCGCCCGCCGATGGCGTAGCTCAGCTCGGAGTCGGCGTGGACCCCGAGGCCCCAGGAGTAGTGGTTCCCGCCCAGCGAGAGCACTTCGCCCTTGCAGTTCCTGTTCCGCCGGTGGGGCTGGGTGGGCGCAAGCTGCGTCCGCTCCTTCACCGCGCTCGGCTCGAGCTGCGAAAGGTAGAGCGTGCGGCCATTGAGGACTTCGACGTAGACGATCTCGTCCACGCGCACGGGAAGTGTCCGGCGCTGGTCCCAGAGGGGGCGCAAGCGCCATAGGCCGAACTCGATCTTCTCGAGCACGCCATCCAATGCCCCGCCATCGCGGGTCTCGATGCGCATGAACACCTCAGACGGGAGCTGCGGCCTGGGCCGCTTCGTGGCCTGCGCCAGGCGTGTGCCAGCAAGGTAGAGGAGCTTGAGCGACGTGGTGCGCATCAACTGCTCGTCGTCAATGTCCACAGTCTCAGGACTGAGTTCCTCGATGACGCCCTCGTAGGCGGCGCTCCGGCGGTCCAGCAGCCGGTCGAGCTGGGCCAAGAGAGGGGTCGTTTCGGGCTCCATCATGAGCTCTTCGGCTCGGCGGCCCGCGGCGCCCTGGACCGGGAGCGCGAGGAGGCCGTGGATTTCCGACATGGGCAGCTCCACCGGCCCTACCGCGTGGCTATCGAGGGTCAGGATGTCCTTCTCGCACTTTACGACTCGGCCGCGGAAGCGGTCGCCGCCGACCAGGAGGACCTCCTGCGTGCCGGCCAGGATGCTGCGGGGCCGCCGCCCCCAGAAGCGGATGGTGACGATTTCCTCGACCGCGGCCTCGCGTGCCTCGCCCGAGGCCGAGAGGAGCCGCAGCTTGCCGCCGCCCGTCACGGAGTCCACCATCGCCATCGCCCGCGCGCCGTCGTGGAAAAACACCTCTCCCGCCTCCGCCGCGAAGGAGAAGAAGACCACGGAAATACGGAGAAGAGGAAGAAGTAAGGTAGAATGATTACGAGTGAAATGATAAGAAAAGAAATGGGAATTGGGGTCAGACAGGAAGACCGGCTTCGCCCTCCCGATCGCTTCTTCTCTTATCATTTTACCCGCAATCATTTTACCTGTTTCTCTTCTCGCACCTGGCGATGGTGTCGAAGTAGGCGTTGACGAGCTCTCTGTACTTCGGGTCCACGGGCCGCTTGAGGGCCTCGATGAGCTTGGGCTTGTAGGCGTCGGGGATCGCGGGGGATTCCGCGATGCGCTTGATGAGGGCCGGGGGCTCTTCGTACTTGAGCAGTTCCTCCCGCACTTTTTCCAGCACCTCTGGCTTGGCGAGGTCGGCCGGCTTCACCTGCACGACCTCGGGGGCTTCAGGGACACGTTCCTCTTCCGGCACGGGCACCTCGACGCGCACGCGCTCGTCGAGGAGGTCCCTGAGCGTGCTGGTGGCTTGTTGGAGCCTGCGGAGGGATTGCTGATTGCTGATTGCTGATTGCTGATTGAGGTCCGGAGAGGCAAGGTTGGCCTTCGCCCATTCCGCGAGCCTGGGACGAGCGTTGCTGCCGAACTGCTCGACTGCCTTCGTGACCTGTCCGATCTCGCGGAAGGTTTCTTCGGCAAGCGGGGCCGCCTTTGCGGAATCGGCCTCGCACGCCGCCTTGTCCTCTGGGGGAAGGCCGTCGGGGAGCGGGGACGCCTTGCGGCCGGCGTCGCGGAGAAGGAGCGTCGCCCAACTGAGGGCATCAACCATGTCGGCGGCGCGGGCAAGGTCGTCGCCGCTGAGGAGGTAGGCGCGGCCAAAGGAGTCCTTGCCCTCCGATGCCCTGTGGTCTTTGAGGAGGGCCTCCACCTGGGAGCGGGCCTCGAGGAAAAGGCGGAGGTCGCGCACGCCGTCGGCCACGCCGCTCTGGAGACGCTGGGGCCAGGGGCCGACCTTGCCCGACTTGGCCAGCGCGATTGCGGCGCGGGCCTCAGCGGCCAGAGCCGCCACGCGCGGGCCAACCCGCCGGCACGGGTGCGCCGCCGAGCGGGAAAGGGCATCAGAAACCGTAGCCTCGAGTTCCGTGCCGTGCAATGCCAGCATGCCCAGCTTGAGTTGCACGAAGCGGGGCATTGGCGATTGCTGATTGCTGATTGCTGATTGCTGATTGGGCAATCCGAAATCCGAAATCCGAAATCCGAAATGGGCCAGCTTGGCGTGGATGTGCCTCGTGCGGTCGAGGAGGCGGGTCTGGCGCTCCTGCCAGAGTTGGAGGGCGTATTCGAGGGTCTGGGCGGCCTTGACCTCAGCCGGCTCCGCGACCGCCGCGGCGGTCAGCTCGGCGTCGTCGGCCGCGGCCTCCACGACCTCTTCGCCGGCCGGCTTCAGGCGGTCGTCGGCCAGGATGGCCGCAATGTCCTCCTGAGTGAACGGGGCGCCGGGCTGGAGCTCGTCGCCGGCGCGGACCAGGCCGTCGCGCACCCAGGTGAGGCCCTTGACGGCGAGGAGCTGCGCGTCGAGGATCGTGTGGGGGCGGTTGTCGGCTATCGCCATCGCCGCCAGGCGCATCTGGTCGTTGACGAGGTGGCTCTTGAGGCCCTTGAAGGCGGCCATGAGCGCGACGTAGATGGCCTTGCGCCGCTCGCGCTCGCTCTTGACGATGAGCCGTGCCAGTTCTTCTTCGAGGGCGCGTTCGGCCTCGTAGATCGCGTGCTGCTGCTGCCCAATCGTCGCCAGCTCCTCCACGCTCTTCTCGTCGAGGTCCTCGATCTCCTTCCCCTTGAACTTCGGGGTGATGGCGAGCGTGGCGGCATGGGACTCGCCCTGCTGCTCGGCAAGGCGGGCGGTCTTGACGAGGACGTTTTGGAGGTCGGACCAGTCGGCGACGTAGGCGTAGACGCGATAGAGGGCGAGCGCGGCCTCACGCTGCCTGGGCTGGGCCTTGCGTGCGGCGGCCTGCATCTTGGCCAGCGCCTTTGCCACCGCCGCCTCCTCGCCAGTGGCCGGCTCCCCAGCGGCGAAGGTCCTCTCAATCTCCGGCAGCAAGCCCCCAGCAAAGGAAGATGCACCCTCACCCTGCCCTCTCCCCGAGGGAGAGGGGAGAAGAGGGGCCAGGAGGGTCGCAATCTGGTCGAGGCGGCGGCTCATGAACTCCCGCTGCATGGCGTTGGCCTCGATTGCGGCGCGCAGCTCGCCGAGGTGGAACCCCACCGCCTCCGCCGCGCGGGCGGCGTAGTCCTGCTCCGAGCGGCCGCGCTTCAGGAGCTCGGGCGGCTCGATGGGGCTTTTCGGGTCGGGGGCCGTGCCCGCCAGCCAATGGCCGATGTCCAACAAGGCGTATTTCTGCTGTTCGTATGCGGTCTTCGCCTCCGTGAGCATCGCCTTGGCCTGGAGGACGACTTGCATCTGAAGTTCGGTCGGGCTCTTGAAGGCAATGCGAAGCCGGGGCGAGTCGCCGACGCCCCGGCCAGACGGGTTGCAATCCTTCGCCCAGAGCCAGAAGGCCAACTGGTCGCCCGGCTTGGCCCCGAGGGGCTGGAAGTCCCACGCGAAGTCCGCCTGGCTCGTCTTCCCCTGCTGCGCCATCGGGCCGGTCACGCGGTCCGAGAGCACCTGCTGCTCGCCGCCGTTGAGCTGGTAGCGGACTTCCACCTGGGCGAGGCCGAAGTCGTCGGTGGCCCGCACGGCGACCTTGCGCCTCCCCTTGGGCGTCGCGATGCCGTCCTCGGTGGGAGCGAGAATCTGCGCCACCGGCGGCTCGTCGGGCACGACCTGGATGGGGTAGACCTCAGGCTCGCGCTGGGCAAGGCCCGTGACCCCTTGGAGGCGGACCTCGTAGGAGCCGCTCGTCGTGAGGGTGAAGGTGTGGGTGAAGGAGGAGCGGCCATTCTGATGCGTGATACGTGGTACGTGATGCGTGACAACGGATGGCTTGAGGCGCAGGACGAGCTCGGCACGGGAAAGCTCCTGGTTGGCAGTGAAAAGGAGGGTGACGTTTGTGCCTTCGAGAGCGGAGACGGCGCCGCCCTCGACGCGCTTGGGCGGCAGGCGGCTGTAGAGGGGATACTGGTAGATGGCCTCGACGCGGGCCAGGGCGGGACGCTCGACGACGCGGACCTTCAGCCGCTCCGTCTCCGCGTCGTTCGCTCGCAGCGTGAACACGATGTCCTGCGTGACCTCGGGGAAGTCCACGGTGCAGGTGTCGTCGGGGTCAACTCGGAGGCTCTCGTGGAGCCAGCGCCCCGCGCCGCGGTAGGCTAGCTCGGCCTCGCGGGGGACCACCTGGCCGCCGAGGCGCGCCTTGAGGCGGAACGCTTCGCCGCGCGGGGTGGGCCAGCCCTCCGGCAGCATCGGGCCGGCCGGCTCCACGACGGTGATGCGGGTCTTCTGGGGCCAGGGGATGTCGGCCAGCGGCAGGAGGAGCCGCCCAAGCCCCGTGGCGCTGTGGGGCAGGGTGAGCACGAAGGCCACGCCAGCCAACAGGATGGCAGCGGCCGCACGTAGCGCCCAGCGCCGTGGCGCGTCGTGGTCTATCGCCTCGCGGAGCACGATGTCCTCGACGAGCGGCGAGAGCTGCTCGCGGGCGCCCTTGATCATCGCCCGCCCCTGCTCGGAGCTCGACTCGGGAATCTCCGCCGGCTCCCCCAGCTCGCGGAGCACCGTCAGCCCCACCAGGCTGCCAGGCAACGTGCCGTCGAGGTGGGCCAGCACGTGGGCGTCCGACCAGGGCTCCCGCAGCGGCCGCACGAGCGAGAGCCAGGCCACGGCCGCCGTCACCACCAGGAAGGCCGAGCTGCTCGCCATCCGCCCCACCGTGCCGAACCGCAGCCACCAATCGAGAAGGATCAGCGGCGCCGCCGCGGCCAGCGCCACAATCAGCGTGCGCGAAAGCCCGGTGAGGAACTGCGCCGCCCGAAGGTGCGTGCGGAACTCAGAGCAAATCCTCTCTAGCGCCAACGCGACCATGCTCACCTCTGGTAGAGCGGCATGTAGCCCAGGGGCGCCTGGAGCACGATGGCCGCCACCGCCGTGGGGTAGACGGCGTTCCCGCGGTGGTCGAACACCTGGCCATCCTCCTGCTGCACCTTCTTGAGGGTCGAGACGATCTTGCGGTAGTAGGGGTGCCAGAACTCGTCGCCCGCCCGATACATCGCCTGGCTGGTGTACCAGGTGCCGTAGATGAAGTAGGGGACATCGAGCAGGTCATCCTCGCTGTGGCGCTTGTGGTAGAAATCAATGTACTTCGTGGCGGCGACGAGGAGCGGATGGTCGAACTTGCCCTGGAGGTGGAAGGCGAGCGCGCCGACGCCCGAGATGGCGACCGAGCCTGGAACGCCGCCCGTCATGTAGAGGAACCGCCCGTCGGGCAACCCGTTCCCCTCGATGAACCTGTAGCCGCGGTCGAGCACGTCCTTCGGGATGGCGAAGCCCGCCGCGATGCCCACCCGCAGGGCGTAGAGGACGTTCAGCGTCACCAGCACGTCGCTCTCCCCCTCCTTCATCATCTTGTAGCGCCAGCCGCCGTCGGGCTTCTGGAACCGCAGGACGATCTGGATGGCGCGGGCGATCTTGTCGCGCATGTCTTTCCGCCACGGCACGTTGCCGTAGACCTGTAGGAGCACGAGCGTGCTCCAGGCGTGGCCGTACATCGGGCCGTACTTGTAGGTGTCGCGGGCCACGATCTGCCCGTCCTCCTTCACGTGGTCAAGGAGGAACTCCACGCCCTTGGCGAGGTTGCGCCCCGACGGCCCGACGCGCGGGAGGCTGCCGTCGCCCATGAGGGCCAGGCAGGCCAGGGCGCTCACGCCCACCTCCTGGGGGAAATCCTTGTCGCCCCACCCCCCGTCGGCGGCCTGCGAGCGGCGGATGAACTCGAGCGCCTTGCGGGTCATCTCGCGGACCTCGGGCGTCAGGAGCTTCATCGCCGAGCTCTCGCGCCGGGTCTGAGTGCGCGGAGGATAGATGAGCGTGCCGACGACCCGCTTCTGGTCCTCAGGCAAAGGCTCAGCCTTCTCCGCAGCGAAAGAGGAAGATAACCACGGAGACACGGAGAGCACGGAGAAGAGTAAGACAGCGACCTTGGCTGAAATCGGAAATCGGAAATCGGAAATCGGAAATCTCATATCAACTCCCACTGCTTCCTCAACACCCATTCCGTGCCGATGATGGCGAGGAACGCCAGAAGAAACAAGGGGCTGTCCCAGAAGTCCTCGATGGTCTGGTGCGCGACGAGCTGGGGTTCCTTCGGGACTTCGTCGGCCAGGGACGCCACGTCGCGGAGGGATTGGCGTGCGAATGCCTTGCCGCCGGTCTCGGCGGCGAGCTTCGCCATCGTCTGAGGGTCGGCCGTGGCGTTGACGAACTCAAGCGACTGAAGCTCGACGCTGAATGGGCGCGATTCGTTGAAGAGCGGCTTGCGGTCGGACGAGCCGCGCGCGAGGGCGTGCTGGACGTTCACCTTGTAGCGCCCGACCCGCCGGGCACGGTAGTCGGCACGGTACTCAGAGAGCCCCTCGCCGCTCACTGGCCGCATGGGCACGCGCAGCTCGGCGCCGCTCTCCTCGATGACCGTGGCCGCAATGGCCTCCTGGCGCAATTGATTGAGGAGCGCGGGGTCGAGGACGGCGAGGGAAATCTGGACGTTCTCGCCCGGCGAGTAGGCCGCCTTGTCGGTGTAGAGGGCCACCTGTTTCTGCGTGCCGAGGAGCTTCGCCTCGCTGAGGTAGCGGACGAGTTGGCGCCAGAAGCGGTCGTAGTCGTAGTTCTCATACGGGTAGCGCCAGCGCCAGAGGGTTTGGAGGCCGGTGTAGAAGACGACGCCCTTCTCGTAGCGCTGGAGCGCCATGAGCACCTTGCCTCGGTCCACAGGCGGGACGCCTGTGCCACCCTCCCCACCCACGCGTTCGAGGAGCGAGACGGCGGTGGGCTTGGCGGCGAGGACCGGGTGGTGCCAGTGGAAGGTGGGGAGAGTGGCCCAGACCTCGCCGTTCGCCTTGTCGTCCATCTCGAATCGGAAGATTGGGTGCTTGCGTCCGGCCTCGGTGCGTTCGGCGCGGAAGGCGGCCTCGAAGACCTCCTCGTGGTCGCTGCGGCGGTCCTTGTCTATCTCCACGGGCAGGAGCGCCCGCATCCGGGCGCCGCGGACCTGGAGGAGTTTGTCCATGCCGTGGGTGCGTCCCGCGACGAAGAGCAGGCCGCCTCCGCCACGCACCATCGCCTCCAACGCGGTCTCCTGCTCGTTGCTGAGCAGGTTGGGATCAACGTCATAGAGGACTGCGACGTGGTACTCCTCCCAGTCCCGCAGCGTGCGGGGGAGCCGCTCGACCGGGGTGTCGCCCGGCTGAGCGTAGTTGATGTCGGCCCCCTGGAGCCAGCCGCTCACGTTGATGATCGGGTCGCGGGAGAGCGACTGCATGATGAAGTGGTATTCGATGCTCGGCGCGCCGGCAACGAAGAGGACGCGCAACTCGCGCTCGACGACGTTGACGCTGAACTCCTTGCGGTTGTTCTCGTGGGTCAGCTCGTCGGGGAACTCGGGGAGCTCGAGGCGGAACTTGCGCTCGCCCTTGACCTTCGGGATGGCGGTGACGACGCGGTGGTTCCGCCCCCACGCGAGGGTGAGCTCCTGGGCGGCCACGGGCTGGCCCTCCTCGACGACCTTCAGCTCGACCGTGAGGTTCGGCCTGATGTGGTTCACGATGGCCACCCGCACGGCCATGACGTCGTTGAGGCTCGCCTCCTCGGGGGCGATGAGGTTCTCGATGGCGAGGTCGCGGAGCGGGTCCTCGGTGCCGCAGGTGACGGTGTGGATGGCGACGCCGCGCTCGCGGGCGGCGCGGATCGCCGGGTCGAGGCCGGCCGCGTCGGTGGCCCGGCCGTCGGACACGAGCACGATGGCCGACACCTTGCTCCCCTTCAGTTCGTCGAGCGCCCGCACGACGGCGTCGGAGATGTCTGTGTGCTCGCCGGTGGGCGCCTTGAGCGCTTCGCGTATCGTCACAGGCGGGACGCCTGTGCCACCAACGCCTGTGCCACCAACGCCTGTGGCACCGCGGTAGGCGATGTCCTTCACGAGGTCCAGCTTGTCCGAGAAGGTGAAGAGCTTCACGCGGTGGCTGGCCGTGAGCGGCTCGGCCAGGCGGCTGACCGCCTCGGCGGCGACCGCATACCGGCTGCGCGCTGGTATGGGCATCCCTGGTGGCACAGGCCTCCGGCCTGTGGGCGCCACAGGCGGGACGCCTGTGCCACCAACGCCTGTGCCACCAAGATCTCTTGCGCTGAGGAGCGGGTTGTCGTGCTCGACGGGGAGGGTCATGCTCAGCGATTCGTCCACGAGGAGTGCCACGATTGGCAGGCGCCTCTCGCCGCGAAGGATGTCGAACGCCGGCCGCAGGAGCATCAGGAGCACGCCCACGGCCAGGACGATCCGCAGGACGTAGAGCGCCCGCACCTGGCGGCGGCTGAGGCGCCGGCCGTCCCGCCGATACACGCCTCGATAGAAGAGGTACACCAGAACGACGAGCGCCAGGAGCACCCAGGCGGGGAGCCAGGGGTCCGAGAAGATGGGCCGCGCGCGGCTCGCCGCGTCCAGCGGCGTGTCAAGCCCGAAGAGTCTTTGGAGCAGCCTGCCCATCAGCCTCGCCGTCTCCCGAATCGGAAGGCCAGATACGTCTCGACGGCCAGCACCGCGAAGAGCGCGCACAGGATGCCGCCGGCCGCCTCCCTGACCGAATGGAGCTCTTCCACGAAGCGGCGCACCCGCGACGGCGCGGGCAGGAACGTAGCCCTCGCGTCGCCGAACGCCATCGCAAAGCGGTCGGGGTCCAGCCGCCGCAGGTCCGACTCCCTCGGCGCAAGGTTCACCACGAACCGCCGCTTGGCAAGCACTTCGGGGATAGTGTCCACCTGGTATACCCCGGCTCGATCTGTCTCGGCGTAGCGTACGCGCCGGACCGTTTGACCCTCGGACTTGGATGGCGTGAGGCGTGCCTTACGGCCGTCGGGGCGCCGCAGGGTGAGGTGCTGCGAGGCC
This sequence comes from Planctomycetota bacterium, assembly GCA_016872875.1. Next base: position 605 of record VGYW01000053.1, on the reverse strand, counting down.
ATCAGCACCGGCTGGTCGAAGGCCCCGTCCACCTCAAGGTTCACGTCGCGGTTCGGGTCGCCGAGAAGCCCGCGGAGGATGCCCTGGATGAGGATGGGGAAATTCTCGGAGAGGGCCAGGTCGCCCCAGCCTGGCCTTGTGGAGCCAGCGAGCATGAGCACGCGGCCGCGCCCGAAGGCCTTCTCGACCAGGGCCGGCGAGCTGTCGCCGAACCGGGCGAGGACGCGGCAGGCATTGTCGGCCGGGGCGAGCTTGAGTGGCAAGTGCTTGCGCACTTCCGGTTGCCAGTTTCGCGTTTCGGGTTTCGCGTTTCGCGTTTCAATCGCCGAGCCCCAATCCGAGATCCGCAATCCGGGGGTTTCGATGGCGGGTGCCTCGGCGAGCGCGCAGGGCAGAAGCCCCCGGCCCTCCTTGTGCAGCTTGCGGTTGTGCTCGAAGGGCACCACGCGGTCGCCCAGGAGGACGATGAGGGAGCCGCCCTCGGCCACGAAGACCTCCAGCGCCCCGACGAGTTGCGGGGCGAGCTGCGCCAGGTTGGCCAGCACCACCACCTCGTAGCCGGCCAGGTTCTGGCGCGAGAAGTCCTCGGGCGCGCAGGCCGTGGC
>VGYW01000052.1 GCA_016872875.1 Planctomycetota bacterium | reverse complement strand
AAAGCGAGAAAAAACTCCTGGAAGCCCCTGAAACCGCCCCGCGCGCCCAACCTCTGGGGGAACGCTCCTCCCTGCCCTCTCGCAACTCCTACCCGCTCCGTCACTTGCCCACAGAGCAACCGCCTCGCCCCCGAGAGATTGGGCTTGACAGGAAGGAGCCGGTTCTGTAGAATACGGGTCTACGTACCAATTTCATGGTGCGTTTAGAGGATAGGGTTGCTCAACCGTTGGCGTGGTTCAAGACAGGAGAATGAAGAAATGTCCCACAAGATCGACCGTCTCCAGCTCATCCGCGAGCGTCACCGCAAGCTCATCCTCGAGCCCCGTAGCAAGGTGGAGTTCGAGCTCTTCGACGAGTGGCACGAGGACATGGAGCAGGTGGACGAGGAGCTCCTGACACGGGAGCTACGCGACCGCGGGGAGGACGATTAGGCCGTGTCTCTGGCGAGACGCGGCAAATATCAATCCCCAAGTCCCAGATGCGAGGGAGGGCCAGGGAGGCAGGAGTTCAGAGAGCCGTGCCGTGTGGAAGGAAGCGGCGCCGCCGCAAGATAGCGAAGCACAAGCGCGATAAGCGGCGGCGAGCCGACCGTCACAAGAAGAAGCTGCGCTGAGGCCGGGGTCCGACGTCGGGTGCCCGTTGGCGGCGACTAGTGCGGCAGCAGCAGCGGAACTCTCCCCTCCGCGGGGGCGCGGCGTCGCTTGCGCCCCCCGAGAGAATCCTTTTGCATCTCGGTTGACTCCCGCAGATCGCCGCGCTATAATTCCGGCGTGGGACGGGCTGCGCCCGGACCGTACGGGGGCTTTTCGCCGCGAGGCCTCAGGAGTGCAAGTCATGAGGAAGGCGTTGGTTTGTATCCTCGTCGTCGCTGCCGTGGGCTGCCAGCAGCAGTGCCCGTTCGGGAAGCTGGACCAGTATCCGCCCGCCTACATGGCAGCATTGGAGGCGGCGCGAGTGGTGTTGACGCGCCACTTCGGTGGAGCGGTCGTGGACAAGGTCCACGGGCTCGTCGAGTCGTCGTCGCTCGTGCGTGCCAACTTGTCGAGCAAGTTCCGCACGCGGGCCGTGGCCAAGGTGTTCCAGACCGGGCCGGAGCGGTATGACGTCGAGATTCGCGTGACGAACGACATCGAGGCATTGGAGCCGACGTCGCTGGGCGGCCCCTGGAACGCGCAGGATTGGCGGGCGGTGGGCTTCGACCACCTGGCCGAGGCGGTGCTGAACACGGAGGTTGCGGCGCAGCTCCAGGGCCAGACCGTGACGGTGCCGCCCGCGGCCGTGAAGTCGTACTTCATGTTCCCGCCGGCGGCCCCGGCCCTCCCGATGCGGCACCGCGACCTGTTGAGGCCGAACATCCCTGACCCGGTGCGCCCGCCGCAGCCGGCCCCGAAGGCGCCCGAGGCGGCGCCGAAGCCGGCCGCGGAGGCCCCGAGGCAGCTCCGCACCGCGTCGCTCTTCGAGCAGCACCTTGCCCTCGGCGACGAGCACCTGCGGCGCCGCGACCTCGACAATGCGCTGCTGGAGTACCAGCGGGCCGCGGTGGCCTGCCCGCAGAGCCCGGTCGCGCACCTGTCGCTGGCGGGGGTGTGGACGGCGCTGCGGCGCTACAATGCCGGCGCCGCGGCGCTCCGCGAGGCCGCGGCGGCCGCCAACGGGCGGCCAGTGGCCGGCACCGACCTCGCCCGGCTGCGCAGACCGGCCGAGGAGCTGAGCGAGCGACTCCTCCTCCTCAAGGGCCTCTGCAAGCAGCAGCCGAACGACCGCGACGGGCGGCTGCTCCTGGCCTACCACTACATCCTGGCCGGGCGTGCCGACGACGCCCGGGCGAGCCTCGACGAGGCGATGCGGGCCGACCCCAACGACGCCGCGGCGCGCTTCCTCGCCCAGCAACTGGGGCCGGCGCGCTCCTAGGGAATCTGTGGGCGGGGGCTCATTGTGGGCGGGGGCTCTGTCCCCCGCGAAAACGAGGAGAAGACGCGGGGCACCCTTCGGCAAGGCTCAGGGCAGGCTCCGGCCCCGCCCACACCGGTTCTTTCCCTGGGGGGGTGATCATGGGCATGGCGTCGGACGAGTTGCGCTGGCGCGAAGAGCGCGCCGAGATGGTGGAGAGCCAACTGCGCCGCCGCGGCATCCGCGACCCCAGGGTGCTCCAAGCGTTCCTCGACGTGCCGCGCGACCGCTTCGTCCTCCCAGAACGCCTCGCCGAGGCCTACGAGGACCACCCGCTGGACATCGGGTGCGGCCAGACGATCTCCCAGCCATACATGGTGGCGCTGATGACCGAGGTCCTCCGCCTGCGGGGCGATGAGCGGACGCTCGAGGTGGGCACGGGCTCCGGCTACCAGACGGCGATCCTGGCAAAACTGTGCCGCGCGGTCTACACGGTGGAGCGGCTGCCGGCCCTCAGCCGCGGGGCGCAGGAGGTGCTCGGACGCCTGGGGTTCGCCAACGTGCGGTTCCGCGTGGGCGATGGCACGCTCGGCTGGCAGGAGGAGGCGCCGTTCGACCGCATCATCGTGACGGCGGGCGGCCCGAGCGTGCCGCCATCGCTTGAGGCCCAACTGGCCGACGCCGGGCGGCTGGTCATGCCCGTGGGCAGTTGGGGCGGCCAGGACCTCGTGGCGTTGGAGCGCCGCGGCGAGAGGCTCGAACGCGAGAGCCACGGAGGGTGTGTGTTCGTGCGCCTCGTGGGCAAGGAGGGATGGCCGGAGAGATGAGGGGGCCTCAATCGTCCTCGTCCATCGTCCTCGTCCTTCGTCCTCGATCTTCCTTCTCTAAGGGGCGGAGAATCGAGGACGAGGACGATGGACGAGGACGAGGACGATAGAAGAGGGGAGTCGGGGGCCATGCCCAACCTTTTGTGATTCCTTGACTTGTCTTGTCGGGCAGTGGTATAATCGCTTCGCGGACGGAAGCTGGGCGATGCTTCGCCCCGGAACCTCCCATGACAGGAGTGGCATGCGTGCGCGACGCGGGCAGGAAGTTGGCGGCTAGCCTGGCGGCGGCCGCGGTGGTCGTGGGACTCGTTGGCGCGCGGCGGTGCGAAGGCGGCGCGGCGCCGGCCCGCGCCGAGCCGAGGGAGAGGCTCCAGGTGGTCTACGTGGAGCCCGCCACGCCCGCGGCAGGCCAGGAGACCTGGATCGTGGTCTACGGCCACGGCTTCAGCGAGGACGAGGCGAACGTCAAGGTGAAAATCAACGACCTGGATGCGCTGGAGGTGCGGGTGCCTGCGCCGGAGCGGCTGAAGGCCCGCCTGCCGGCGACGACCGTGCCCGGCTCGGCGTCGGTGACGGTGACGAATCCCGATGGGGAGAGCGCGACGCTGCCGAACGCGGTGTATCTCCGCCCGAAGGAGGGCGGCGGCGGGTTCGGGGCGCTCATGGCACGGCTGCGGCACGACTGGCGCGTGTGCAAGGAATGGTTCCACCTCGGCGGGCCGGTGATGTGGCCCCTCCTCGCAATCTCCTTCTTCGGCGTGGCCTGGATGATCCACTGCCTGCTCGTGTTGAGGCTGTCGCAGGTCGTTCCCCAGAAGTTCACGGACGCTTTGGGCACGCACCTTGCGCAGGGGGACCTCAAGGGCGCGGGCACGGCGTGCGAGAGGTCGGGCTCGGTCTTCGCAAGGGTGGTGCTGGCCGGGCTGCGGCGGGCGGCGGAGGCCCCCGAGAAGGTTCGGGAGGCCGTAGCCGCCGCGGGCGCGCGCGAGGTGGCGCACCTCCACCAGAAGATCGGCTACCTGGCCAACATCGGCACGGTGTCGCCCATGCTGGGGCTGCTGGGCACGGTGACGGGCATGGTGATGGGCTTCAACGTGATCGCGTCGGGCGAGGTGCGGCACTACCTGCTTGCCGCGGCCATCGCGCAGGCCCTCATCACCACCGTGGTCGGCCTGTGCATCGGCATCCCCGCGATGGTAGTCTACTACTATCTGCGGGCCAAGCTCCTGCGGCTTACGACACACATGGAGCTCGTGGCCGACGAGGTGGCGGGCACGATCATCGAGAAGGGGGAGGAGGCATGAACTTCCGCCGGACCACGCCGCAGGAAGAGGGCTTCCAGATCGCGCCCCTGATCGACATGGTCTTCCTCCTCCTCGTCTACTACGTTTGCACCACGGCGATGGGGCAGCTCGAGCGGCAGATGGACCTCAGCCTGCCGAGCGCCCAGAAGGGCGTGGTGCCGCGCCAGCGCGCCCCGTACTACCTCAACATCACAAAGCAGGGCACCGTGCTGGTCCACAACCGCGTGATGGCCGAGGACGAGCTGCGGACGTGGCTGAAGGAGCTGCACGACTCCTACGGCGGCTCGCCGCCGCCCGTGGTCATCCGCGCCGACCGCGACACGGCCTTCCAGCACTTCGTGCGGGTGCTGGACGCCTGCGCCATCGCGGACATCCGGAACGTGGCCTACGCAAACATCGAGCGGCCGAAGGGCCGGCCATAGCCCGCCAGCGGCGGGCGGGAAATCCGAAATCCGAAACTCGAAATCCGAAAGAATACCAAAGCACAAACCCCAAAATGGCACAGAAACGCGACAACCCATTTCCGAGTGGCTCGGCGAGCCGCCCGATGGATGAGGGCACCAGCTCGCGCGCGCCTCAGCTTCTTGCTCCCAAAGGGAGCGAAGTGGGTTGCCGGCGGCTTCAGCCGCCGGGCCCGCGCCAAGACCACACCAAGTCCCAAAGGGACGGCAGTGAGGCTGCGCGGACCGCCTCACCGTGGGGCTCTGCCGTCCCTTCGGGACTGCCCCGTCGGTGCGCCTCCGATCCGGCGGCTGAAGCCGCCGGCTACCCACTGTCGTCCCTTCGGGACTCAGGAGAGCGCCCGCGCGCACATTCCTGTTTCCTCTGTTACCAGGCGGTGTTCTTGGTATCGTTGGGGATCACGTTGCTCCTTCTTCTCGGCGCGGTCGGGGCCGAGGGGGGCGAGACGCCGGCTGACCTACAGTTCGACTTCGCCGAGGGACTCTACCGCGATAACCTGACCAAGCAGGCCATCGTGGAGTTCGAGAAGTTCCTCAAGCTCTATCCCAAAGATCCGCGGGCGAGCCTTGCACGCTTCGAGCTAGGCGAGTGCCACTACAAGGAGAAGCGCTACGAGGCGGCCCTGCCCGCCTTCGAGGCCGCGGTGAAGGACGAGAAGCTCACGCAGCGAACCGTCGCACTCTTCCGCATCGGCGACATCCGCTTCCGCCTCAAGGACATGGCCGGCGCGGTGCCGCCGCTGCGGGCGTTCCTGGCCGCCGACCTGGCCAACCCCGACCACCGCCGCTTCATCGTCCACGCCCGATACGCCCTGGCCCAAGCCGAGTTCGCCCAGAAGCGCTTCGCCGAGGCACTGCCCCTCTTCGAGCAGGTGCTCGCCGACCCCGCGCCCGAGAACACCTACAAGGGCTACGTCCTCCTCCCCATCGCCGATTGCCTGCTTGTGCTGGGGAAGGTGGACGACGCGCTCGGCCGCTACCGCGAGATGGAGGCCTACCTTGAGGCGGCAATCAAGGCGAAGCCCGACGGCCCAGACGCCAAGAACCACGCCGACATGCTCGCCCGCGTCCGCACCCAGCTCGCCAGCCTCCTCCTCGGTCAGAAGAAGCTCGAGGAGGCCCTCGCCGTGCTGGGCAAGGTGGACGCCGCTGGGCCGCAGGGCGAGGCCGTGGTCTCCCGCCGCGCGCAGGCCCTCTTCGCCCTCCAGCGCTACCAGGAGGCCCTCGTGCCCGCCCTCGACTACCTCAAGCGCTTCCCCCAGGGCGACCAGCTCTTGAGCAGCCTCTACATCGCGGGCGAGTGCTGCTACCGCACGGACCGCTTCGCGGAGGCGGAGGGGCACTTCGCCGCGCTCCTCGCGGCGGACAAGACGGGCAAGGACCCCAACCGCGAGGGCGCCGCCTTCTACCGCGCCGCCTCCGCCTACCGCCAGGGCGCGCAGCGGGCCAGGGAGACCGCCGCCGCAGCCGAGGCGTTCCTGAAGGAGTTCCCCAAGAGCACCCTCGCGCCCGACGCCGTGTACTTTGGCGCCGAGGCCGCCTTCTGGCTCGGCGCGCACGCCGACGCCCTCGAACGCTACAGGAAGGTGCCCGCGGCCTTCGCCCACGCCGAGAAGGTCTCGCACCAGATCGCCGTCTGCCTCGACCTCCTCAAGCGCCACGATGAGGCGGCAGGGGCCTACGAGGACTACCTGAAGCGGTTCCCGAACGGCCAGAACGTCCAGAGCGCCCTCGACCGCGCCGCACGCCTCCGCGGCCAGCTCAACCAGTTCGCCAAGGCCATCGAGCACTACGGCGAGTTCTTCAAGCGGTTCGGCAACGCCGACCCCAAGACCGCCGAAGACTTCCTCTACCGCAAGGGCGCCTGCGAGTACGAACTGAAACAGTACGACGCGATGGCCGCCACCTTCGACCTCTACTTCAACCGCTTCCCGAAGGGCGAGCACAAGGGCGACGTGCTCTACTTCCTGGCCTGGTACTATGGGGAGGTGAAGAAGAACTACGAGCGCGCGGTGCCGCTCTACGAGCTGTGCGGCGGCATACCCGGCGCCTACCAGAAGCGCGCCCGCCGCCTCCTCGCCCACACCTACGTGAAGCTCGGCAAGGCACGCCTCGCCGCCAAGCAGCAGAAGGAGGCCGACGAGCTCTTCGCCAAGGCCGCCAACGCCTTCCTCCTGCTCATCCGCGAGGCCCCCGACGTGTTGGTGGACGCCCCCGAGTACCTCTGGACCGCCGAGGTGTTCCGCGAGCAGCGCAAGCCGGCCGAGGCCATCGAGGCATTCGAGGCACTCCTCAAGCGCTTCCCAGCCGAGACCACCCCCTACATCATCTACTGGCTCGGCGAGCTCGCGAGCAACCTCCCCAAGCCCGACTACGAGCGGGCCAAGCGCTACTTCAAGGACTTCGTGGACAAGTTCCCCACCCACGAGCTCCTCGTCTGGGCGAAGTTCGGCCTCGCCGAGGCACTCAAGGCGAGCGGCGACTCCGATGGCGCCTGGCAATACTACCCCCAGGTCGAGCAGCTCGCCCCCAACGCGATCGGCAACCCCGAGGTCCGCGACGGCCTCATCCTCAAGTGCATGCTCCAGATGGGGCGCATGGCATCCGACAAGAAGAACTGGGAGTTCGCCCAGAAGTACATGCTCCGCGTCGCCATGCTCGCCGCGGGCGAGGACGCCGCCGAGGCGCGCTACTGGGCCGGCGTCGCCGCCTTCCACCTCGGCGACCTCGACGCCGCAGTCGCCGTCTGGAACCGCCTCATCCAGCTCTTCCCAAAGTCGCCCTGGACCGAGCGCTTGCTCAAGGAGCTCGATCAGTATAAGCTGCGGCTTGCGCGCGACGGCAAGAGCCTTGAGAGAAAACCGTAAAGGAGCATTGGCCGCGACAGGACGGGATGAATGGATGTATGGATGAATGGATGAATGAAAGAGCAGGCTGCGCTTACATTCATCCACCCGTCCACCCATCCATTCATCCCCTGCTGATAAGCGAGCAAGCTATCTTCCTGAGAGGGTGCCGAACATGGCCGCACCAGCGACAACTCGGAGCCGAGGCGAGGACGTGACCCGCTGGGTCCTCACCCCCATCGCGCTCTCGCTCCTGGCACACCTGCTCATGGTCCACCTCGTCGGCAACATCCGCATCTTCGACGTCGAGGAGTTCTCCACCTCGATCTCGCGCTGGTTCCACGTGGTGGACCTGCCCGAGCCGCAGCCGGAGCCGACACGCGAGCTTGTGGGCGGGGAGGACGCGGCGGGCGGCACGCCCGTCCCGGTCAAGCCCGACACCATCCCGCTCTTCCCCAAGGACCTCACCACCGGCCCCACGTTCCCCACGGACCCCGAGTTGAAGGTGCCGCCGAACGTCCCCACCCCGTTCCGTCCCCCCGACACCGAGCACCTGGTGGTCCACCGCCCCGGGAAGCCGAGGGTTGACCAGACGGCAGCGGAGATCGGTGAGCGCGCGCCCGTGCAAACGGTGCCCCTGGCGGACGTTGCGCCGTCGGGCGCGGGCGGGCGGAGCGTGCTGCGCGGCTCGCCGGGCCTCCCTGGCCCGCCGAAGGCCCAGCTCGAGCTCCGCGAGCTCAGCGCCCCGCGGCCAGTCACCGAGACCATCGCCGCCGTGCTCGAGCCCCCCGCCGTCAACCCCAGCGCCACCAGCGTCCCCGCGGGCGCCATCGCCCCCAGGGGCATCGTCATCCCGATCGAGGACTCGCTCGCCCGCAAGGAGATCAGCACCTCGCCGGTCATCATCTTCCCCGAGGCGACCAAGGAGCCCCAGGAGCCGCCCGTGTACCCCCTCGGGGGCGAGGTGAAGGTGAAGATGGACCTCTACGCCCGCCCGGGCGAGGAGCGCCAGTTCTTCCGCATCGAGATCGCCGTGGCCAAGCCCGACAAGCTCCTTGTCATCCCGAAGGACGTGGCATTCATCTGCGACGTGTCGCTGAGCATGCAGCGCTCGGAAATCGTGGCGGCGCGCGACGCGCTCCGCCGCTACCTGCGCGCCCTGCGGCCCACCGACCGCTTCAACGTCATCCTCTTCAGCGAGGAGCCGCGCAAGCTCTTCCCCGACTTCGTGGACCCCACGCCCGAGCGGGTGGAGGCCGCCGCCGCCTTCATCGACCGCATCCCCGGCCAGACCCGCACCGACGTCTACCGCGTCCTCAACGCCGTCGTGCGCGACGTCGCCGAGCAGGCGGTCCGCAATAGGCCCACAAACGTCTTCTTCATCAGCGACGGCCGCTCCACCCTCGGCATCCGCGACGCCCGCCGCATCGTCAACGAGATCAGCGGCTACGCCAAGCCCACCTTCGCAATCCTGCCATTTGATTCGGGCTCGGGCGGCAACCGTTACCTCCTCGACCTCCTGGCCTACCGCTCGCGCGGCCAGTCAACGTTCGCTGACAACGTCGAGGGGGCCGACAAGCCCCTCGGCGACCTCTTCCACCGCTACGACAAGCCGGTTCTTATGCAACTCCGCCTCACCTACAGCAACCTCGCGGTGGAGGAGACCTATCCCGCCGCGTTGCCCAGCCTCTACACCGACCAGCCAATCGTCCTCTACGGCCGCTGCAAGCCCGGCCAGAACGTCACCATCCAGCTCGAAGGCCGCATCCCTTACGCCGGCCGCACGCTCCAGTACAGCCACACGCCCGGCGCGCCCGACCCGAAGCGCGACGACATCGCGCGCGAGTGGGCCAGGCAGAAGATACACAGCCTCGTCTCCGACCTCGCGCGCCTGGGCGAAAGCGCCGAGCTCCGCGCCGAGATCGAGCGCATCGGCCGCGAATACGGCGTCCGAACGCCCTATGACCGCTAGCCCGCCCGCCGAGGGCGGGCGGGAAATCCGAAATCCGAAACTCGAAATCCGAAGGAAACCCAAAATTGAAAACCTCAATGAGCGAAACAAGACTGACAAGATGCGCTTGCTGGGTCTTGGTTTTGGGAATTGGTGATTTGTCCTTTGGCATTCCTTCGGATTTCGGATTTGGGATTTCGGATTTCCCCCGTTTTGTGACAAGTGCGGCGTGCGTCCAGGGAACAGCGAGCCACCCGTGACCATCCGCCAGATCGTCCCCATCGCGCTCTCCCTCATCCTTCCCGGCGCCGGCCACATCGCGGCGGGCAAGGCGGCCAGGGGTATCCTCATCTTCTTCCTCTTCGGGTTCGCCGTGGACGGCTGGGTCTACAGCCAGGCAGCCAGCGTGCTGCCCCCCGAGCGGGTCGCGGTGGGCCTCGCCACCGTCCGCGCCGGCTCGCTCGCCCTCGGGGGCCTGCTGTGGGCCTTCGCGGTCTTCGACACCACAGCCATGGCCCTGCGCCGGCGCCGCATCGCAGCGAAGGCCGAGGCCGCCGACGCATTGGTCCGCAACGCGCTCGTGGCCTTCCTGCGCGACGACTTCCAGGCCGCCCTGAAAGACCTCCACGCCGCACAGCGCATCAACGACCAGGACCCCGACGTCTTCTTCCACCTCGGGGTCATCTACCAGCGGCTGGGCCAGCCCCGCAAGGCGCGCAAGGCCCTCCACCAGTGCATCCGCTACGACCAGGAGGGGAAGTGGGACACGCAGGCCCAGGACCAGCTCCAGGGCCTCTCAGCCGCCGCCCCGGCACCCGCAGCCCGCCCCGCCGGGGCGGAGGGTTCCGCGTCGGAGACGCGGGCTACGAAGGCCGATGAACCCAGAGAGGAAGCCAAGCCTTGAAACAAGCCCTCAGCCTGCGGAGCCTCAACCTCGCCCTCGTCGTCCTGCTCATCCTCGTGATGGGGAGCCAGCTCGGCCTCGAGCTGCCCCTGGGCAAGCCAGGAGTCCCGATCACCCTGGGCGACGCCGTGCTGGCGGTCGCCGCGGTGGGCGTGGCGCTCCAACTCCTCCAGCGCAGGCTCCGGGGCGCCAAGCTCCCCCCGCTCCAGTGCTTCGCAATCGTCGCCGCGGGCTTCCTCGCGCTCGCGCGCTCCCAGAGCAAGCCCGAGGCCGCGAAGGAGGTCCTTCAGCTAATCGAGTACTTCCTTGTCGCCTACGCCGTCTTCGCAAACGTGGCCGAGACGGGCGACGTGAGGGCCCTCCTGGCGGCCTTCGCCGCCGCCACGGGGCTGATCGTCCTGTGGGCCGGCTGCCAGTACTTCCGCTGCGATTCGGCCCTCGACGTCAGGGCGGGCTTCAAGAACCGCAACGCGCTTGGCGCGTTCCTCGCCGTGTCGCTCCCTGTCCTCTACGGCTTGGCCCTGCACGTGCCCTGCTGGGGCCTGCGGCTCATCCTGCTCGCGGTCGTCGCCGCCGGCCTCGTCGTCAACCTCTCGGGCGGGGCAGTGCTGGTCACGCTCCTGGTCCTCGGCTTCCTGAGCGCCCTGCGCGGGCAGCGCGCGCTCCTGGCCTACGCGGTGGTCCTCGGCCTCGCGCTCTTCGGGGCGCACAAGTTCCTCCCCAGGCCCCACCACACGAACATCCTGTTCAGCTCCATCGCCCCCTACGTGAAGGACAACTTCCTCCTGAGCGACAAGGCGCTCTTCGCACGCGCCAAGGAGCTGTCCGAGGGCGAACGCGACGTCATGGAAAAAAGCCGCGCGGCGGGCCAGCTCATAGTGCCCGGCGCGCTCGAACAGGCCGGGAGCACCCTCGAGCAAGCCAAGGAATGGATCCAACTCCCCGAGGCCCAGAAGAAGGCCTATGACCAGATCGTCCTCGACCTTGGCAAGCAGCTCCAGCAGATCAGCGAGGTCAAACCCACCCATAACCTCTTCGACGCCTGGCACCTCATGGGGTTCCTCAAGACGCGGCGCGGAGGTGAGAACCGCCTGACCGAAGAGCAGCACGCGCTCTACCTCGACCTAGAGGAGAGAGCCAAGCGCGCCAAAGAAGCCTTCCCGCACGTTGCGGCCAGTTCCGCCTTTGCAGAGGACCGCGTCGCCCTCCGCTACAGGCGCTGGGATGCAGCGATAGCTCGCTGTCGGAAGCTCTGGGATGGGCCGGGCAGCGCGCTCTTCGGCCTCGGTTACGTGGAATACCACGTCGAATGCCGTCCTGAGCCGGTGACGAAAGATGTGTATCGCACCGACGCGGCCGAGATCTACAACGTAGTCACCGACGAGCCGTTCACCCACGACGCCTGGCTGAAGGCCCTGTTGCAAACGGGGCTTGTGGGCCTGCTGGCGCTCGGGTGGCTCATCGCCACGTTCCTGGGCCGGGCGTTGCGCCTCTACGGCGCGGCGCGCAGCGAGCTCATGCTCGGCCTCGCACTCGGCCTCGCCGGCGGCATTCTCGGCTTCGCTCTCGCCGGCATCTTCACCGAGACCGTCGCACGCGGCCTCGCCATCCCGCTCGTCTTCCTCTGCGTCCTCGTCGCCCTTGCAGAGCGCATCGTCCACGGCGAAGGAGCCGCAGTCCTCGAAAAGATCAAGCCGAAGGAGTACTGAACCACCCGCAGGTTCACCGCGGCAAGGGAGGGGATGAATGGATGTATGGATGATTGGATGAATGAAAGAGCGGCTCTGGTTCTGTCATTCATCCACCCATCCACCCATCCACCCATCCATTCATCCCCCTCAAGGAGATAACAACAGGCCATGGTCAGAGTCGGCATCCTCGGCGCCACGGGCGCCGTCGGCGAGGCGCTCATCCGCATCCTCCTCGGCCACCCCGAGGCCAGGCTCACCTTCCTGGCCTCCGACCACGCGAGCGGCACGCGCGTGGATGAGGCCCTGCCCGTCCTCCGCGGCCAGACCGACGCGGTGCTGCGCAAGCCCGACCTCGCCGGCTTCGCGGCGGAGGCCGACGTGGTGTTCCTGGCCAAGAAGGGCGCCGATTCGATGGATTGGGCGCCCAGGCTCCTCGCCGGCGGCCTGAGGGCCATTGACTGCGGCGCCGAGTTCCGCTTCCGCGACCCCGCCGTCTACGAGCGCTTCTACGGCACGAAGCACACCTGCCCCGACACCCTCGCCGAGGCCGTCTACGGCCTCCCCGAGCTCTACCGCGACCGCATCCGCGCCGCACGCATCGTCGGCGTCCCGGGCTGCTACCCCACCACCGCCATCCTCCCCCTCGCGCCGCTCTTGGCCGAAGGGCTGGTGTCGCCCGCCGCCATCGCCGTGGACGCCTACTCCGGCCTCTCCGGGGCGGGCAAGACCTACAACGAGAAGACCCGCAACCTGTTCGTGGACTGCGACGAGAACTGCCGGGCCTACAGCCCGCTGGTCCACCGCCACGCGCCCGAGATCGAGCAGGAACTCTCCCTCGCGGCAGGCACGCCGGCCAGCGTCCTCTTCGTCCCCCACCTGCTCCCGCTCGACCGCGGCATCCTGACGACGATCTTCGCCGACGCGGGAAAGCGCCCAGCGTCCACCGCCGACGTGTTGGCCCTCTGGCGCCGCCGCTACGCCGCCGAGCCATTCATCCGCATCTTCGACAAGCTCGACGAGGTCACCCTCGCAAACGTCCACCGCACCAACTACGCCGACTTCTCGGCCCTCGTGGACCCCCGCTCCAACAAGGTCGTCATCGTCGCCGCACTCGACAACATCGTCCGCGGCGCCTGCGGCATGGCCGTCCAGTCCATGAACCTCATGTTCGGCCTGCCCGAAACCACCGGCCTACTCTTCCGCTGCGTGTGAGGGGCCTTGGAGAGCAGGAGAGGGTATGAGGCACCACCACGGCCCCATCGCCCTGCACGACGAGGGGCACGAGCACGACGACCACCACGGCGAGCACGCGCACCGCCACGTCCACAAGCACGCCGAGCGCTCGCGCATCGTCGCCTCCTTGGCCATCACCGGCGCGATGATGGTTGCGGAGTTCATCGGGGGCCTCCTGACCAACAGCCTGGCCCTGGTGAGCGACGCCGGGCACATGGCCACGCACTTCGTCGCCCTGGCCGTCACGTACTTCGCCATCCTCATCGCGGCCCGCCCGGCTCCCATCGAGCGCAGCTACGGCCTCTATCGCACCGAGATTCTCGCCGCCTTTGTCAACGGCCTTCTCCTCCTCGGCGCGACGGCCTACATCCTCTACGAATCGGCCGTGCGCCTCATCGAGCCCGTCCCGATCGCCACGATTGAGATGTTCATCGTCGCCGTCGCGGGCCTCGTGGTGAACTCCGTCTCCATGCTCCTGCTGGCCGGCGTCGGGAAGCACGACCTCAACGTGCGGAGCGCCTTCCTCCACATGATCGGCGACACGCTTTCCTCCGTCGCCGTCGTGGCTGGCGCCGTCCTCATCCGCTTCACCGGCTGGCTGCGGGTGGACCCCATCCTCAGCGCCCTGATCGCCCTGCTCATCGGCATCTGGTCGCTCCAGCTCCTGCGCGATTCGGCTAACATCCTCCTCGAGTCCACCCCCCGCCACATTCGCCTCCCCGAGCTCCTCGAAGCCCTCGCCGCCGCCTCCTCCGAAATCCGAGACCTCCACGATGTCCACGTATGGGAGATCACCTCCACCATGTACGCCATCAGCGCCCACGTGACCGTAGACGGCGCGAGGACCGTCGAGCAGCTCGCCCGGATTCGCGAGAGCCTCGAGGCCTGCGCCCGCGGCCGCTTCCACATCGGTCACACGATCTTCCAGTTCGAAAGCACCGGCGTCCCCTGCGAGCACGTCGTCCCCTACGGCGCACCCCACGCCGTCAAGGGGCAATAGCTCGACCCCAAGAGGTGAAGAGCGACAGGCAAAATGATTGCGGGCAAAATGATAAGAGAAGAGGTGGAAGGAGGGCGAAGCCTGCACGGATCGGAGCAGACCCGGTAGTTCCCGGCCGCACAATCGGCTCCCCGGTGCTTCCTTCTTCTCTTATCATCTTGCCCGTAATCATTTTGCCTTCCTTCTGTTTCCTGAGGGAGAACCCCGATGCCCGACAAGCCGCGCGTCGTCGTCGTAGGCAGCTCGAACACCGACATGGTCATCCGCTCGCCGCGCCTGCCGCGGCCGGGCGAGTCGGTCGTCGCGGGGCAGTTCTATATGGCCGCCGGCGGCAAGGGCGCCAACCAGGCCGTCGCCGCCGCCAGGGCCGGCGCCCGCGTCACCTTCGTCGCAAGGCTCGGCACCGACGTGTTCGGCGACCAGGCCATCGCCGGCTTCCAGCGCGAGGGGATTGACTGCCGCTGGGTCTCCCGCGACCCCAAGACCCCCTCCGGCATCGCACTCATCCTCGTCGCCGAGGACGGCGAGAACCTCATCTCCGTCGCCCTGGGCGCCAACATGCGGCTCACGCCGGCCGACGTGGCCCGCGCGGCCCGCGCCATCGCCCGCGCCGACGCGCTCGTTCTCCAGCTCGAAGTCCCCCTTCCTGCCGTCCGCCGTGCCGTGGCCATCGCCCATCGCAGCGGTGTGCCGGTCATCCTCAACCCCGCCCCCGCGCCCCGCAAGCCCCTGCCCAAGCCGCTCCTGCGGCAGATTGACTATCTCGTCCTCAACGAAACCGAAATGGAAGCCATAGCGGGCAGCCCTGTAGCGGCAAGCGTCCCGCTTGCCGGCCGCAACCGGGACGGCTGTGGCTACACCGCGGCCCGCGGCCTCCTCGACGCCGGCGTCCGCCGCGTCATCCTCACCCGCGGCAAGCAGGGCGCCGCCCTCCTCGACGGCACGCCCCACCCCAAGCTCATCCCCGGCCACAAGGTCAAGGCCGTTGACGCCGTGGGCGCGGGCGATGCCTTCGTGGGCACCTTTGCCACCTTCATCGCCGAGGGCCGGACGCTCGACGCGGCCCTGAACCTGGCGAATGCCGCCGCCGCCATCTCCGTCACCCGCAAGGGCGCCCAGCCCTCCATGCCCGCCCGCCCCGAAATCCTCCGCCTCGCCGTGACGCGCTGACCGATTCCTGTAGCGCCAAGTGGCCGATGTAGTGCGACAGCCTGTCGGAGTGCGGCGGCTCGATGCGAATGGCGTGCGGAGCGATGGGCCGGCAGCGCCGGTCTTGCCACGGGTCACACGATGGTCTTGCCGTCCATCGTGCCGACGGTGATGTCGAGTTCGGCGCGGGGGGCGATGCGCTCGATGCGGCCGTCGCGTATCCACACCACGCGGTCGGAGGCGGCCAGCATCTTCATGTCGTGGGTGGCACAGACGACGGTGGTGCCGCGCTCACGCTGGAGGGCGCGGAGGAGGGCCAGGATTTCCTCCCCCGTCTTGAGGTCGAGGTTGCCGGTCGGCTCGTCGGCCAGCACGACGGCGGGGTTGTTGACGAGGGCGCGGGCGCAGGCGACGCGCTGCTGCTGTCCGCCGGAGAGCTCGTCGGGGCGGTGGTGGAGGCGGTGGGCGAGGCCGACGCGTTCGAGGGTGGCCGCTGCGCGGCGGTCGGCCTGATCGAGGGCAACGCCGGCGAAGATCAGGGGCAGCCGCACGTTCTCCAGCGCGCTCAGCGTGGGGAGCAGGTTGAAGGTCTGGAAGACGTAGCCGATGCGGTTGCAGCGGAGCCAGGCGAGCTTGCGCTCGGAGAGCGCCGCGATGTCTTTGCCGTCGAGCAGAATCTCCCCCGTCGTCGGGCGGTCGAGTCCGCCGATCATGTTGAAGAGCGTGCTCTTCCCGCTGCCCGACGGCCCCATGATGGAGAGGTACTCGCCGCGGAAGATGTCGAGGTCAACGCCGCGGAGGGCATGGACCTCTTCGCCTTCGAGGCGGTAGATGCGGCGAACGCCGCGGGCACTGATGATGACATCACTCGGTCTCGGCATCTGGACCGCCATACCCTCGATCAACGCTGCGTGACGCGTGACCCGTGACGCGTGAAAAGAGAACAGGCAACCTCTGCTCTTCTCTGGTCACGAGTCACGCGTCACGGGTCATCGAATCTCTCCCACTTTGATGTCAAGAGCCTTCCTCTCCTCAATCCGGTCACAAAGCCCATCTCGAATCCAGACCACGCGGTCGGAGACGGCGAGCATTTTCATGTCGTGGGTGGCGCTGACGATGGTGACGCCGCGCTCGGCCTTGAGGCGGTGGAGGAGGTCAATGATCTCCTCGCCCGTCTTGAGGTCGAGGTTGCCGGTCGGCTCGTCGGCCAGCACGATTGCGGGGTCGTTGGCGAGTGCGCGGGCGCAGGCCACGCGCTGCTGCTGGCCGCCCGAGAGCTGAGGCGGCTTGTGCTTGAGGCGCTCGCCGAGGCCGACGAGGCGGAGGAGGCCCGCCGCCTTGTCCCGCGCGTCGTCCGCCGGGAGGCCCGCGAAGACCATCGGCAGCATGACGTTCTCCAGGCACGTCATCACGGGGATGAGGTTGAAGGTCTGGAAAATGTAGCCGATCTTCCGGCAGCGGAGCCAGGCCAGCTCGAAGGCGTCGAGCTGCGCGATGTCCACCTCGTCAATGAACACCTTACCGGAGGTCGGCTTGTCGAGCCCGCCGATCATGTTGAAGAGCGTGCTCTTGCCGCTGCCCGACGGCCCCATGATCGACATGTACTCGCCGGCGAAGATGTCGAGGGAGACGCCTCGGAGGGCGGGGGTCTCGACCGCGCCCATCTGGTAGACCTTCCAGACCTCGCGGGCAGAGACCACCGTGCGGCGCGCGGAGGCATCGTCCATTCCGTAGAGCAAGTCCTGAATTGCGGCCGCACTTGGCTGCATCGTCCTCGTCCTCGTCGTCGAAACTCTCGTCGGCCCACCCTCACACATGCGACGCCAGCGCCGACGCCGGCACCATCTTCGCCGCCACCCTTGCGGGGTAGATGGCCGCCACGATAGCGAGGCCCACGCCCGCCGCCATGCACAACAGGGCATAGAGGCCGAGCATGGCGAAGCTCGCCGCCGCGAACACTCTGACAAGGCCGAACGTGTAGCTGTAGGCCGCAAGCGGCACCACGACGCCGACCGCGCAGCCCAGCGCCGCCCCCACGAGGCCGAGGAGAAGGCTCTCGATGAGGAAGAGCTTGACGACGAAGCCGGAGAGAGCGCCGAGGCACTTCATCGTGCCGATCTCGCGGAAACGCTCCGTGACCGACATGAGCATGGCGTTGGCGATGCAGCCGACGGTGATGAGGAGCGCGACGCCAGCGATCCAGGCCGTGCGATACCTGGCCTGGCGCTCGCGCGCCTGAGCGCGGGCTACCTCGTCGGGCCGGAGCTCGATGCCGAGGTGTTTCACGACCTGTCCCTCGGCGGCCAGGGCCTTTGCCGCCTCGGCAACCTGGCTGTCGAAGGCGAAGATGGGCACGCCGGAGGGCATGGGCGCCTCGGGGCCGCTGCCGCCGAGGACGAGGCAGCCGCTGGGCTTGGAGCCCGAGTCCAGCACGGCTCCCTGGGCGGCCAGGGCGCGGAGGAAGGCGGCGTCCGCCTCGCTCGGCCCGCGCGCCAGGACGAGGAATGCCCTGCCCTTGAGCGCGCCCGCCTCACCGCGGAGCATGGCGACGCGGCGGTCGGCGTCGCGCGCGAGTGCCGCGTGCGCGCTCATCGCCCGCTGGATGTGGAAGCCGGAGAGCACGGCCATCAGGAACGCGATGCCCAGCCCCACGCCGAAGAGCGTGATGGCCGACCGCCCCAGCCGCGTGCGGATGCCGCGCAGACAGATGCCGAAGGCGACGCGCAGAGGAAGCGTGACCTGATCCTGGACCTCGGAGCTTGAGAGAGTGGTTTGCTCTGGCATAGACAAGAGGACCTATAAGGAATGCAGGAAGGCAGGAGAAGAAAGAACAGCGGCCGGACCGGGTGGCTTCGCTCTCGCTGCGTTTCTTTTCCTTTCCTGCATTCCTGCCTTCCTTATCGAATGGTTTGTTTTGGCATGGTCAAGAGGACCTATAAGGAATGCAGGAAGGCAGGAAAAGAGAGAAGACCGGCCAAGCCGGCTGGCTTCGCTCTCGCCGCCTTTCTTCTCCTTTCCTGCATTCCTGCCTTCCTTATCCCAATCCTCCCTCAGAACGGGGCCATGGAGATGGCCGAGGTGATGAGGCAGATGGCCACGCTGGCCATGCCGGCGAGGCCGGTGCCCACGAGGTAGCCGGCCAACAGGATGGGCGCCGCGAGGAGGAACGGCTTGCGGCCGAACCGCTTGTGGAGGTAGTAGCGCGCGATGAGCGCGCCGCTGAGCTCCAGGAGGAGTCCGTGCGGCATGGCGCCCAGGCCCCGCGCCAAGCCGTAGATGAGCATCGTGGGCAGCCCGAACGCGGAGAGCGCCGCGAACAGCACCACCGCGAAGCCGAAGCCCGCCCCAAGAAACTCGGGGTGGAACGACCGCTCGAAGAGCGTCACGGCGCCCGGCTCGCCCGTCGTCGCTGTCCAGAGGATCATCGTGCTCCTGGCATTGAGGTCCCACATCTTCTGCGCGTAGGGATACAGCTCGGAGGGGATGCGCGAGTCTGCCCACAGGAAGCTCCAGAAGACGAACGAGAGGACGAAGATGAGCGGGGTGGTGAGGAGCCAAGCCTTCACCTGGCCGGTGAGCTTAGTGCCCGTGAGCTCGAGGGTGCGGAGGCTCTGGGCCATGCCGCCGTAGTTCTCGATGGGGATGGGCGCGATCCAGGGCGCCACGCCCCGCGCGCCCGAGAGCAAGATGAACGCCTCGCGGACGAATGGGATGTCTATGTGCAGCCCCGCGATGCCCGAAATCCGCGCGTTCAGATACGAGGTCAGCGGCGTGTAGACGAATGCGAACAGGACGAGGAAGAACAGCGGAAAGCCCGGCACGAGGAGCTTGCAGGCGACCACGACGGCTCCCGCCGCGAGGGCGTAGCCGACGATGCACAGGCGGAGCGACCAGTCGCCTCGCCCTGGCGGCGTGGCCCACAGCGAGCCGCCCGCGCCCTCCCGCCGCCGCGCGCGCAGCTCCCGCAGCGATGTGCGGAGCTGCCGGACGGTCTGGAACACGCTCACCGCAGCCACGCCCAGCGCCATCCCGATCCCCGCGCTGAAGTAGAAGTCCATCGAGTTGCAGATCTGCGTGTTCACAGTGTCCATGCCCGGCTTCCACGAGGCCAGCACCCCGGCACGATGTAGGAGCGGGTTGAGGACGAAAGTCAGCACCACGGAGAGCGCGGAGCCGACGACCGCCCAGAAGGGGATGACGAAGCCGGTGAGGATGAGCCCCAGGTCAATGATGATCCCCGTGGGCGTGGCGGGCAGGATGCCCTCCGTGACCCGCGTGAGGTCGAACCAGGGGATGGGCAGGATGACGATGGGCTTGCGGAGGAAGGCGTTGGACACGGCGGGGACGCCGACCTGGACGACGCCGAAGGCCAAGCCGAGCATCGCGCCGAGGGAGAAGGTGGTCCAGCGCCAGGTTCGCTCGCCCTTCTCGCCCTCGCAGAGGGCCATGACGCCCTGCGCGCCCACGGGCGCCATCGGGAAGGGCAGCCGCTCGACGTCCGAGCAGAGGCGGAAGAGCGCGTAGCCGAGGGTGAACTGCTGGACGAAGCCGATGGCGGTCATGAAGACGAGGAGCGCGATGGGCACCGCCCAGTCGGAGTGCAGGAACGTGCGGTTCACCAGCGCCGGCGATTCGGGCTGGGGCGCGAACCACGACGGGAAGCGGCCGTAGAGGCCGGCATCCGTCACCGCCTCGGACCGCACGAGGAACTGGCGCCAGATGAGCTGGCCGAACGGCCCGCCGGGGATGAGGGCGCTCCCGCCGATCATCGCGCTCGCCACCATCAGCAGGAGCACCATCTCCTCGCGGGTCATCGCCCGGAGCGCCCGCCGGGCTAGCTCCGAGAAGACGATAACTGTCACCCACGTGGCCGCCACGTTCATCCCGACGCCTGAGAGCAGGCCGAGGTAGATGGCCCCCGGGAACATCAGCAGGCCGCAGAAGAGCGCGCCGGCCACCGTGCTCCACGTGAAGCCCGAGCCGAAGCTGGCGGGGACCTCGAGCAGGTTGCGGTACTCCTCCAGCTCCTTGTCAATGACAGGGCTGGGGGGCTTCGGGTCTGGTCTTTCGTCGCTCACTGGGCTTCTTCCGTGTCGCGTGACTCGTGACGCGTGACCCGTGACCAGAGAAGAGAGCCATCTGGCCTTTTCTGATCACGGGTCACGCGTCACGAATCACGCGTCCTTGGCCCTTCCAACAGTCGCCTTCCCCGTTCGAGCAGCCTCTGTCGTTCTTCATCGGGAATGGCTCGCCACGTAAGGAAGCGCTTGCGCAGCAGGCCGATGAAGGCATGGGCGCAGCGCTCCCAAGAATCCTTGTCGCCGCTCTTGCGGGCCATGACCACGGTCGCCACGTTGTCGCGGGAGAAAAAGACTCCAGGAGTCTTTTCCGCCGGAAAAAGACTCCTGGAGTCTTTTTCTCGGACGACGAGGGACACGGTCTGGCTCACGCCCAGGTCGTAGGGCTTGAGCCAGGTGGTTGTCTCGACGAAGGGCGCGGCGGAGCCGTCCGCTTCGGCCCGGATGCCGCAGAGGGGCGGGGAGCAGAAGAACTCGCCCGCCGAGCCCTCCCCGTAGTTCTCGAACCAGTCAACGAAGTAGGGCACTATGGCAACGCGGTCGCGGCGGTTGAAGGTGAAGGGGAGGTCGAGCTCCAGGGCGTCGCCCTCGGCGGACTCGCGGCGGCGGGTCATCGTCTCGGCGGGGGCGGCGAGCCGCGCCGCCAGCCGCGCGGGATAGAGGCTGGAGAGCAGGACGACCGCGATGATGACGACGCTGACGAGGACGCTTGCGAGCGACGAGTAGTTCATCGTGAGGCCGGCGGTCAGGCCCGCCGCCTTGAGCGCGGTGCTCGCGCCCTGGGCGAGGAGGTAGCCGCCCACGGCGCCCACGACGGCGTAGACGCTCGCCTCGGCGAGGAAGAGCGAGCGGATGTGGTTCGGCGAGAGGCCGACCGCGTTGAAGACGTAGAGCTCGCCCCGCCGCTCGTAGACGCTTCCCCGCATGGTGTTGAGCACCGTGAGCGCCGCGATGAGGATGGGCAGGAGGAGCTCGAGGACGCCCTCGAGCGACTGCATCCTGAACTTGCCGCCGTAGAAGGCCACGCCGTCGAGGCCGTAGTAGGTCGGCTCGGCCGAGCGCTCCAGGTGGGTCGTGATCGCCTCGCGGGCGGCTCGGTAGTCGAGGCCACGGAGCGCCACGGCGACCGAGGCGGTGAGGGCACGGGAGGGCAGCGCCTCGACGGGGAAGATGACGACGCGGTCGGCGGCGAGGCGGGGCACGCGCTCGGGGGTCTCGGTCGCCTCCTCGCTGTAGGCCCCCCCGCCCCCCTGGGCCGGCGTGCGGACCGCCGTGATGTCCATCGGCAGCAGCGGCTCGCCGTCGAGGTCCGTCACCCCATCCAGGCGCTGCCCGTCGAAGATGCCCAGGACGGCATATTGGCGTCCCCCGATGCTCACGGAGGCCGCGCCCGCCTTCACCGCCTCGTCGCTGACCTGGAGCCTGTCGGCCATCGCGCGCGGCAGGAAGCAGGCCAGCTCGCTGTTCGAGTTGAACCAGCGGACGATGGTCTGGAACGCCGCTTTGACGGGCGTGAGCTCGGGCTCCTGCTGGCTGAGGCCGAGGAAGGCGTTGGCCTTGGCCTCGAGGGTCTTGCCGCCGGCCACGGAGGCCACCGTGAACTCAGCGAGCTCGGGCGCCCTGCCCCAGGGGACCTCGAAGCTGCCCGCCCAGTCGCGCTGGACGACGATGTGGTCCTCGCCGTATAGCTCGCGGAGGGGCGCGAGGGCGTCGGCTACGTCCCGCAGCCCGCGGTCGCGGACGAGGAGGCCCGTGTAGTGCGCCTTGCCGAGCGCGAACTCCACGTCAACCACGTCCGAGCCGATGGAAGCGAAGCCGAGCATCACGAAGGTCGTGAGGATGAGGGTGCCGACGGTGAGTGCGGTGCGGACCGGGCGCTTGCGGAGGTTCGAGAGGCCGAGGACGAAGGCCGTGGCCATCGCGCCCGCGCGCGACACGTCGGTGGCCTCCGCTCGCTCCTGGAGACGGCGGTTCAGCTCGGCCACGTTCTCCCTGAATCGACCCGCGAGGAACACCGTGACCAGTGCCGCGAGCGCGAACGTGACGAAGCCGAGCAGGATCATGAACGAGCTGCGCACGAGCTGGCAGGCCGGGTGTACCACCCGCAACGCCAGGAAGAAGAGCACGAAGATGATGCCCTGGACGGCGACCTGCCAGCGGAGGTCCGGGTGCCCGACGAGGAGCTTCTCGAGGAAGAGCGCGAAGGGGATCGCCAGGAGAAGATAGAAGAGGATGCCCCAGACCGCGTCGGAGGCATTCTTGCGGATGACCGGGTGGATGTTGGAGCTGTAGGCGAGCGATTCGGAGGCGGTGCGTTTGGCGTCCACAACTTTGCCCGCCGCGGCGAGCCGTTGCGCCTGGTCCGCCAGCCCCGCCGCCCGTTCGTTGTAGCGGAGCACCATATCGTCGGCCATCCCGTAGCGGGCCTGGAGGCGTGTGCGGCGGGCGTTGGTCTGGGCCATGCTCAGCGCTGCATCGAGCTCGATGTTCGTGATGCTCGGCGTATCGGCCGCGAGATACCCCTTGCCTTGTATCTCCTGGTCACTTGGTGGCGCAGGCCTCTGGCCTGTGTCCTTCACAGGCGGGACGCCTGTGCCACCGCCCTTCTCTGGGGTAGTTGGTGGCACAGGCCTCTGGCCTGTGTCCTTCACAGGCGGGACGCCTGTGCCACCGCCCTTCTCTGGGGTAGTTGGTGGCACAGGCCTCTGGCCTGTGTCCTTCACAGGCGAGACGCCTGTGCCACCGCCTATCCCCTGGGAGGTCGGTGGCACAGGCCTCTGGCCTGTGTCCGCAGGGCCGGTCGCGCCCAGCGCGAAGGCCCGTATCTCCATCAGGCTCGGGTTGCGGCGCTGGCCCTTCTTGAAGGTGAAGAAGAGGCGGGAGTCTGGCGGGACGAAGCAGACGTTTGCTCCGCCTGCGGACTCGACCTTGAACTCCTGGGGCGGGGCCAGGCTCTTGGTCTCGATGAAGTCGAAGCCCGCGTATGGCCGCAACGTGGCGGGGTCGGCCATCGGGAAGAGCTGGACGGGCGCCGCGCGAAAGACCACCGCGGTCGCCTGGCTCTTGCGGTAGTGCGCGAGCCGCACCCGCCGCACGGCGTAGGGCGCGCCCTCCCCGCTCTTTGGCGTCGAGAGGGTCCAAGTCACCTCGCCGTCCTCGGGGCGCACCACCGCCGCGTCAATGTCCACCTCCGCCCACCAGTCCTGCGAGAGGGCGGTGGGCCAGACGCAGGGGAGCTCGAAGCGGCCTCGCCAGTCGGCCGTGACGACCCAATCGGTGCCCACGCCTGGCGGGACAACGGTCGGCCTGCCCCAGACGAGCGGGGGGCCGAAGCGGACCAGCGCCCCAGGCATCGGGTGGTTCGGCACCAGGCTGTCGCCCACCTGGGCCACCACCTCGCCGCGAATCGTCGTCAGGTCGCTCCCGCGTGCGAGGGGGACGATGCGGCCGTGGCCGCGCGCGAGCTGGCTCACCGCCGCCGTGATGAGGCGGGTCACGACGGCCAGGTTCCGAAGCGGCGGCTCCTCGTCGGGCGACGCCGGCGGCTTGAGGAGGTTTTCGAGCGTGTCGAACGGTGTCCCGAGCATCTCGCGGTTGTCGTCGAGCGTCACCAGGCTGAACGCTGGATAGCCCGCCCAAAGCGCGGCGAGCGACTCGAAGTAGCTCGGCGCACCGTACCACTCGGTAGCGAAGCCGAGGTCTTTCGTATCGTTCTCGCGGAGCAGGTTAGCGAAGCGTGGCTGCCCCTTCTTCGTCTTCACATAGCTTGTGCTCGGATCAGCCTTCTGAAGCCCCTCCGCGGCCCGCAGGAATTGCGCAGCCACCTCTGCATCGGCCGGCATGCAGGCCGGCACCTGTTTCGGCTCCCCGCACACCAGCCCCACCCGCCCGCTCCGCGCCGTCAGGTCGAGGCCCACAAAAAGGAGGCGTTGGTATGGGGCGAGCTTTCTGGCCAAGGCCGCGCGGCTCTCGGCTTTCGCATGCGCTCTCGAGAGGACATCAGCTCTCTTCCTCGCGCTGAGCGCCAGCAATGGACGGAGCTCGCTGCTCAGCAGGTAATCTCTCCACATGCTCGTGAGCTTCCAGGGCGGAGCGGAGAGTGCGGCCTGCGCCGCCAATTGCTGCTTCCTGGCTTCGTTGTACCTCAGAAAGCTCTCAGCCTCTTTGCCGCCCGGACCTCTCACGGGGAGACCGTCTCGGACCCAGCACGTTCGCGCCTGCGTCAGCCCTTCGACAGCGCTCATGAGGTCCATGTCGAGCATGCCCTTGAGAAGCTCAGTTACGTAATCCCTCAGCTCTGGCGGCTTCGATGCCCAGTAGGCATCCTCGAACTGCCGGGTCGTGGCGGCCCACTGCGCACGCTCATCACCAAGGGCAAAGGCGGCTGCCTTGGCAAGGTCCATCTCGGCTAGGGCGCGGGCCTCCGCCGCAGTAGCCGTGTGCAGCGCCTCCGCCCTTCCTTCGCGCGTGCCCAGAGCGGCGATGAACTCGCGCACGCCCGCAAGCCCCTGGCCGTGGCCCGTGGTAACAACAAGGATGACCGGCCTCCTGAGGTGCGCCTTCTCCCTCGCCAGGTGCCGCGCGAGCGAGAGGAGCGCCGCGATGCCGCACGCCTGCTGCGCCCCGGGAGCCAGGTCGGGCGCATAGCTGTACGCATCGTGATAGGCGTTGACGACGATCGCCTCTCCCTCGGCATTCGGAACGTCAAGAATGGCTACGATGTTGCGGACGGGTTCCTCGTTCCATTCGACTCGCGTCTTGATGGTCACGGTTTTACCCGAGAGGCTCTCCGCGTTGCCTGTCACGAGGAAGCGCGGCAAGTTCACCGAGGCGTCCACGTGGTCGCCCCAGCGTGCGCCCGCGAGCTTCTTGCCGTCATCGTAGTACAGCACGGCCCTTGCGCCCATTCCGGCAACCGTTGCCCACGACGTCCCGATGGGCAGCAGTACGAAGTTGCCACGCAGGTCCACATCCTTGAACTCCCTCGCCAGCCCCTTCTCTCCTCGGTAGACCTTGCCGCTAAGCCCCCCATCCGGGATCGTCGCTGTGCGAAACCAGTTAGGAAGGAGAGGATAGATGCCTATGTCGTCCAGATACCCGCCCCAATCAGCGTAGAGCTCGGCGTAGCTGGTGCCCGGGACGGTCACATGGAACAGTTGGTCCACGACTGCGTAGCCGGACTCGCGGAGGCCCTCCACGATGTTCCCGGCGGCTCCTGTCCAGGAGGCCTGCTCGCCCGTGAAGCGGCTGGGCTCGGCACACAGCATCTGAAGCTGCTGGCCCAGGGACTCCTCGGTTATGGCCACGGAAATCGCCCGATAGCCGGGCGGCCGGACGCCCGAGGGGGGCAGGATGCAGGGCTGGGGCGCGGCAAGGCGGTTGAACGCGAAGAGCGCGGCAAGGCAGAGGGCGCCGAGCGCCAGGAGCAAGACCGCGTTAGCAAGGAAACGCTTCATGTTCTTCGTCTTCTATCGTCCTCGACCTCGATTCATTCGACTCATTCGATTGAATCGAGGAAGATTCGAGGACGAGGACGATTCATGGGAAGCACGTGAACACATCAGCCATCCCCATCGCCTGGCGCACGAGCGCCACGGCATCCCAGAAGAGCATGCCTGCCACGCAGCCGACGAAAAGGCCGCCGAAGAAGGGCGTCATCTTCTCGCGGACGGCGCGCGGGCCGCCGATCTTGAGGCCAACCAGCTTGATGAGCCAGGCGGCGAGCAGTGAGCCCCAACAGCCGTAGATGAAGTAGGTGTTCGCCAGGATGTAGCCGATCGGGTGGAGCCAGAAGCCGACGAAGTGGGTGCGCAGGAAGGCCAGGAGCAGGGTGACGGTGGTGCCGACGCCGACGCCGATGAGCGGCCCGGTGGGATACATCGGCGCTGGCTTCTCGCCGCGCTTGGCCGCCGCCACCACCTCCGCGTCCGCCGCAGCCGTGGCGTTCCGCAAGGTGGTGAAATACCAGTTCTGCCCCACCGCCCAGTTCTTCATGTAGGGGATGTTGTCGGCCCCCTTCCCATAGGCCCAGACCATCATCACGTAGCCGCCGATGAGGACTCCGCCGAGCGCGCCCACGATGAGCGCCCAGCGCACCCCCCGCGGGCTGGCCCTCTGCGTGTCGGCCAGGTGGAGCATCTCCACCTGCGCCGGGGCGAACAGCAGGAATTGGGCCACGGCCATGAAGCCGCCCGCGGCGTAGGCCAGCACCATCGTGGACCCCCCGAACGTGAACAGCCCGCCGAGCAGGAAGAAGATGAGGTAGGGAAAGTAGGGGGTGAAGTAGGTGGCCGGCGCACCGCACTCCGTGCGTATCCGCGAGGCCGACAGGCCGCAGACGACCAGGAACCCGAAGAAGATGAGGGCGGGGCCAGCCCCGAGGCCAGACATGGCGCCCCAGACGCCGAAGAAGACGAAGGCTCCGAGCACGAGCGCCGCCGCGGCGCGATAGCTCATCCCCTCGCCCGAATCGTCAGCTCCGCCCTTCAGGCCCAGGACCCGGCGGCCGACGGCGGCCAGGTGCTTCCGCGAGGTCCACAGCACCACCAGCGCCAGGCTCAGGAACGCCCCGATGTGCTGCTCGTGGGGGAAGGGGAAGTCGTCCATCGGCCCCTTGAGCGTCTTCCAGCCGAACAGCTCGCCGAAGTAAAACGGCACCTTGGCGAGCCAGAAGAACAGCACCATGCTCAGCAGCATATCGAGGTCTACGAAGAAGGCGATGGCGGTGAAGAGGAGAACGATCTTGAATTGCGCCCCGCCGAAGCCGCTGACGAACGCCTTCATCTCGGGCGACGAGAAGTACTGCGCGAGGTCCACCTCGACGGTCGGGTTCGGCATGCCGGGGATGTAGTGGTTCAGCCCCTGGAGAAGGCAGAATGCGAAGGCCACGATGATCCCCGCCTTGAACGCGCCCTTGCGCCAGATGGGGTAGGCCGTGCGGCCGCCGTCCTCGCGCTCTTCCATCAACATGCGGGGCAGGACGACCATCGGGAACGCGAAGCGCTCGTTCTCCGACCACTGCTTTCGGAAGATGACGCCGAGGCCGAGGAGGCCGAGGAACATCGCCATCACGATGCTGCCCCAGTAGAGGAGCGGCGTGAGCCACTGGCGGTAGGGGATGTAGCCCCCGAGCGTGTAGGCCAGGCCCGCGGGCGAGGCCAGGCTGTCGGGGCGCACGACGAGCGAATCGCGCTGGTTGTCGGGCAGCTTCGCCAGGTCGCTCTGGCGGACCTCGGCCACTCCCTTGCGGAGCCGCGCCACCGCCTCGTTGCTGAAGAAGGCCACGTCGGTGAGCGTCGCCCTGCCCGGCCCGGCGAGGGTGAAGACGAGCTCGGCGTGGTCCACCAGGTTGCGGGGCATGGTGAGGTATGGCTGCCCGGCACGCAGAAAAGCCCTTGGGCGCGAGAAGGCCCACCCAGTGTCACGCCCAAGCGTTACGATGGGCGCCCTCTCGCCGCGGTCAGTCACCAGCTCCATAGTGAGGGAGGAGCGGCTCTGAAAGCCCCAGAGCTGGAAGAGCGCCGTGGCGTAGTAGCGCTCGCCTGGCACGAGCGCCTCGCGGCCGCCGATGCGGCGCGGCACACGGATGCGCAGCCGCGTCTCCTCGCCCTCGGCTGCCCTGAGGCTCACGCCCGTGGTGCGTCCCACGGGAGATTCGGTGACGGACACCTCTTCTGCCTTCCCCGCAGGCTCGGCCACGCACGCTGGCCAGAGGCCCTCGGCGAAGCGGCGGTCGGACACGAGGTGTTCCCCGTGGGGCCAGAGCTTGTCCGAGTAGCTGTCCACCAGCGGCATGTTCTCCTGGTTCTCCGGGATGGCGATGACGAGTCCCAGGAAGCGGTGCCACATGCCCTGGCTCATCAGCGGGGCGGAGATGACGAGCATGGAGTAGACGACGAGGAGCTCGCCCGCCGCGAGGCGCAGCGTCCGGCGGCAGGCGGCCACAAGCGCGCCGACCAGGATGACCCCGAGGAACACCCCCACGGCGCTCGACGGCGGGCTGTTCTCGGCCAGGACGTTCGGCTGGGGGACCATCACCTCGTGGTAGTGAATCCATATCGCCATCAGCAGCATCGCCGCGATGCCGATGAGGCAGGCCCGGAAGCTGAATGTGCGGCTCCGTTGCTCCATGGCACGCAGAGATTACCAGCCGGTGCCTGAGGCGTCAAGTCATCACACGGCCCCGGGTACGGTAACGGACGCAGACGCGCCGTCCTACGGCCTGCAGACCTCTGCCACGTCAACCACCGCGGGTGAGAACACGGTGCTGAAGATAATTGCAGAGTCATATGACTCTGCAATTATCTTCACAGGCCCCTCCACGACCACCGGTGCCTGCCTCCGCGCGACCGAAGCTCATGGCGCGGAGGTGACCGGTCCATGCACTGGTGCGCCCCAATCCGTTCCTTGCGCAGGTCCTCCATCTGGCGTCAGGAGGA
The DNA here is from genome assembly GCA_016872875.1 of Planctomycetota bacterium. Next base: position 871 of record VGYW01000052.1, on the reverse strand, counting down.
TAATTGCAGAGTCATATGACTCTGCAATCATGTTCGCGTGCCTCTCCACAACCACCGGTGCCCGCCTCCACGCGACCGAAGCTCATGGCGTGGAGGTGACCGGTCCATGCACTGGTGCGCCCCAATCCGTTCCTTGCGCAGGTCCTCCATCTGGCGTCAGGAGGATAATTGCAGAGTCATATGACTCTGCAATTATCTGCTTGGCGTCCGGTGGCAACTTCGTACGCGGAACCGCAGCCGACCACGTGGCACGGGCTAGGTCAGGCGTTGGCCGTAGCGGCGGGCATCTCAGCCTGCCAACCACAACCGGGACGGCTGCGGCTACGTTTCGGTACGCCCTGCGCCAACCCCCCTTTGCTCTTTACGGCTCGGGTGCAATAACGCGTTTGCGCGCTTCTCTGCCGCCCCCACGGGGCTTGCCCCCGTGGGGCGATGATTGGCAGCTACCGCGAGTGGCCCCGCGGTCTTCCCCCCTCCCCGCCCCCCGCCGTGCGGCGGGGGCGGGGAGGGGGGAAGGGGGGTGGGGCGGTCACCTCACGGTAGCTGCCAATCATCGCCCCACCGAGCTCGGTGGAGGCGGAGCCAACAGCGCGCTGGTGCGCGCAAATCCGTTACTGCACCCTCACGGCTCGGGTGCGTGTAATCTCCTACGGACCAGTTTCCGCTTTTCTTCTTTGGCCGTATGTGATATAAGTGTATACGCTTATGTTATACGGAGTCCGACGTGGAAGACTCGGCCCAACATAGCCTGGAACGCACGCGGAAGGCCCTCATGGGGAAACTCGCCTCTTGGGGGAGCTTCGTGCGAGGGTCTGTGGTGCTCATGAAGCGGCGATGCATGTATCCGCGTTGCCGCAAGTGCGCCGCGGGG
>VGYW01000051.1 GCA_016872875.1 Planctomycetota bacterium | reverse complement strand
CTATGGTGGCCGGCGTGGGCTGTGTCCCCGAATGGGGGGGCTGAGGAGATTCCTCTCTTACCCACGGTCCTACGTTATTGACCTCTGCGGAAGTAATGTGCTCCCTGTAGCCCCCGAACAGGGGCGAGCGAGCCGTAGCCCAGGGCGACCGAAGGGAGCCCTGGGTAGGCCCCCGACCACGGGGGAGCCCCCGAATGGGGGCGATTCAGATGGCCACGAATCGCCCCTTTCAGAGGCTCATGAATGGGGGACGCCGTGTCCCAGGGCTCCCTTCGGTCGCCCTGGGCTACGACTGGCTCGCCCACTTCGTGGGCTACGGCCAGAATGTCGAATCCCCCGCACGATGGTACATTACTTCCGCAGCGCTCAATAGGACACGCGTCCCGGAGGTTCCGCGCCCGCGCAGCACCTCGAGGCCGTCCACTCCCGCGGCGAGCGTGAGAGCGAGAGGGCCGAAGCCGAGCGTGACGAGGTCTTGCGGAGTTGTTCAACTCCGCAAGACTTCTCGCGCTCACGGGGCACAAGCCGTCTCCCCTCTCATGCCCTCCGCCCAGACACCGGCGGTCGCGTTCCGGGCGACGCCGGCTATGGTGGCCGGCGTGGGCTGTGTCCCCGAATGGGGGGGCTGAGGAGATTCCTCTCTTACCCACGGTCCTACGTTATTGACCTCTGCGGAAGTAATGTGCTCCCTGTAGCCCCCGAACAGGGGCGAGCGAGCCGTAGCCCAGGGCGACCGAAGGGAGCCCTGGGTAGGCCCCCGACCACGGGGGAGCCCCCGAATGGGGGCGATTCAGATGGCCACGAATCGCCCCTTTCAGAGGCTCATGAATGGGGGACGCCGTGTCCCAGGGCTCCCTTCGGTCGCCCTGGGCTACGACTGGCTCGCCCACTTCGTGGGCTACGGCCAGAATGTCGAATCCCCCGCACGATGGTACATTACTTCCGCAGCGCTCAATAGGACACGCGTCCCGGAGGTTCCGCGCCCGCGCAGCACGTCGAGGCCGTCCACTCCCGCGGCGAGCGTGGGAGCGAGAGGGCCGAAGCCGAGCGTGGGGGCCGTCCGCTCCCACGCCGGCCGTGATGGCGAGAGGGGCGGAGTCGGGCGCGAGAAGTGTTGCGGAGTTGTTCAACTCCGCAAGACTCCTCGCGTTCGCCCGGGGGACACGCCGTGCTGCTCCCGCTCGTTCCAGGCACCCGCGCTTGCTCTGCGCGTGATGCAGCATATAATGGCCAGCGTGGGGTGTATCCGGCTGATGAGGCGGTGTGAGGAGATTGGCATGGACCAGGAGACGCTCGACCTGCTCAGGGAGCTCACGGAGGCGCCCGGCCTGCCGGGCCACGAGCAGGAGGTCCGCCAGATCGTCGCGCGTCGCGTCGAGGGCCTCGCCGAGGTGAGCTACGACCGCATGGGCAACATCGTGTGCAAGAGGACGGGCGACCCGGCCGGCCCCCGCGTGATGCTGCCAGGCCACATGGACGAAATCGGCTTCGTGGTCAACGCCATCACCGATGAAGGCTACCTCCGCTTCACCGCCCTCGGCGGATGGTGGGACCACGTCATCCTCGCCCAGCGCGTCACCGTCCACTCCCGCAAGGGCGTCTACGTCGGCATCACGGGCTCGAAGGCCCCACACGTCCTCACCCCAGAGGAGCGCCAGAAGTTCGTCAAGCGCGAGGAGATGTTCGTGGACGTCGGGGCGAAGGACAAGAAGGAGGCGGCGAAGCGGCTGGGCATCCGCCCCGGCGACCCAGTGGTGCCCATCTGCCCCTTCGCCCAGATGCAGAACAAGAGGCTCCTCCTCGGCAAGGCATTCGACGACCGCGTAGGCGTGGCGATGTTCATCGACTCCATCCGCAGGCTCGCGGGCGCCAAGCACCCCAACACCCTCTACGGCGTCGGCACCGTGCAGGAGGAGGTCGGCTGCCGCGGGGCAGAGACCGCCGCCGACGCCGTCCAGCCCGACGTCTGCCTCGTCATGGAGGTCGGCGTCGCCAGCGACACCCCCGGCTTCCCGAAGGAGGACAAGGAGAAGGGGACGCTGGGCAAGGGGCCGCAGATATGCTTCCTCGACGGCGGGATGATCCCGAACCTCAAGCTCCGCGACTTTCTGGTTGACTTGGCCGAAGAGAAGAAGATCCCCTACCAGATTTCCATCCTCACCGGCGGGGCGACGGATGGCCGGCCAATCCACATCCACGGCCTGGGCGTCCCCACCGTCTACATCGGCGTGCCCACCCGCTACATCCACAGCCACGCCGGCATCCTGCACTCGGACGACTACGACAACGCCATCCGCCTCATCGTCGAGGCTGTCAAGCGACTCGATGCCAGGACCGTGCGCACCTTCTATCCGTGAGCGTCCGCGGGAGTGGAGCGGTGTTCGCTGTTCGGCGTGAAGAGTCCTCGTTCGAGCACTCGGCGAGCCACCGGTGCGCGGGGTCGTTGCTCCGCTTCGCTGCCATCCAAAGCGGCATCTGCGATGCCGCACTCCATATTCCTCCCTCGTTGGAGTGCGGGGCACTATGGAGTGCGGTGACGCGTCACCGCTTTCCTTCCCAGCGGAGCGGCCAACGGGCCGAGTCCCTGTCGAGCCCTCAGCGGCTCAGGTTGCTGGACGCCGCGAGGCGGAAGCGCCTTGAAAACGTGACCCTCGGCTGGTAGAATCATGGCGTGAGGAATGCACAGGGGAAAGAAGCCATGAGCATGACGGTGACACTTGAGCTGCCGGACGGGGTTCGCGCGGCGCTCGGCGCGGCGGGATACACCCCAGAGCGCCTGTCTGAAGAGGCCCGCCAACAACTGGCGGCCAGGTTGTTCGCCCGCAAGGTGCTCAGCCTGGGCAAGGCCGCGGAAGTGGCAGGCATGTGCCTCGCCGACTTCATCCCTTTCCTCGGCGAGCAGGGAATCCCTTACCAGGACTATGACGAGGACGACTGGAAAGAACAACTGGAAGCCGCTCAATGCCTGTTCCAGCAGTCCAAGGGATAGTTGCGGTCGCGGATGCCTCCTTCGTGATCGGGCTCTCCGCCGTGGGTCAGTGGCGATTGCTGGAGGGTCGAGTGCGTGAGCTGTACGTTCCGTCTGCTGTGTGGGCTGAGGTAGTCGAGCAGGGGCGCGGGCGGCCCGGGGCCAGCGAACTCCAGTCAGAGCCGATCGTTCGGCGGCGCGCCGCCAGGGATCGCAGGGCGGTCGGTCGCCGCAGGGCATTCCTTGGTTCCGGTGAGGCCGAGGCTCTCGTGCTGGCCCAGGAACTGGGGAACGTCACCGTCCTGCTGGACGATCCCAGGGCTCGGAGGGCCGCGAAGGAAGCAGGACTGCCAACCACTGGGCTGCTCGGCTTCCTTGTCGGCGCCAAACAGCGTGGCCACCTGCGCGAGATTCGGCCCTTGCTGGATGCTCTCCGCGCCCACGGTTTCCGGCTGAGCCGCGCCTTGATCAAGACCACCTTACGAGACGCCGGGGAAAGCCCCGGCTGCTCCCGTCCTGAGCAAGGAGTATTCTGGTGGTGAAACCGCCTGAGTTCCTCTGCTGTGCGCTGCTCAGTCTGGGCCTGCTCCAGAGGGCCGGGGCGGCAGAGGAGGGTGGGCCGCCCATCCGGCCGCAGGGGCAGGGGCTGCCGTGCATGGCCGTGTGGGGCTGGACGCCTGAGGAGTTCAAGCCCGAGGGCTACCGGCCATTCCTCGATATGGTGGCGAAGCTCTCGCCTTACGACCTCATCACCACCACCATCCGCGCGCCGCTCGTCGAGGTCACGGACGAGAGCGTCTACAAGCAGATCAAGGAGGGGACGGCCTACGCCCGCAGCCTGGGCATCCGCATCGCGTTCGACCTCGACGTGCGGCTCGCCCGCCGAGCCTTTCAGAAAGCCTATCCCGACGAGCTTCAGGAGATGCTGCGGCTCCGAGAGTTCGACCTCAAGGACGGCGGCGAGGTCTCCGCCGCCATCGCGAGCACCGACCTCGGCGACCACTACACCTTCCGCACAACCCACTATATCCCCCTCTCAGGCCGCCTCGTGCGCGTCTACTCCTACCTCCGCTGGCCGCAGGGGATCGAACCCGACAGCATCGAGGACATCACGGCGAAGGGCTGCAAAGTCGTCGCCGCCTCGGAGCGCGAGGTCAAGGTGTCCATCGCCTGCGGTGAGGCGACCAAAGGCCGCAAAGCCTGCGTCATGGCGGCCTTCACGCACCTGACACCCGACGTCTTCTCGCCCCACCTCCTCGAGTTCCAGCGCGCGATCATCAAACGCTACGCCGACACGGGGCTGGCGGGCGTGTGCAAGGATGAATGGGGCTTCCCGCCCTGCTACGATGGCTGCCCCGCCAAGAACGACTACTGGTTCTCCAAGTCCCTCGCCGAGGGATACGCGAGGCGGAGCGGCGGGCGCGACCTGGCCCGCGACTGCCTCCTGATGTGGGCGGGCGAAAAGGGCCGCGTGCCCGAGCGCCAGGCCGCCATCAACCTCTTCCAGGAGATGTGCCGCGCCCGCAACGGCGAGATCGAGGACGACTTCTACAAGGCCACGAAGGCCACCTTCGGCCCCGCGGCCATCGTCGCCACGCACCCCACCTGGTATCCCTACCCAGGCGTCCAGGAGTTCAAGAAGAACGGCCTCGACTGGTGGGCGGCGACCCGTGACCTGGCGCAGACCGACGAGGTGACGCCCTACCCCTGCCGCACCTCCCTCGCCAAGAAGTGGGGCAGCCCCGTCTGGATCAACATGTATTACTCCGCGAACCGCGCCGACTACGACAAGGCGCTCTGGGCGCACGCACTCGGCGGCGGACGCATCAACTACCATCCCGTCTACCCCGCCCCCCAGCAAAAGGGGCGGAACTGGGCCTACGACTCGCTCCTGCGCGGCGGCCTGATGCGCGGCGAGTGCCGGGTCCGCCTCCTCAACTTCATCACCAAGGCCCCCCTCGACTGCCCCGTGGCGGTCGTCTTCGGCCACGCCTGCGCCATGAACTGGGCTGGCCCCCACTACGCCGATGTGGGCATGGCCCTCACCGATGCCCTCTGGCGCGCCGGCTTCCCGACCGACCTCATCCCGTCGAGCGACATCGCCTGCCTGAAGCTCAGCGACGACGGCTTCGTGCAATACGGCCCGCAGCGCTACGCCGCGGTGGTCCTCTATCAGCCCGAATTCGAGCCGCCCGCCACGGCGGCATTCTTCCAGAGGGCTGCCGCGGGCAAGAGCGCTCTCTTCCGCCTGGGCAACTGGGCGGCGGGTCCCGATGGCAAGCCCTTCGATGGCAATGCCGCTCTGCCCAAGGCTATGGCCGCCCTCGCTGACGCCGCGTCGTGCGCCAAGGCGGTCCTCACCCTTCTCAAGGAGCGAAGCATCACGCCTCAGACCGGCGCGACCGAGCGAATGGTCGGCTTCGGCTACGGCATGAGCGCCCCGCCCGCCGCCGGCCGCTGCCGACTCATTGATGGCACTGCCATCCTCCTGGCCGGCGCCAAGGATGTCTCGGGCGACCCAATCCAGGAGAGCTTTGAGATCAGCGGCCACAAGGTAGCCGTGGATGCCATCGGCGTCATGGGGATTCGGCTAGCAGCGGATGGGAGCGTTGAGGCCCTCGCCGCCGGCGGCCTCAAGCGAATCGAGGTCGGCGCCTTCAAGTTGGCGCTCGACCCGCCGGCCGATATCGCCCTCTGGCGCGACGCGGCGGGCAAGTGGCACGGCGTGTTGCAGGACTGGGCCGGCCCCATCCCACCCGGCCTGTCCGCGTTCACAGCCGATTGGCTCCTTCTCTCGGTGCCTTCGCCACTTCCCTGATTCGCGCCTGTGTAGCCTTGGGTCGGAGGGCCTGGACCTCTCCCTTGGGGAAAGGTCGCCCGCCAGCGGCGGGCGGGTGAGGGTGCCTTCCGTTCTGCTTGCGGGAGCCCAAGCACCCTCACCCCACCCCTCTCCCCGTGGGAGAGGGAGGAGGGTTCTCTCCTGGCTGAACGCGTGCCCCGATTGGGGCGTAGATTATCGTTGCATTCAACTGCTAAGTGCTTCCATACCAATGGCTTAAGGTGTCTGAGAAAAAAGACGCCCTAGCAGCCTCTGTACGCCCCGATCACGACCTCATTAGACCCAGAACACCTATGGACCCCCCGCGCGGGGCGGGCGATCTCCATAAGTGCAGTATAGCGGGCAACTTGCGGACATGACCCGCCCCCCTTGTCTCCCCAGTAGTCAAGGCTAGAATCGCCTCCTACGCGATCCCCGGCGGGGCGAGCCGCGCGGAGGGGTGGACGCGGTGGACAGGGTAGCACGGGCCAATCGCCGCTCGGATGGGTCACTTGCCCGATGCCGGGGCCTTCTCCTTCACAAGCCAGATGCGGCTTGTGCCGGGGGCGAGTTCCACCGTCTCGCGGAAGGCGAATGGCGTGCAGCCCGGGCCCGAGCGAAGCTCGGTCCTGACCGCGTCGTCGGTCGGGTTGTGGGCCTCGACGAACCACACCCCCGGCTCTCGCCACCCGACCTGAATCTCCACGCCCCTCTTGTCGCACGTGACCGGGTACCCGATGAAGAGGTCCTTGTCGCCCTCGCCGGGCTCGAGCAGCGCGTTGGCCTCGTAGCTGAGGTTTCGCAGGGCGCGCAATCTACACGAATGAGTGGCTATGTCAGGGTAGCGCGGTTGACGACTCTTGCGGAGTCGTTCAACTTCGCAAGAGTCGTCAACCACGCGTGGCCCCAAACTGACATCGCGTTCGGGGGCACGGCTGCGGTGGCTCCGCGCGCAAGTGTACATGCCTCGTGGTCACAAGGCGCGCGTGTCGGCAGGACGGGGGAGGCCGAGAAGTCTTGCGGAGTTGTTCAACTCCGCAACAGTCGTCTGCAGCGCGTGGCCCCAGAATGACATCGCGTTCGAGGGGATGCCTGCGGTGGTTCCGCGTGCAAGTGAGCATGCCTCATGGTCCCAAGGCGCACCTTTGGGCGGAAGGGGAGAGGCCGAGGACTGTTGCGCAGTTGTTCAACTTCGCAAGAGTCGTGAAGCGCGCCCGGCGCCGAAATGACCTCGCCTCCGAGGGCACGCCTGTGGAGGTTCCGCGCGCAGGTGTGCATTCCGCGTGGTCTTGAAGCGCACCTCTGGGCGGAAGTGCGGATGCCGTGGACCTTTGCGGAGTTGTTCAACTCCGCAAAGGTCATGAGCCACTCGCGGCGCGGAAATCGTCTCGCCTTCGAGGGGACGCCTGTGGCGGGTCTGCGCGGGAGTGCGCATGCCGCGTGGTCTCAAGGCGCACCTCTGGGCGGAAGTGCGGATGCCGGGGACCTTTGCGGAGTTGTTCAACTCCGCAAAAGTCGTGAGCCGCGCGCGGCGCGGAAATGGTCTCGCATTCGAGGGGACGCCTGTGGCGGGTCTGCGCGGGAGTGCGCATGCCGCGCGGTCTCAAGGCGCACCTCTGGGCGGAAGGGGAGAGGCCGAGGACTGTTGCGGAGTTGTTCAACTCCGCAAAGGTCGTGAGCCGCGCGCGGCGCGGAAATGGTCTAGCATTCGAGGGGACGCCTGTGGCGGGTCTGCGCGGGAGTGCGCATGCCGCATGGTCTCAAGGCGCACCTCTGGGCGGAAGGGGAGAGGCCGAGGACTGTTGCGGAGTTGTTCAACTCCGCAAAAGTCGTGAGCCGCGCGCGGCGCGGAAATGGTCTCGCATTAGAGGGGACGCCTGTGGCGGGTCTGCGCGCGAGTGCGCATGCCGCGCGGTCTCAAGGCGCACCTTTGGGCGGAAGGGGAGAGGCCGAGGACTGTTGCGGAGTTGTTCAACTCTGCAAAGGTCGTGAGCCACTAGCGGCGCGGAAATGGTCTCGCCTTCGAGGGGACGCCTGTGGCGGGTCTGCGCGCGAGTGCGCATGCCGCGCGGTCTCAAGGCGCACCTCTGGGCGGAAGGGGAGAGGCCGAGGACTGTTGCGGAGTTGTTCAACTCCGCAAAGGTCGTGAGCCACTCGCGGCGCGGAAATGGTCTCGCATTAGAGGGGACGCCTGTGGCGGGTCTGCGCGCGAGTGCGCATGCCGCGCGGTCTCAAGGCGCACCTTTGGGCGGAAGGGGAGAGGCCGAGGACTGTTGCGGAGTTGTTCAACTCCGCAAAGGTCGTGAGCCACTCGCGGCGCGGAAATGGTCTCGCCTTCGAGGGGACGCCTGTGGCGGGTCTGCGCGGGAGTGCGCATGCCGCGCGGTCTCAAGGCGCACCTCTGGGCGGAAGTGCGGATGCCGTGGACTCCTGCGGAGTTGTTCAACTCCGCAAGAGTCGTCAGGGGCGCGCGGCTGCGAGCCGGCGCGAGGGGGACGCCTCACTTCTCTCTCGCAAGCCATATCCTGCTTGTGCCGGGGGCAAGCTCCACCGTCTCGCGGAAGGCGAACGGCGTCCAGCCGGGGCTCGAGCGAAGCTCGGCCTTCACCGCCTCGTCGGTCGGGTTGTGGGCCTCGACGAACCACACCCCCGGCTCCTGCCACGCGACCTGAATCTTCACATCCTTCTTGTCGCACGTAACCGGGTGGCCGATGAACAGGTCCATGTCACCCTCGTTCAGGTCGAGCTGGGCGACCGCCAGCCAGTCGCCGATGGGCAGCGCACGGAAGTTGGGCACTGCCCGCTTGCGGTCAAGAAGCCAGGCGGACCAGTTGGCGTTGACATTCATGACGAAGGCCGGAAGGAAGCCCGGCATGTCGGCCTTTGGCACCTGGGCCTCGATGGCGACGCCCTCCGCGTCAAGGTCCCAGGTAAGGTAGTTCTTGAACTGCTTTCCCCGCGTGATGTTGGGAGCATAGCCTGCTGTCCCCGGCTCAGCGATGCCATACTTCCGGGCGAATTCGAGCATCCGCTCGGTCTTCGTGCCGCTGGCGGCTCCGGCGAAGCCCACCCGGTAGAGGAGCATTTCGCCCGCCCGCAGCTCCCCTGCTTCCGGCGCGTAGTGCAGCGAGATGTGGCCACCCTTGCGGTAACGGTACCGGAGCTTTTCGTCGAGGGCAATGAGGACCACTGAGCCTCCCTTCTCCTCGAGGGTGGCAAAGGTGCCGCGGGAGAACACCCCTGTGCTACAAACATGCAGAATCTTGTTTTCCGGAAAGATTCTTCCTCCGCGTTTGGTTGCGGCTTGCCGCGATGGGGTATCGGCCGAATCAGGCGACGCGATGACCTTGTTCCCCTGGTGGAGCATCCAGCCGGGCATGTTCGCGGACATCACCTGGAGGCCCTCCTTGCCCAGCACGATGGTCTCTTTCGGTTTGATGCAGGTCGCATGAATGCCGATGCGGAACTCGCCGGGAATCCAGTTGAACACGGTGGTGGACGTTAGTCCGGAGAGCAGCCTTGTCGGAACGACTCTGTGCCACCCGCCCCACGAGTTGCCCCAACCGTGCTGAGGCTGCTCGTAGGGGTGGCCGAGAGGGGTCTTCTCGGCCTTCTCCTCCGCGGGGTCGAAGCCGAACACGTAGTCCGACCTGGCCATGGCCCCATCGGGGCCGACCATGTCGGTGATGGGGAAGGCGGCGAGGTACTTCAGCTCGCCGGGCGGATGGAAGCTGAAGTTGAGGGCGACGGTGGGGAAGCCCATCGGCTGGCCATCTATGGGGAGGGTGGGGGAGTTGAAGGTGAGGGAGACGGCGGGCTGGACGCTGATGTTGAGCAGTCCCTTCGAGGGGGTGGCGCCCATGTTGCCCTGGAAGCCGACGGGGGTCCATATCTGGGCTCCCTGGCGGGTGCGGAGCCGACAACTGCCCAGGAAGTTGCAGCGGTCGGAGCAGAAGAACTCCTCGCACAGGAGATTGCGGTTCCAGAACTGGTCGCCGATGGCCTTGCGGCCGTTGATGTCCTCGACTTCGAGATAGAGGCCGAGCTGCTGGCAGTTGGAGAAGGTGATCTCGGTCTCGAAGGTCTTGGCGCCCTTGGGCAGCCAGCGGCGGAGGATGCCGCGGTCGCCGTCGTGGAGGATGACCGACTTCAGGCCGTCGTCGGAGGCGACGCGCAGGCCGAGGCGGAACTCCCACAGGTCGGGCCGCCACCACAGGCCGTTGGTGAAGGTCAGGCAGTTGGGCGCGCGCCAGGCGAGGATTCTCGGGCCGTTGGTGATGTACTGCGCGCCGTTGCCGCTGAACGACCAGGCCTGCTCGTGCCACTTGGTGCGGAGGCGCTCGGGCGGGCGGAAGGAGACGACCCGCCAGCCCTCCCTCGCCCGCTTCGCCACCTGGGCGGGGCTGGTCATAATCTCGAAGGCCAGCGGGGCCTGGCAGCCCCCGAGGCCCATGAAGTAGCGATAGGTGTCGAACGCCTCGTCCACGGGCTTGCCGTCCTCGAAGCTCACGATGGGGAACGAATTGTAGAGCTTGTAGTCGGCGGGGTGGAGCCAGTTCTCCTTGTGGCGCCAGAAGCCGCTGAGGATGTGCTGCTGCATGTACTCGTTCACGTAGTCGAAGTAGGCGGCGGTGCGGTTCGAGCGGTTGGTGGCCAGGCGGCCGTCCTTGAGCACCATCGAGGGCTTTGGGAACTTCACCTCGTCGGCGAAGGCGTAGAGGTGGTCGCCCTGGGCGTCCTCGTAGGTGAGGCCGGGGATGGCGGCGAAGGTCTTGTCGGTCGCGGCGGCGCACTCGGCCACAAGCTTGTCCCACTTCGCCTGGTCGCTCTTCAGGGTGTCTTCGAGGAACACGATGAAGGCGAGGCCGGCGGCCTTGGCGGCGGCCACGTAGTCGGCGACGGTGCCCGTGCCTGACGAGAGGGCGGTGCGCGCGCCAATCAGCCCCGCGTATTGCGGCTGGTCGGTGAGCGGGCCGTGCTTCGTCCAATCAATCTCCTTTGGGATTTCCCAGGGCGTGACGGGCGGGTTGAGGACGGCCTCGGGCGTGGTCGCGCCGCCGAGGCCCGCCTTGAGGGAAGGCTCGGCGAGCCAACTGAAGGCGTTGGCGAAGACGCGGAGCCAGTCGCTCGGCTTGCCGCCGGCGCCTGCGGTGAGCATCGCCTCGGCGGTCGGGCAGTTCGGCGGCGGGGTGAAGAGCCAGTAGTAGCGGATGGCCATGACCGCGAGACGCCCCTTGCCGACTTCCCGCACCGCCATCAGGGGCGGCGCAGAGGTGATGCCCGTCTTCGGAATCCAAGGCCGCAGATAGTCGTCGTGGCGCTCGGCGGGCACCGACTTCGTCGAGGCCGCGCCGCGAACCACCACCTTCCAGTCGGGCGAGAGGTCGAACGACATTGGCGGCTCCCAGCCCGTCGTGCTCCCGGCGGTCAGGGTCAGCACCCCCTTCACGCCGTCGTTGAAGGGAGCCGCGACGTCGCTCGTCCAGAAGAGGCGGCAGCCCATGACGTCGGCGGCGAGGTTCTTGGGGTCGGTTTCCTGGAAGATTTCCCAGCGGCCGCGGGCACCGAGCTGGGCGAGCCATCCGAGGGTGGCCGTGAAGTTCCTGCTCTCGGACCAGGCTTCTGGATTGCAGAGAAACACCCCGCCGCCCTGGGCCAGGAACTCCTGCGCCGCCTTGCGGTCGGCGTCGTTCAGCGTCCCCGCAACGACCACATTGAACTTTCCCGTTGCGAGGCGTTCCGCGAGCTGCCCGTGCTTGCACGTGTCGAGCTCAACTCCCATCTTGTGCAGCGGCTTCGCCGCATAGTCCCCATGCACCCCACCCACAAAGAGCACGGCGGGCCGGGCCTCACCGCCGAAGGCATTCGGCGAGACCAGCGCCAGCGAAACCAGCCCGCACCACAACTGCCTTGTGCTCATCCTGCTTGTCTCCAGAGGCTCACGCACTTTCCCCTGCCAGAATGTGCCTGCCTTGTGTTGCGCCGCCAACGCGCGTGCGAAATAAGGCCCGGAGCTTTTCAGCTTCGGCCGGCTCCATAAGCCGCTTCGGGATCGCAAGCCAGAGATGCGGGGAAAGGTAGAGGAGGAACACGGCCTCATCCTCCTTCCACCTGATGAAGCGCTGCCAGCTCATCAGGCCCGGGTTTCCCGCGTCATCGGTTCCGAACACACCCTCGTCCCCGAAGGTCAGGTCCAGCGGCGTTTCCCGCAAGGCCGGGTAGTGTGCCCAGCGTCTGCGGACTCTGAACGTGAACAGTGTCTGGTTGAAGTAGAGTCCCCAAGCGATCATCAGCATTCCTGCCGCGCCCTCCAGAGCGGAAAGGCTGTTGGGGAAAATGGAGGCGTAAGAGACGAGGACAGCGCCCCAAACGACCTCCGCCACGCTGAATGCCATGCGTGCGCCGCGGCGGTTGAGGCGGTGAGCCGCCAGGTAGTCCTGAAACTCATATTGTCCCTTGACGACTACCTTCACGGTTTCCCCTTTGGCGATTGAGTCTCCTCGTCTGGGCGGCGACAGGCGGGCCGCCCGCCGCTACGCTGCGAGCTATACCACCCGGAAAGGACGAACGTCGAGCCCAGCAAGAGGCGGGAAGTGCTTTGGGTTGCCGGTGGCCAGGGGCAGGCCGAATTCGACTGCGGTAGCAGCGAGCAGGGCGTCATCGGGCGACATGTCGATTCGCAGGCACCATTCCTCGATGTAGAGGGCAGCCCGGTTTCCGATGCTCTCGTTCACGGGCAGCATGCGGAAGTTGAACTCGGCGAGGAACGCCTTTACCTTCAGAAGTTCTTTCTTGTCCCGCACGCCGCCCAAGACCTCCATGTACGAGACAACCGAGACTTCGCGTGTCGGCTCTGCCTCCATGAAGCTCGTGGCGCTCGCGTTGCCGCGCAGATGCCAGATTATGACGTCGGCATCAAAGATCACGGAAGCGCCGCCTCTTCATCTTGTCAAGCCATGCATGCACGTCCTCCATGTCCTTGCGGTCGGACCACATGCCAAAGGATGGATGATCGCGCATGCCCCTCTTGGGCTTCGCCTGTATGGCCGGAGGCACGATCGTGGCGCGCTCCTTGCCGCGGTCGAGCACGTGGACGGTCTCGCCGCGGTCAACGGCTTTGAGGATTTTGCCCGTCTTGCGGCGGAGGTCCGTGGTCGTTGCGTTCATATCTGGCTCTCCTCGATCAGCTTCCATCACTAGAGTATACCCATCGCGCGCAGGGTGTCAAGCCGCCCCAATCGTCCGAGTATGGCCCCCAGTTGTGGTGAACTGCTCTGGAGCCCCGACAGGGGCGTACTATAAGAGCCCAGGGCGAAGCCCTGGGAACGGAGGCGGTTGGCGGGCCAGCCCTGAAGGGGCGTACTGCGTGGTCCGGGCGCGCATCCTGCGTGAGGTGGCCAGTACGCCCCTACAGGGCTGAGCTGGGCCGCTCGCCCGTCCCAGGGCTTCGCCCTGGGCTGTTATAGTACGCTCCCTTCGGAGCTTCGGAGGCGAAGAAGACAACCACAACTAGGGGCCATGCTCCAATCGTCCTCGCTTGCCCCAAGCCGCCCTTCACGCTATGATATGGACCTCTGCAAAGGCAATGTCACGCGCGGGCGCTCAGTCACCGCATCGCGTCCGCGCGCCGGTGGGTGGCACCCTCAAGCGACCTCGCTTGAGGGTGGCTTTCGGGGGCCGCCCCCGTTCACACCCTCAACGGAAGCCGTTGAGGATGCCACCCGCCCTGGGCCAACCCCCCGGCGTTACATTACTTTGGCAGAGGTCAAGATTGGCTCCCGAAGGCACCGGAGCCTGAGGGTATCCCACAATCCCAGGAGGAGAGGCGGACATGGCAACGGCGAAGGGCAAGCTGGGCATCCTGGTCGGCGGCGGGCCGGCGCCAGGCATCAACGGCGTCATCGGAGCCGCGACCATCGAGGCCATCCAGAACGGCCTGGAGGTCGTCGGCATCTACGACGGCTTCAAGTGGCTGATGCAGGGCGACACGGCGCACGTGACGCCGCTGGCGATCGGCGACGTGTCCCAGGCCCGCGTCCGCGGCGGCTCCATCCTCCACACCTCGCGCGAGAACCCGACGAAGAAGCCGGAGACGATGGCCCACGTGCTCAAGGCGCTCGAGGGCCTCGGGGTCCGCTACCTCGTGACCATCGGGGGCGACGACACGGCATCCAGCGCCATCCAGGTCGCAAAGGCCGCCAAGGGCGCACTGCGCGTCGCGCACGTCCCGAAGACGATTGACAACGACCTGCCGCTGCCGGGCAACATGCCCACCTTCGGCTTCCAGACCGCGCGCACCATCGCCGCCGAACTGGTCCGCAACCTGGTGGAGGACGCGCGGACGACCCGCCGCTGGTATCTCGCCATGCTCATGGGCCGCAGCGCCGGGCACCTCGCGCTCGGCTCGGGCAACGTCGCGGGGGCAACCCTCAGCATCATCCCCGAGGAGTTCGCCGAGGGCCAGTGCTCGCTCGACCTCCTCTGCGCCATCATCGAGGGCGGCATGGCAAAAGGCAAAGCCGTCGGCCACGACTACGGCGTCGCCTGCATCGCCGAGGGCGTCGGCCTCCTGGTCGCCGAGGAGATCGCCAAGGAATACGATGGCAACTGCTTCGTCGAGATCGAGCGGGACCAGCACGGCAACCTGCGCCTGGGCGAAATCCCCCTCGGCCTCATCATCAAGCGCGAGCTCCAGGCACGCGCCAAGGCCCGCGGCGAGAAGGTCACAATCGTGGACGTGACGATTGGCTACGACCTGCGCTGCGCCTCCCCCATCCCCTTCGACGCCGACTACACGCAGGAGCTCGGCTGGGGCGCCGTCCGCTACCTCCTCGGCATCGGCGAGGAGACCTTCGGCGTCCAGCAGGGCGCACTCATCTCCGTCCAGGCGGGCGAAATCGTCCCCATTCCCTTCTCCGACATCCTCGACGAGAAGACCGGCCGCGCCCCGACACGCCTCGTCAACATCAACTCCGACGTCTACCGCGCGGCCCGCGCCAACATGATCCGCCTTGAGCGGAAGGACTTCGACGACCCCGCCTGGGTGGAGAAGCTCGCCAAGGCCGCCAAGATGTCGGTTGACGACTTCCGAGCGAAGTTCGGCCCCGTCGTTGGGCTCTGATGGGCTATGCCCCGTGGCTGCTGAAACCCGACAGTGCCCCCTCCTCTCGCTCGGACGCGGCGTGAGCGCTGCGTCGGACTGGGAGGTGTTCCGCGTTGCAGGCGAGCGCATCGCGGCACTTCATCCCGGTATAGACGCCGCGGAGCTCTTCGCGCGCATGACCTCGCCCAGCGGACACCATGCGAACCTTCGGGGAAAGCTGCTCTTGATGGAGGTCCCCTGCCCGAACCTGGGCAGGCCCAACGCCTTCTACCTGCTGGGGACGGCGCATCCGGTCTCTTGGCACGGCGCCCCGGTGCAACTCCTCCTCTTTGGCCTCTACGAGCGAGATGCCATAGAGTCCTATCTGCCCGCCAGCGCGCAGCTCTTCGGGGAACTGCTCACCCCGGAGCATATCGGCGCGTGGCTCGACGGCAGGCTCTGGCCCCCAGCCGCCGCGAGCCCCGGCGGTTGAACCCCTCAGCCGCTGGTGAGGAATGCGGGCTAGCGGCGTTCTCCGCGCTCTGGCGGCTCGCCGCGGCCCTCGCGGCCGCGTGGCGCGAGCGCGGGCAAGACCTGTCCAAGACCCTCCTGGAGCGCCGTGGCCTGCTGCTCGATCTTACCCTCAAGCTCGTCGAGCTGGGCCTTGAGGGCGAGGAACTTGTCGAGGGCTTCGAGCGCCTTGGCCGCGCCCGCCTTGGCCTCGTCGCCCGTCACCTTCTCCTTTGCCACGCCTAGCCAGGCTTTCGCCAGGAGGAGCTGGAGCTCGGCCTCGGCGTCGCCCGCGGCGGCCTGGGCCTTGGCGCCCTTGGTCATGAGGTCGCGCGCGGCGGCCATGCGCTCGCGCCCAGTCGCGGGGTCGGGCTGGCCGCCAGCCTCGAGCTGCTTCAGCTCTGTCTCGATGGCCTTCTTCTGTTCTTCGAGGACCGGCAGGGCCGCGGTGTAGGCATCGGCGGCCTTGGCGATGGCCTTCTTCAGCTCCTCGGTGGTGGGCACGTCGAAGGTTCCCGGCGCGGCGGGCGCGCCTTCGCGGCCAGGCCCGCCGCGGGGGTCAGGGCCGCGGCGGAGCATGGCCATGCGCGCGGCGGCCGCAGAGCCGCCGCGGGCGTCGCGCGAGCCGAGAAGCTGCGGGGACGGCGGGGCAACGGGGATGGTCTCCTTAGCCGCCATCGCCTTCAGTTCGTCGCGCCGGGCCTCGAAGCCCTTCGCCATGTTCGTGACGAACTCGGTCTGGCGCTCGAGGTTGGCCTTCATCTGCTTCTGGCGTTCGGCCAGTTGCTCGGGCGTCAATGGCTCCCTGCCCCGCTCGGGCTCCCGCCCTCGGGGCGGTTCCCCGCCCCGCTCCCCGGCCACCGCCCCCAGCGGCCAGAGCAGCGCCACGACCGCTAACACAGCCGCCACTCCTCGTCCATTCCTCATCTCGGTCCTCCTTTCACTCCCCATCTGGTCCAGGATCATACACCAGACAGGCGACGCAGGCAAGTGGGCACAATAGCGGGTCCGCACGCCAGGGACCCCCTGCTCGGCTCCACCTGGGCCGCGCAGGCCGGGGCCACCAGCGGTGCGATGCTCCGCCGCTGCACCATGGAGCTCGTGGGCAGCCATGGGGTGATGATGGGGAGCGGGTAGCGTTCGACGTTCCATGAGAAGCTCGAGTATCCGATGGCACGGGCAGCGGGCAGGGGGCCGGGGGGCGGTGGCGTTGCAGCAGTGACGTTCAAACATTCTATAGAATGATTGAATATCATCGCCCGCGGTACGTGGGTGATTGGAGCAGACCACCCGCCGAAGGGAGTGAGGACATGATCAAACATTCTGTAGAATGTTTGATTATCACGCCCCGCGGTAGGCGAGCGGTCAGAGCGCAGCATAGGGTACGGTAGGCCCGGGGATGTTCAAACATTCTACAGAATGTTTGAACATCCTCTGCCACAACCGCAAGAGACAGGCGCCCGACCTCGGTCGGTGCCGCGTGGTCGCGGCCACCCATCGCCCCGTCGGAGTATGCTCGGCGAAGGCGACCCGCGGTGCGCGAACCCGCTTCTGAATCCCAGGCTAGTGTGGACCTTGACAACCGCTCAGCGGCGCGATACTCTACCGTCTGGTTCCTGTCAGCCCCTTCGGGCATGACCTGCGCTCGCTTCGCGGGTATGTGTATGGGACTGGCAAATGGATGGGTGGATGCGCGCCAGACGATTGTCCATCCACCCATCCAATCATCCTCCTTGGTTGCGGCTAGCGGCCGCGTTAGGAACAGACCAATGGCCAGGCCAGCTAGAGCACAGAAGAAGATTGCGAAGTCAAGCGAGGCGGCCACGGGCGAACGACCCGCGCCCGAAAAGGTCATCATCCTCCGCCGCACCGCGGGCGACATGAGCGACTACCGCGAGTTCGCGGCCCTGGCCGCGCGCCTGAAGCCCTACGGCCGCGTCTGCGTGGAGATCAGCGACCTGGCCCAGAAGACCGCCTACCCCGACCTGCCACCCGGCGGAAGCCCCTGGCACGAATACTCCACCTACATGCCCGTCCTCCACAAAGTCTTCCCGCACCCCCTCATCGCCCCGCACATGCCCGGGGACTTCGTGGCCCGCAACCGCGAGCTGGTGCTCGCCAAGCAGGCGGTGCTGGCGGAGTTCGGCCTCGGCGCCTTCTACAACGACGCCCTGCCCTTTTTCCTGCCCGAATCCTTTTTCCGCGAGCACCCGCACCTTCGCGGCCCGCGCGTTGACCACCCGCGACGCTCCACCAAGGCCGAGTTCGCACCCTGCTGCGACCAGCCCGAATACCTCGAAATGCTCGCCTGGATGCTCGGCGAGCTGAAGCGCAACGTCCCGCAGCTCGAGGTCTACCAGTTCCTCTCCAACGACTGCGGTGGGGGCTTCTGCTGGTCCGACTTCCTCTACACGGGGAAGAACGGCCCGCGCGACTGCCAGGTCCGCCCGATGGGCGAGCGCATCCGCGGCGTCCTCCAGGCCATCCACGACGGCGCCACTCGCAGCGGCGGCGACGTTGACGTCCACTACAAGGGCAACCTCAGCCGCTTCGAATACGACACCCTCCAGCCCATCCGCCCGCCGCGCACCTACCTCGGAGCCGGCTCCCGCTCCGACCCCGAGACCACCCACATCGCCAACATCTATGCCCCGCCCGCCCGCGGGCTCTTCGACCCCTTCGCGGTCGTCGCAGGCGTCGAGCGCCTCCGCGACCCGAAGACCCACACCTGCTTCCTCAGCTTCTCCACCCCCTACAGCCGCGGCCGCGAACTCCTCTCGACCGCCGAGAAGATGATTGACGTTGTGGTGGATTGCCTGGAGGAGCCGACCCATTCGCTCTTCGAACGGATGGCGAGGGTCCGCAAGCTCTCCGCCAGTTGGGCCGGCGAAGCCAACGCTGACAAGGCGATGGAGGCATTCTACAGCCTCCACCACTCCTTCGGCGCCACCCGCGCCCACAGCTCCTTCTACGAAGGCGTCTCCACCCGCCACATCACCCGCCCACTCGTCGTCAATCCCCGCCTGCTTACGCCCGAGGAGGAAGCCTACTTCCTCCCCCACGTCTGGAACGTCACCCGCGAAGGCGCGCGGGACGACTATGCCGACATCCACGGCGGGCGCAAGGACACCCACTGGCAGGGCAACTGGTTCTGGAACGCGGACGTCCAGGGCGCCCTCGCCGCCCTCCGCGGCGTCGCCAAGACCTTCGAGAGCCTCCAAGACGCGCCCGAGAAGGCCCTTTTCCGCCAACTTGCCACCGCCCTCCGCATCCACGCCAGCGTCATCCGCTCGTGCAGCAACTTCTTCTTCGGCCAGGTCTTCCGCGACCGTCACCGCGACGCCATCGCCGCCGGCCAGATATTGACCCCCAAGGTCCGCACCGAGTGGGGCGACGACGATTTCGCCGCCTGGTACGAAACCGCCCAGGACGAACTCCACAACGTCTCCGAGCTGATCGCCCTCCTCAAAGACCGTGGCCCCGAGTGCATCGTCACCGCCGCCACCCCCGAGCAGGAGGACACCTTCCTCCTCGGCCCGAACCTCATCGAGCAGCTCGCCCGCAAGTCGCAGCTCATGGTCGCCCATTGGCGGGATGTCGAGACCTACGTCCTCTCGCCGAACAAGTAGCCCGAAATCAAGACTCGCGCCCCTGGCCCGCTGGGGGGCGCGAGTCTTACTTTGCCACCGGACCTCACTCGGCGACTGCTATAAGTCATTGCCGAGCAGCCACTTACATTGCGCTCTGGCGCGACCCTAATGCCGCCCAAATCAAGACTCGCGCCCTTCCGCTCCTCGGCGGGCCATAAACGGACTTGACAAACGCCCCCCTTTTGTGATATGAAGGAAAGATGAGGAATAGTGGCATCAGACCTGTTGGGACAGACACGATTCCGCGCGCTTCGGTGGAGCAGTTCTTCACAGCACTTAGCCACTTGGCATCCAACGGTGGGTCGTCTTTCGACCTCCTGCGGCGGGTGCTGTATGCCCAAGCCGGCCGGCGCGCCCCCGGTAGCGAGTGCGCGCTCTGGACCGTCGCAAGGGATGTATTGGCCGAGTTTCACCGCCTCGGCTATGCCACCGTGGGGGTACTGCCCCGTCGTCGCTCGGATGTCGGGCGGCTGGGCGGGTCTCCGTGCGAGATCACGAATCAGGGACAGCGCCTTGCTGAGGCTTTTGCCACTAACCGTGGCCAGGCATACGACTCACTCCTCCTAGCCTGGATGGCGGCCCACCCTTACTTCCTGGGCCTCATCGTTCGCGTCCTCGCCGGCCCGATCTATGTGCCCGATGTCACCAACGCAGCGCAAGCAGGGGAAGGGCGCTCGGTACAGGCGGTCACCGCGGCTGTCGTCAAGAGCTGCCTTGGGCGGCTTTCGGGTGTTGGTTTCCCCCCCGACAAAGCGGCCCGTTTTGAGAGCTCCGCGCGACACAGGGTTGAGGCGCTGGGAAGGTCGCTCACGTCGCCAGACCTTGATAACAAGGCGTTCGTGGACCTTATCCAAGACGGCGTAGTCATCCCATCTCTGCTTCACGCAGAGGGACTGCCGTTCGACGCCGTAACGTTTAAGCATCTGCTGAAGGCGGCCCACGAGTTCTTCGCAGCGGCATCTACAAGCGCCCATCCCGACTTCGTCGGACGAGTCGTCTTCTCCACCTGTGATTTCACCCCGACCCCGGCTGACGGCGGGTATGCGCCTCCTTCAGCCGTTCAGCACCACGGCTACTCCTATGCACGGCCACGATTCGCCGACGCGCTCGTCAAAGCCTACTCTCGCACTGCGGGCGTGTCAGCGGGCTATGCCGACGCGTACGCGCTTCGCGCGATCGTCTGCGTCGGCATCAGGATTCAGCCGCTTGTGTTTGGGGCCTGCCTCAGGGATCTCATCGCCGCGGGCGAAGTGGCGGACCCCATGGTTTACACCGAACTGCCCTTCACTCCGCCTCCCCCGGGAGAATCGTACGTGGAGAGCGGAACTCGGCGGATCGGCAGGATCAAACTCAAGTCCAACCAAGGAGCTTAGAAAATGGCGTTGAGGTCTTTTCTTCAGACTAGCTATGGCCTCTCGCAGAACCCTTTCCCCGGCAACGCCACGTACGGGGAGGATACGCAGCGCGTGTACGTTCCTGAGATGTTCGGTCCGCAACGGCAGGAGTTCCTGCGGAAGTTCGTGTTGGCCCCGCTCGAGACCGGACAACCGCTGATCGGGGCCGTATGGTCCGTGGTTCCAGGCGACCCGCAGGCGCGCGGCTTCGGGAAATCTACACTGATGGGTGAGGAAGCCAAGCTCATGAATCGTGACTTCGGTCACCAAACGCTGACAAGCCTAGGGGTCGAGTCGCAGGACGCTCGGGAGAATCCGGTCCTGGCCAGCTATGTCTCCTTCAACGTTAGGGCACAAGGAGGCATCGCGAACATTGACGCCGCAGCTTTTCACCTCACGCGTTTCATGCTGCGTAGCGACCACGAACGTGGCGCGAGCGTGCACCAATGCCTACGCGAGTTGGCTGCGGCGCGACTTCTGGGTGATGGCAAAGCCAGGGAAGGGGATGAGGGCGACGCCATCATCGAGGCCATTCGCGAGCGATTCCGTCGGCTATCTGTCCCTCTTGACATCCGTAACCTGCTCGAAGACTACGTGTTCCACCTCGCCTCGCCAGATACCACGGCGCTGCAGCGCTTTCTTGCGGATGAAGTTGGCACGTGGCACCATGACCGCAACGGCCTCAAGTACCTCCAACTCTTCGTTGCCTTTGCCGAGTTGGCCGGGATCAAACACTTCACCTTCTTCATCGACCAGGTTGAAGACTTCACAGCCAGCGCGGGTGCTGCGAAGTTGCAGAAGAACGTCAAGATAATCCGAGACGCGCTGATCGAGACTGAGCCTTTTGCGTCGCTGGCATCGTTCGTCTTCCAGTTCCACCCAGATGCTTATGAACGCTTGCGGGACGCTTGGTTGCATGAGGACCTTCGACCTCTGGAGTGGGATAACCCACTCAACGGTCCGTACGTGGTGGTTCTGAAGGGGCTCGAGAACTACGAGTCGGCCCGGCTACTGGCTGAGCGTTGCCTCAACCACGAGACGTTTGCCGTATCCCGCCCCGTTGGTGGTATCGCCCCCTTCACCGATTCGTCTCTCCGCAAGGTCTGGGAGCACACGAAGCCGCGCCCGCGCTGGTTCCTTCGCGTGCTCCACGATCTGCTGCACTTGGGTAGCAGTGACCGAGTTGCGCTCATTGATGATGCCTATGTCGCTCCGAAGCTCGAAGGGCTGAGTGCTGAGGCCCGGAGTGTCGAGGCGACACCCAGCGGAAGCGACGACCGTTTGGGGTAGGGGGCGCCAATGTGGTGGAAGCGGCCCCGAAAAGCCGACTTCAGGCGTCTACTACCGCCAGGCATTCTGGACGTCCTCTTGCGCGCCTACGCCATCGTAGAGGTAAGAGGAGTGTCCGGCACCGGGCCCCAAGCTGGGCGCAGGTTCGAACAGCTCTTCTATCTGGTATGCGAGCGTCGCGGTGTCTCCCTGTCTGAGAAGGCCGGGTCAAGAACCTTGGGCGGCAGATCCAGCGCGTCCGGCTTGGGCCACGAGGTCGATGCCGCTGGTCGCGCCGTACAAGCTGCCACGATGTGGGAATTGAAGCATCTCAGTTCGCCGCTTGAGAAGAATGAACTCTTGATCTTCAACGGCAAAGGCATAGATTTTCTCCAGGGCGGTGACATCCTGACTGTTCGGTCTCCGCTACTTCGATTTCTCTTGTCGGCTGGGAATATCCGGGAGGATTGCCGGCGCTTTGCGCTGCTTTGGGGAATCACGGTCATTGAGCCTGGGAGGTTTCCCCTTCCGCTGATCTACGAGGCCGTGGCGCGTGGCGCATCAGGGAACTTGAGGCCGGCCGACGAAGATGCGGTTAGGCTTCGTGTGCCTTGGGCGTGTCGCTCTTTGCAGACCGCCGTGGCCGACCTTGCACAGCGACTTGCCGATCAGTCCGAAGGTCGAGCACCCGCTGTGGCCCTGGATCGCCGCGTGAGCGAACTCCTGGATGTGCAAGAGCAAATTGGTGTGGATGTGCTGGACAGCTTGGACGAACTATCGCCCGATTGGCTGGACGACCTCGCGCAGGAAACCTGGAATGAGGTCGGTGGCTGGTGAAGGCGACCCCGCCACTTCTGGACCCACCTTGGCGAGGCCCTTCGCAGCCAAGAAGAGACTGTTCTGTCGCTGCAAAGGAGACGATGACATGACCCGTCCGCTCTATCGGGACCGCGTGAGGCCGTCCAGGCCGGCGGCTGGGCGACCGCTCCTCCTCACACTCGGAGTTCTCTCCGTCTGTGGGTGGGCGGGGGATGCCTCGGCGCCTGGGGAGGTGCAGGAGGAGCCGGCGACGCTGCACTGTCTGGCCGTGCGTTGGCCGGTGAAGGGCGATGACAACGCGAATGCGACTATCGCGGTGCAATACAGAAAGGCGGGGGAGCCCGCGTGGAAGCAGGGGTTCCCGCTCTTTCGCACGCTTCGCTCAGTGACCAGGGACCAGCGCGGCCAGTGGAACTTCCGCGGCATCCCCGCGGAGCGGCTGCCAGGGGGCCAGATTTTCGCGGGGAGCATTGTTGACCTCGATCCTGAGACTGAATACGAGGTGAAGCTGTCGCTGAGCGATCCGGATGGTGTAGTGCAGGCTCCCGGTGGCACAGGCCTCCGGCCTGTGTCCCCCACAGGCGGGACGCCTGTGCCACCGACGCCTGTGCCACCAAAGCCATCCATTGAGTGTGTGCTGAAGATGAAGACGATCGGCGAGCCGAAGGAGCCGCCAGGGATGCGGGTGCGCCACGTGGTGCCCGAGGACGCCGCCGGCGGCCCCGCCGATGCCATCAAGGGTCTCCCCGGTGCCATCGCCGCGATGGAGCCGGGCGACCTCTTCCTCCTCCACAAGGGGCGCTATCTGATCAAGGGGGCGCTGGAGTTCAAGAAGAGCGGCGAGCCAGGGAAGCCGATCATCTTCCGCGGTGTGGCACAGCCGCCCTCGGCTGTGGAGCGCGGGGCAGGGACGCCCCGCCTACAGCCACAGGCGGGGGCGCCTGTGCCACACGAACGCGACGGCGAGGCGGTGATTGACGGCGGCGGCGACGATACGGCGAAAGGCCGCCTCATCAGCGCCAACGCCATCAAGCACGTCTGGCTCGAGGACCTCACGCTCCAGGGCCGGCAATACGCCATCGTGGCGCACGAAGGCTCGAATTGGGTGATCCGCCGCTGCAAGTTCCAGAAGATGGAGAAGGGCTTCACCGCCCACAACGGCGGCTACAACGTCTCGCGGGGGCACTTTATCACCGACAACGTGTTCATCGGCCCGACCTCGTGGCCACGCACGAAGGGCATCGAGGCCCCCTGCGCGACCTACGTGAGCGGCTCAGGCCACGTCGTCGCCTACAACCGCATGCAGAACCTCGGCGACGGCACCCACGGCACAGGCTATGGCAACTTATCCGCATCCGACATCCACAACAACGACGTGACGATCTGCACCGACGACGGTTTCGAGGCCGATTACGGCGAGACCAACGTCCGCGTCTTCCGCAACCGCATCCTCAACGTCGCCCACGGCATCACGGCCCAGCCCTCGCAGGGCGGGCCGCTCTACTTCTTCCGCAACTTCATCTTCAACGCCACCTACTCCCCTTTCAAGCTCCACAACGACACCTGCGGCGTGCTGCTCTTCCACAACACGTGCCTCCGCAACGGCCACTGCTTCATCATCCAGCCCGCCACGGAGACCGTGACCGACGTGTGGACGCGGAACAACCTCTTCCTGGGCACGGGCGGCACGGCGCTGCCGACGACCGGGCGGATGATCACGTGCGACTTCGACAACGACGGCTTCGGGGGCTTCACGGGCGGCTTCGCCCAGTGGAACGGCAAGGGCTACAAGACACCTGACGATGCGAAGGCCGCCGGCATCATCTACCGCGAGCACGGAGCCATCGTCCTCGACCCGAAGGCCGTCTTCGCCTCGGGCCTCGTCCCGCCCGCCGACACCAAGGTGACGTACAAAGGCGAGGAACTCGATTATCGGCTGAAGGCCGACGGCCCGGCGATTGACCGCGGCGTGGTGTTGCCGAACTTCAGCGACGGCTTCAAGGGCAAGGCGCCCGACCTTGGGGCGCTGGAGCTCGGCGAGCCGATGCCGCACTTCGGCCCAAGACCCAGGTAGCCCGCCCCTCCGGGGCGGAGGGACTCCGCGTCGGAGACGCGGGCCACGTGGCCACGCCGCTCGAGGAAGCGCTCACCGCTCCGGCGGGTCGGGGGACTCGCTGAGGTAGAGGCGGTCGAGGGCCACGCCGCGCTCGCGGACGGCGATGACGATGGCGTTGATGCCGGGCCGAAGCTGGATGGCGCTCGGCTTCGTGCTCCCCTCGTCCACCGACGCGGCGGCGTTGTACGGCTCCCAGTGCCAGCCGGCCTGCGGGGCGAGGTGCCAGGGACGCAGGTTCGGCGTCTCCGTGCCTTCGGGCGCCAGGGCGAAGAAGAAGGAGTTGGCGTCGGCTGAGGGCGAGCGGACCCGCGCCCAGAGGTAGGCGGTGGCCGGCTGGTTGGCGAGGACGTGGAAGACCAGGCGGGAGGAGGGCTTGCCGTACTGGGCGTCGCCCTCGCCGCGCGGCTCCCAGACGAAGCGGCCGCCGGAGGCCGCGGCGTCCTGCTCGACGACGAGTGCCCCGGCTCGGACGGCGGCGGCCTCGGCCTCGATGAAGAGCGGCTTGCCGTCGAAGGCCGCACGCTCGCCGCTGATGGCCTGGGGCGGGGCGAGCTTCTCGGCGGTCGGCGGCCGCGGGATGAGGAGGCCCCTGTGGCGGGCGATGTCCGCGCCCGCCTTCGCTGCGAGGAGCAGGTCGGGGAGCGCAGCGGCGCGGTCGGCGCCGCCCGCGTGGAGGCGGAGGAGCGCGAGGACGAACTGGTCGCGCGCAGGCTCGGCCGGCCGCGCGCGCGCCGCGAGCGCGAGGAGCTCGTCGCCCTGTAGGCTCGCCAGCTTCTTCGGGGCGTCGGCGCCGTTGGCACGAAGGAGCAGAAGGCCGGGGCGGTACTCCTGGAAGGCGGCCTCGGCGCCACCAGCACGGATGGCGTCGCCCGGCTTGAGCTTGGCGATGCCGGCCTCGACCGCCTGCCAGAGGGCGGCGAGGGCCTGG
Source organism: Planctomycetota bacterium (assembly GCA_016872875.1). The sequence goes on along the minus strand of VGYW01000051.1, from coordinate 4,117 downwards.
GCGTCGGCGAGCAGCCACTTCGCGGCGAGAGGCGACTTCGCGTAGGGCTCCTGCGCCGCCAGCGCCTTGGCCCTTGCCAGCGCCTCGGCGTGCTGGCCGGCCTCCCAGAGCGGCCGCAGGAGTGGCAGAGCGCCCTGGTAGAGGCGGAGCGCCTCGAGCTGCCGCTCGACGCCCGGATTCGCCGCGAGCCATTGCGGGTCGGGGCGCCCCAGGAGCCAGAGGCCTCTGAAGCCCACGCGCGCCCGCCACGCCCTCAGGAGCACGCTGCCCTGGTGGAACGCGGGGTCGGCGCCGCGCAGCAGGAGCGCGTGGTCGAGCCAGACGCGCAACCAGTTGCCCGTGCGTGCGAAGTGGAAGGAGTGGGCAGTGCGGGGCCGGAGCCTGAGCGCGCCATCGGCCGCGAACGCCGGCTCGGCACCCTCGCGGTAGAGCTCCTGGCGCCAGTCCCGCAGGTGGAGCCAGTAGCCGCGCCAGGGTCCGGCGCACAGCGCGACGCCGCAGTGGCCGTGGGGGGCGAGCTCCTCCTCGATGCGGAAGGCGCCTGCGGCCTCGGCGGCTCCGAGGAAGGAGGCGGCGTGGCGGAGCAGATGGCTCTGGGCCGAGCCGAGGCGCAGTTCGCCATCGGCCACCCGCGGCTCAGGCCCGGCCTCCACGCGCCAGTCGGCGAGCTGCGCGGGGTCCGACCAGTCGTAGTAGAGTTCCACCCGGCCATCGTAGAGGGGCCTGATGTCGCCGCGGAGCGCCGCCAGCCCGGTCACGGGTGGGAACGCCGGCTCGGGCGGCCCCTTCGGCTCGGGCGCGGCCTCGCCGCCCGGCACGGCACCCACGGACGCCTTGAGCAACAGCCCTATGGCCAGCAGTCGCACCATGCCCAAAGGATACCGAGGCGGGCCGGCGCTGTCAAACCCTGCGCACCCGCAGGGCATGGCCCTCGGTCTTTGAGGCCACCTGCACTTTCGCCTTCTCGTGCTCGTGGAGTCTTCAGGACAGGGGAGGCCAAGCGTCTCGACGACAACGCGCACGAGGGTGCGCCAACAGCGACAGTCGGCACGACTGGGGAGCCACATAGACGTGGGGTCATGGGGGCTCTGCCCGGGCAGGTCGCGCGGGGGGGCGCTCAGGTCAGCGTGACTCTTCCCCCTACGTCCAACGCCCGGCAAGTCTGTACCAGGTGGTTGCGAAGCCTCCCACGGCGAATGCGCGTTGGCGCCCAGGCGTGGTGGGCCGGTCGTCCACGGCGAGCGGTGGGCAGATAATTGCAGAGTCATATGACTCTGCAATCATGTTCCACAACCACGCCGAGCGATGGCGCGCGGGCAGAGGACCCGGGATCACCGTCGGCTGCCTTCTGTCCACGCTCCCCAAGAGAGACGGGGGTCGTATGGCTGCTGGGGGGCCGCGGCCAGATAATTGCAGAGTCATATGACTCTGCAATCATGTTCCACAACCACGCCGAGCGATGGCGCGCGGGCAGAGGACCCGGGATCACCGTCGGCTGCCTTCTGTCCACGCTCCCCAAGAGAGACGGGGGTCGTATGACTGCTGGCGGGCCGCGGGCAGATAATTACAGAGTCATATGACTCTGCAATTATGTTCCACAACCACGCCGAGCGATGGCGCGCGGGCAGAGGACCCGGGATCACCGTCGGCTGCCTTCTGTCCACGCTCCCCAAGAGAGACGGGGGTCGTATGACTGCTGGCGGGCCGCGGCCAGATAATTGCAGAGTCATATGACTCTGCAATTATCTCCCGGAAGCGACCTGAGCGATGGTGTGTGGCCAGGGAACCTGCGCGGGCCCCCCTGCTGTGTTGCACAGTCGGCAGCCGCGACGCCTTCGGATGGCAACCGAGACGGTTGCGGCGTCACGGGCGTGAGCGCGCAAGTGAGCTATTGTGTCCATCGTCCTTTGGGGCACTTGTCTTTGCCTGCTTTTCACGCTATGCTGTGCGGCTGAGGGAGGCCAGGAAGGAGCACGCGGGATGCCGAAGATCGCGTTCATGGGCGCAGGGAGCACGGTGTTCGCGAAGAACGTCCTGGGCGACTGCTTGCTGAGCGAGGTGCTGCGCGAGTCGCACTTCGCGCTCTACGACATTGACGGCGCAAGGCTCGAGGAGTCCAGAATGATGCTGGACAACATTAACCGCAATGTCAACAGCGGTCGGGGGACGATCAGCGCCCACCTGGGCGCCGAGAACCGCAGGGAGGCCCTCCGCGGCGCGAGCTACGTGGTCAACGCCATCCAGGTGGGCGGCTACGAGCCGAGCACGGCGATCGACTTCGAGGTGCCGAAGAAGTACGGCCTCCAGCAGACTATCGGCGACACGCTTGGCGTCGGCGGCATCTTCCGCGCGCTACGCACCATCCCCGTCGTCCTCGCCTTCGCCCGCGACATGGAGGAGGTCTGCCCCGACGCGCTCTTCCTGAACTACGTGAACCCGATGGCGATGATCACTGGGGCGGTGCTCCAGGCGAGCGCCATCCACACGGTGGGCCTCTGCCACTCAGTGCAGGGCTGCGCACGCGGCCTCCTCTGGCAGGTGGGCATGCTCGACCAGGTGAAGAAGCTCCAGTGGAAGATCGCCGGCATCAACCACCAGGGCTGGCTGCTCGAGATAACCGACGGCGGGGTGGACCTCTACCCCGAGATCAAGCGGCGCGCCGCCGAGAAGAACGCCGAGGCACGGAAGAAGGGCGCCAAGAAGCACTGGGACATGGTCCGCTTCGAGCTCATGCTCAAGTTCGGCTACTACGTCACCGAATCCTCCGAGCACACCTCAGAGTATATGCCCTACTGGATCAAGCGGCTGTATCCCGAGCTGATCGAGGAGTTCAACATCCCGCTGGACGAATATCCGCGCCGCTGCGTCGCCCAGATCGAGGGCTGGAAGAAGCAGCGCGACGAGCTGGTGAACAACGCCCGGCTCACCCACAAGCGCTCCGGCGAATACGGCTCCTACATCATGGAGGCGATGGAGACTGACGCGCCGATCCGCGTGGGCGGGAACGTCCTCAACGGCGGCCTTGTCACCAACCTGCCGCGGAAGGCCTGCGTCGAGGTCGCCTGCCTGGTTGACCGCAACGGGGTGCAGGGCACCCACGTGGGCGACCTGCCCGAGGTCTGCGCCGCAATCAACCGCACCAACATCAACGTCCAGCTCCTCACCATCGAGGCGGCCCTGTGGCAGAAGCGCGACGCCATCTACCACGCCGCCTTCCTCGACCCGCACACCTCCGCCGAGCTGAGCCTCGACCAGACCGTCGCCCTATGCGACGAGCTCATCGCGGCCCACGGCGCCATGCTGCCGAGCTACAGTTGAAAAGCCCTGCCCGCGGTGTACAATCAACTGCGGGCATAGGGAGGCACGGAGGCATCGGCAATGCTACTCGAGTACGTGCAAGCGGCTCTTCGCCACGCAAAGTATGAGATTCTGCCGGACGACGGCACCTATTGCGGCGAGATCCCCGAGTGCCAGGGGGCATACGCCAATGCCGGCACGCTCGAAGAGTGCCGCGAGCAGTTGCGGGAAGTCCTTGAGGAATGGGTTCTCTTCCGAGTCCACAAAAACCTCCCCCTGCCTGTCATTGATGGCATCGAGTTGACCATCAAGGAAGTGGCCTGATGCCTGCCTTCGGGCCAGTGAAGAGGAGGGACCTCATTCGCTACCTCCGGCAGCTTGGCTTTGTTGGCCCGTACTCGGGCGGCAGGCACGAGTTCATGGTCAAGGACGACATCACCCTCTTCATCCCCAATCCTCACCGAGGCGACATCAGCAGCGGGCTCCTGGCAAGGGTTCTGCGGCAGGCGGGAGTGGACAGGTCTCGCTGGGAGAAGCTCTGACGGGTGAGCTATCTAGTCCCTGTTGCGGAAGACACGGACAAACGAGTTTGTCCGTGGCACCCCCTCTTGCTTGGAGGAGAATCGTGGGTGCCACGCCCAAACTTGTTTGGGCGTGTCCGCAGAACCACTTTCCGCAACAGAAGCTATCTAGCACTACAACGCTAGAAAACATTGAAGCACTTCCTGAGTTGGGACAGTTTGATGCCTCGTAGTCTGAGTTCACGACGCCGCCGCTTGCAGTGGCCACGATCGGCCCGCTGGTTAGACTCCTGCCAGTA
>VGYW01000050.1 GCA_016872875.1 Planctomycetota bacterium | reverse complement strand
CTCCTCAAGTGCTTCGAGCCGGTGAATGCCATGCTCGCCGCCAAGCCGCGCATGGACATGCCCGGCTCCCAGGCCGCCAAGGTCAACAACTCGTGCCAGTAGGCGCGAAGCCGGGTGTTCGGGTGCGGAGCAGAGAGCTCTGGGCGCACTGTAGGGCGTGCATACTTGCACGCGGAATCTTCTAAAGCGACCAGCCCTCTCGATACGGCGGGTTGATGAACTGGTTCGCCTCCGGGCAGTTGGTGAACTGCACCTTCTCGGCGTCCCACTCGAGCTTGGTGCCGTGGAGCTTGATGGCGATGACGCCGAGCATTGCGAGCTCGGTGAGCGGCCCGCCGTAGAGGGCGAAGTCGCTCCCCGCCTTCTTCCCCTGGCGGATGGCCTGGAGCCAGTCCCCGTGGTGGCCGGGCACGCGGGGGATTTTCTTCTCGGGCAGCTTGTAGGCCTTCATCGCGGCCTCGGGGATGATGCGGACGCCGCCGGCGCCGTGCGAGCCGTACATGATCACCCCCTTGTCGCCGTAGACGACGGCCCCCGTCTCGTGGTGGTTCCTGCCCTCTTCGAGCTCCTTGGGCCGCGGGATTCGCACCGTGCCGCTGTGCCAGACCATCGTGACCGGCCCGCGCTTGCCCTCCTTGGCGGGGAACTCGTAGGTGATCTTGTCGCCCTTCGGGAAGGCGTCGCCCTGGGTCTCGAAGTCCCAGCCCTTCACCTCGGCCTGGATGGACTTCGGCGCGCCCAGGTCGAGCGCCCAGAAGACCGGGTCCACCACGTGGCACACCCAGTCGCCCACCGTGCCGTTGCCGAACGGCACCCAGCCGCGCCAGGAGCCTGGGCAGTAGGCGGGGTGATAGGGCCGCTCCTGGGCGGGGCCGAGCCAGAGGTCCCAGCTCAGGTGCTCCGGCACCGGCGGCCGCTCCTTCTTCACCCGCTCCAGGGCGTCCACGGCCGAGTTCACCGCCGCGCAGCCCAGCTCGATCCGCTGCACGTTGCCGATGGCGCCGTCCCATATCCACTCGCAGAACATGCGAATGGTCTCGGACGAATGCCCCTGGTTGCCCAGTTGGGTCACGACGTTCTTCTCCTTCGCCGCCTTCATCAGCTCGCGGACCTCGTGGACCGAGTGGGCGAGGGGCTTTTCGCAGTAGACGTGTTTCCCCCGCTTGATCGCCGCCATCGCCACGACCGCGTGCGTGTGGTCGGGGATGCCGATCGTCACCGCGTCAATCTCCTTCTCCATCTCGTCGAACATCTTGCGGAAGTCGGTGTACACCTGGGCCTTGGGGTAGCGGGCCGGAACCTCCTGGGTCTTCCCGTCCGGCAGCTTCTTCGTCTTGGGGGTGGTTGCGTCCTTGAGCGTGTTTGTATTCACGTCGCAGAGCGCCACGATGTTGTTCCCGCCCGACACCGCTCCGATGTCCCCTCCGCCCATCCCGCCGGCGCCCACGCCTGCGATGTTCAGCCTATCGCTCGGCGCGTTTTCCCGCGTGCCCGCCACGGCGTTTCGCGGCACGATGGCCAGCACCGCCCCCGCCCCCACGCCCCCGATGAAGTCCCGCCGCGTCACACGCACGCCTCTCATCATTCTCTCCTTCAATGGTTAGCGCAACGACACGCGGCCCGCGTGTCGCACGAGGGACGGGCGAGCCGCCCGTCCCCACGACCCTCTGCAACAAGAACCAGGTAGCCCAAGTGTAGCGCGGAGCGCTGACGCGGTCAAAGTCACCGCACATCCTTCTTCGCGCCTTGTAGCGCCCTTCTCCCTGTCTCCGTAGTCATGTAGCGCTGGAGCCGGCTCCTGGGCCTATCCGGAACGACCATTTTCAGAAAGCCCAGCGCCATCAACCTCTTGAGACCCCGCTTGAAGTTCCCCGTTCGGTCCGCGTACCCCAGAGACTCGAGCAAGTCTCTCGTCCCTCTGGGTTCCTGGCTGCATGCCGCGAGGAGAGCTGCTTCGCTCGCCGCCAGACGAACATGGGCCTTCACATGGGCCTCATGGGCCTCCTCATGGGCCTCCTCACGGGGTGCCTCATGGGGTGTCTCATGGGGCTTGACAGTCTGGCCCACGGGCACCCGAAAGGTCACCGTCGCGGCGCCGGCACTTTCGGCAAACTCAGGAGGTCGAACCCCAGCCGCGCGGCACATGGCGATGACGCGATTGGTGCCACGGCCCCACTTCTCGATCAGGCCCGCTCGGAAGAAGACCTCCGCGATGATCGGGTTTCGCAGGACGGACGGGTGCTCGCGCGAGAGCATCTCGGGTCGTATCCCGGTCGGGAACGTGCCCGTGCTCGCCACCTCCACCCGGTCATCGTATATGGCGAGAAAGACGGCACCCCCGGCAATCGAGTAGTCGCGGTGGATCAGGGCGTTGACCAGGATCTCGCGCATGGCGTCGGGCGGGATGAGCGGGATGTCAACCCGTTGGAGCTTTCCAGGCACGATCTTCCCCGGGAGCGGGAAGTGCCGCTGGCAGAACAGCTCGGCCTCTTCGAGCAGCTTGAAGGCCGGGCCGCGAACCTGGCGCTGGTCCAGGAACTCCGTCTTGTCCAGGCCACGGAAGCGGGCCATGCGCAACTCGCACTGAGGATAGTCGGGCAGGAACGTCTTCCCGAAGAGAACGACCGCGGCTTGTAGGATTTGGCCATCCCTGCGGACGGCGAGCCGGTCCAGGACATCGGCCACCCGCGAGCCGATCGGCCCCACGAGCCGCCCGGTGGAACGCGCCGCCTCCACGATGCGGTAGACCTCGTCGCGGTCGAGGTGGCGCAGCTCGACGCCCTCGGCGGGGGCGTTCTCCCAACGCCGCGTCCCGTGAGCACGGTCCAGGAGGAGCTTCTCGTAGCGGGCCTGGGGCATCCGCCGCGTCGTCGCGCTCACTCGCTCGTAGGGCCGCCCCTCGTAGGTGAACGGCCCCGAATCCACGGGTCTATCCACGGCCAGAACAACGACCTCTCTGCCTGATTTGACCTTGGCGCGTTGCACGGAGAGTCCGGCAGGCGGCTCGAAGCGTTCGGCGGCCTCCGCGATCTCGCGCAACGTCTGGTCCGACACCTGCTGCCCGTCGGCCTGGCCGTCGGGACGCACGCCGAAAAGGACCTGGCCGCCGGTGCCATTCAAGAAGGCGCAGACAGTCTGCAACCCCTCCCGGAGTTCGCCCGTGGAGCGCTTGAACTCGAGGGTTGGCCCTTCGCGTTGCTTGAGGAGCCGCCTGAGGTTATCGGCAGGGAGCAACGCGCCCAAGGTTCTGGCTCCTCGATCAATCGCGGCCCGGCGCGGGCATTCTTGGGGGACGCAGTTCCGCTACGCCTGGGCCAAACACGCCAATGGTTGGCGTGGTACGCTGCCCAAGTGTAGCGCGCGGCAACCGGGCGGTCAAGCGCAGCGAGCGCCGGCGGTTCGGGCTTCCGTGCTGCAACAGGCCCAGCTTGGCGCAACAGACGCGCGCTCTTTGGGGAACCCAGAGCGGCCCTCTCGCCCACACGGCCCGCAGCCAGGGCTCACGGGGTCGCCCGCAGGCAGAGGATGGCGATATCGTCGTCCTGGGGGGCGCCGGCGGCGAAGGCGCGGACCTCTTGGTAGAGCTGGCCGGCAATGGTCTGGCTGGCGAGGTCGCCGTGGGTGCGGGCGAGGGCGGCCTCGAGGCGCGGGAGACCGTATGCCTCGCCCGCGGGGCTGCGGGCCTCGATGAGGCCGTCAGTGTAGAGAAGGAAGAGGTCGCCGGGGCGGATGCTGATCTCGGCTTCGCGGGTGAGCTTGTCGAAGAGGCCGCCGCGGTAGACGCCCATCGCCATGCCCTGGCTCTCGAGGTGGCGGATGGGCGGGCTGCGGCGCGGGTTGTAGAGGACGGGCCGGTTGTGGCCCGCGCGGGCGAAGACGAGGGACCCGGCGCGGGCGTCGAGGACGGCGTAGCAGGCGGAGACGAAGGTGCGGGCGTCGAGGTCCGCCGTGATGTCGAGGTTGGTCTGCCGCAGGACCTCGGCGGGCGAGCGGTGGTGCTGGGCGTGGAGCTTGAGGGACTTCTTGACCATAGCCATGATGAGGGCGGCCTCGAGGCCGTGGCCGGACACGTCGCCGATGAGGAGGGCGACCTCGTGGTCGGAGAGGCGGATGAAGTCGTAGAAGTCGCCTCCCACCCGCTCGGCGGGGTGGTAGAGGCAGTAGAGGTCGTAGCCTTCGAGCTTGGGGACTTCGGCGGGGAGCATTTTCTGGACGATTTCGCGTGCGCGTTCGAGGTTGCGTTGGGCTGGCTCGGCGTCGGGGCTGGGCTTGGCCACGGGAGCCGGCGCCGCCTCGCCTCCGAGCTTGCAGCGCTCGACGAGGTGGTGGGCCATGCGGGCGGGGGCAGTGGAGGTCAGGAGAAGGTCGGACGAGATGTCCACCTCGGGCACGGGGCGGTGGCATTCGGGGCAGGTCCATTTGCCGTCGGGGCTGGCCTGCCGCCAGGCGGGGTCGGATTCGATGTTGCGGCGGAGCCTGGCGGTCAGCTCGCCGAGGCGGCTGGCCTCGCGGACGATCCGCTCCATCGCTTCGGGGGCATAGGGCTTCCGCTTGTCGCGGTGGGCCGCGCAGCGCTCGAGGTGCTCTATGACCCGCTCCAAGGGGGGCGGGACGTCCTTGGTCTCCTTGCGCCAGGGGACGGTGGTGGCCTCGGCGCAGAATGGGCACCACCAGCGGCTGAGCCAGTCGGTGAGGCGCCAGGCGGGGTCTTTGAGGAGGAGTTCCTCGATTTCAAGGCGGCGCGCCTTGGCTTCGAGCGCATCGTGGCCGAAGCGGGTGCCGGCGCCCTCGGACCAGTGGCGGCAGTCGTTGAGGAGGTGGCGGAGGATGTCGAGCGCGCCCCGCCGCTGCTGGAGGGGCGACACGCCGACCTCGCCGCAGTAGGGGCAGAGCCAGTCGCGCTTGTGCACCAGCACCTGCCAGCCGGGGTCGCGCCCCATGCGGTGCTGGATGGCCTGAAGGATGGCCCAGGTCCGTGCGTCCACGGTCTCTCACATCACGGCGGCCTTGGGCCGCGGAGAAGGACGGCCGAATACTCAATGCTCAATACTCAATGCCCAATGTCCAAGTAAGCGCGTTGATGCGTTGCCCGGTCTTTCACTTGATCATTGAAGATTGGATATTGAGTATTGGACATTGGACTTCCCCCGTCTCGCGCGCGGGTCACGAAGGGAGCGTTCACACCTTCAGAGGATATGAGCCCAGCGCGAAGAGCGCGTCGCGCATGGCCTTGTAGTTAGCGGGGTTCACGCCCGAGGTGATGCTGTTGGAGCTGGAGAGCATGAAGGCGCCGTCCTTCGCGCCGTCCTTGAGGCACTGTCGGACGGTGCGCTTGACCTCGGCGGCCGTGCCCCAGCAGAGGAGCGGGCCGCAATCCACGTTGCCCACCAGGCAGATGCGGCTGCCGTAACGCTCGCGCACCCGGGCGAGGCTCATCCCTGCCACGGGCTCGAGGGGGTTCAGCCCGTCAATGCCGGTCTCCACGATCATGTCGAGGATTGGCATCAGGTTGCCATCGCTGTGCTTGATGACGTATGCGCCGGCCCGGTGGGCGTTGTCCACCGCCCGCTTGAGGCCGGGGAGGAAGAACTCGCGGAAGTGCGCGGGCGAGAAGAAGGGGGAGTTCTTGTCCGCGTAGTCGTCGCCGAGGACGACGACCTCGACGCCCGCCTTGACCGCGCGCTCGGTCAGGCGAAGGTCATACGCCAGGGTGATCTCGACGAGTTGGTGGACAAGCCCCGGATTCAGGTGCATGTCCATCAAGAAGTCCTCCACCCCACGCAGGTGGGCGGCGTTGAAGAAGGAGTCGCGGCCAACCCACATGATTGCTTTCCTGCCCTTGAACTGCTCGACGGCCTTCGGGAGCTCGCCGAGCGCGTTGGGCGCGTCGGGGTCGGGCGGCACGTAGTCCTTCAGGTCCTCCGGCCGCTTGATTGGGGCCTCGACGGGGTATGGGGAGCTCTCCGGGCCGATGGCGCGGATGACGCCCCAGTGGTCCCTGAAGAGCCCCTTCTCCCTGTCCACGAAGTTCAGCCCGTCCTTCGGCCAGGAGGAGCGGTTCATGCCGGCCACGTCGAGCCCGAATCGCTCGACGAACTCGGCATAGGAGCAGCCCGGGTAGATGCCCTGCATGACCTTCGGCTCGACCACCATCTCGAAGAGCGGCACGCGGTCGGGCATGCCGCGCTCCAGGGCGCAGAAGACGCGTTCGCGCGAGTCCACGGCTCTGATGCCTCCGTGAGAAAATTGGAATCGGGCGCGGCCTCATGATACGATACACATTATACAAATTCTCGTCCTCGTCGTCGTCCTCGTTGTCGTCGTCGTGTTTTCTCTGGGCTCTGCCCGTTCTGGAGATTCGAGGACGACGACGACAACGACGACGATAGGGGAGCCTGCAATGAAGATCGCCGTCACGTCCCTCGCCGACCGCCCGACGTCCCTCGAGGCCACCCTGACGCCGAAGGAGCTCGACCTTGTGGCCGAGCGGGTGCGGTTCGAGGAGCCCGTGGAGGTTTCCGTGACGCTCACCCGCATGCAGGAGGACGTTCTGGCCGAGGGCAAGGCGAGCACGCGCGCCGTGGTCGAGTGCGGCCGCTGCCTCGAGGACGTGCCGGTGGAGCTCCACGGCGAGTTCGAGGCCCTCTACGTGCCCGAGACAGGCCCCTATGCCGCGCGCATGGGCCGCCGCGACTTCGAGTGGGGCGACCAGAGGGTGAACTTCTACTCGGAGCTGACGGTGGACCTCACGGACGAAATCCGCCAGTGCCTTCTTCTCGAGCTGCCGCTGAAGCCGCTGTGCCGCCCCGAGTGTGCCGGCCTGTGCCCCATCTGCGGCAGGAACCGCAACGAAGGCCCCTGCGGCTGCAAGCCGTCCGCCGACGAGAGCCCCTGGGCCGCCTTGGCCAAGTTCATCCCGCCCAAGTAGCGCCGGCCATTGCGGCCCCCATCTGTATCACCTCTTTCCCCTCACAAGCTGATACAGTTGGGGTGCTTTGGCCATCCGGGGGCTTCCGGGGCGGTCTTGCCCATCTGTATCAACTCCGCGCGCCACACACTTGATACAGTTGGAGCGTTCTGGCGATCCGGACGCTTCCGTGAGCGTTTTCGCCCATCTGTATCAACTCGCGGGCGTGACTTGATACACTTGGAGCGCTTTGGCGATCCGGCGGCCTTCAGGCCGTTCCCGGCCATCTGGCTCACCACCGCCGCCACTGTGGGGGTGGTGATACAGATGGGCATTCCGCCGCCCGCCCCCCCAGCCCCTTGACACCTCCTCCTTCTGCTCCCTCTCTGACATCTGACAACTCCGGAAGTGCAGCTCGAGACACGTGAGCACTGTGCCCCTGCTGGGAGGGGTGATTCCGGAGTTGAACAACTCCGGAACTCAGTCAGTGGACAGGCAGAGCGTGCGCCGGGGGCCAAAAGGCTATCTCCGAAGTTGGCCAACTCCGGAAGTGCAGCTCGAGAGGCGTGAGCAGCGTGCCCCTGCGGGGAGGGGTGATTCCGGAGTTGAACAACTCCGGAACTCGGCCAGCGGACAGGCAGAGCGTGCGCCGGGGGCCAAAAGGCTATCTCCGAAGTTGGCCAACTCCGGAAGTGCAGCTCGAGAGGCGTGAGCAGCGTGCCCCTGCGGGGAGGGGCGATTCCGGAGTTGAACAACTCCGGAACGCGGCCAGCGGATAGGCAAAGCGTGCGCCGGGGGGCAAAAGGCTATCTCCGAAGTTGGCCGACTCCAGAAGTGCAGCTCGAGAGGCGTGAGTAGTGTGCCCCTGCGGAGAGGGGCGATTCCGGAGTTGAACAACTCCGGAACTCGCCCAGCGGATACGCAAGGCGTGCGCCCGGGGGAGAAGGGCAGTTCCGGAGTTGGCCAACTCCGGAACCAGAGTGTGAGATATGGGAGTGGCGTGTCGCCGCGGAAAGGGGTGGCCCCGGAGTTGATCAACTCCGGAACTGCGGCTGCCGACACGCGAGCTGCGCGCCCGAGCCTGGCCCCCAATGCTGGGGCCCGCCCGCTTCCCGCGGTCCACGCTTCATCTGGGAGAGGGGGTCGTGCGGGAGAGGGAATCCGTGGCTGCCAGGATTCGGGGCCATACTGCATATTGTCCACAGGCTTGGGTCATTCGGGCTTCGGTTCTCGGGCTTCCTTGGGAATTCGTCCTTCAGATTTCGGGCTTCCTGTCGGCGGGGCGCCCAGCTCAGCGGTGAGGGCGCGGAGGGCCGCGGCGGGGTCGTCGGCCCGGAAGGCCTGGCTGAGCTTCTCGACCACTTCGAGGGCGCCCGGTGCGGCCCCGCTCTGGGCCAGTTCGTCGCGGACCGCGCGGAGCACGTCGGCCGCGGCGGCCAGGAAGCCGCGGACTTGCCCTGAGAGCTCGATGGCCGACTGGCGGAAGCGGTCCTCGGCGCGCTCCTGGGCGGCGCGCCAGGCGGCGCGCTCGAGGTTGGCCCTGATGCGCGAGGCCAGGGCGCCGAGGCGCAACGGTTTCGGGAGATAGTCGTCTGCGCCCCGACGCAACGCCTGTACCGCCACGTCCTCCGAGCCGTAGCCGGTGACGACGATGACCGGCATTGCGGCGTGCTGCCGGCGTATCTGCGCGAGGACCTCGAAGCCGTTTACGCCCGGCATCTGAAGGTCCATGACCACGAGGTCGGGGGCCTGGCCCGCGAGCGAGGCGATGGCCTCGCGCCCGCCCGCAGCCGTGACCACCACGTAGCCCTCCTTCGTCAGGAAGTCCGAGAGCAGCCTCAGAATGCCCACGTCGTCGTCTATGAGCAGGAGCCTGTGCGGGGCCTGGTTCTGTTCCATTCAGAGGATGCCTTTCGTGGAGGGGACTCCGGCCACGCGGGGGTCGAGTGCCACGGCGTCGCGGAGGGCGCGGGCGAGGCCCTTGAAGATGGCTTCGGCGATGTGGTGGGTGTCGCGGCCGCAGGGCACGCGGACGTGGAGGGTGAGGCCGGCGTTGACGGCGAGGGCGCGGAGGAACTCTTCGACGAGCTGGGCGTCGAAGCCGCCCGTCTTCTCCGTGGGGAACGTGGCGTTGAAGACGAGGAAGGGGCGACCGCTGAGGTCGAGGCTCACGTCGGCGAGCGCCTCGTCCATCGGCACGCTAGCTTGCCCGAAGCGGCGGATGCCGCGCTTGTCCCCGAGGGCCGCGGCCAGGGCCTTGCCCAGGCAGATGCCCACATCCTCGACCGTGTGGTGGGCGTCCACGTGGGTGTCCCCCGTGGCCTTGACATCGAGGTCGAGGCCCGCGTGGCGCCCGAGGAGGTCGAGCATGTGGTCGAGGAAGCCCACGGTCGTGCTAGCGGCGGAGCGCCCCTGGCCGTCGAGGTCCAGGCTCACGCTCACGTCGGTCTCTTTCGTCTTGCGGCTTTCCTTGGCTGACCGGCTCACGATGTCTTCCTCCTCAATGTGGCCTCGATTCCAGAGAGTATGCGGCTGTTCTGCTCGGGCGTGCCGATGCTGATGCGCAACCAGTCCTTCAGGCGTGGGTCGCCGAAGGTGCGGACCAGGATGCCCTCCCGCGCGAGGTCCGCCGCGAATGCCGCGGGCGATGGCTCCTGGGAGACGACGCACACGAAGTTGGCCTGGGATGGAAGGACGCGCAGGCCCATGCGGCGAAGTCCATCAGCCAGGCGCTCGCGCTCGGCGCGGAGCTTCGCAACGTTGGCCCGCATGTACGCCACGTCGTCCAGCGCCGCCACTCCCGCCGCCATCGCGAAGCGGTTGACGTTGTAGGAGTCCTTGGCCTTTGCCAGGCCGCGGATGATCTCCTCACTTGCCAGGCCGTAGCCGAGGCGAACCCCGCACAGCGAGAAGCTCTTCGAGAAGCTCCTCAGGATGATGGCGTTCGGAAAGCGGCCCAGCAGCCCCAGGCTGTCCCCCTCCGCGAAGTCCACGTAGGCCTCGTCCACCACGAGAATCCCGCCCAGGCGGCCCGCCAGGCCCCCGATGGCCGCGGGGTCCACCCACGTGCCCGAGGGGGAGTTTGGGTTGCACACGAAAGTCACCCTTGCCCCTGGCTCCGCGAGCCCTTCGGGCAGCGAGAAGTCGGGCGGGTAGTCCACCCAGCGCATCGTCGCGTCCTGAATCTCGACCAGCACCTCGTAGAGCGGATAGGTTGGGTAAGGCGCGGCCACGACGTCGCCCGGCCCCACGAAGCTCCGCACGATCATCGTCAGGAGGTCGTCCGAGCCGTTGCCCACGAGCACCTGCTGGGGCGCGAGGCCGTGGTAGGCGGCGATGCGCGCGCGCAGCTCGGTGGACATCGCGTCGGGGTAGAGCCGCAGGCTCTCGCACGCCGCCGCGCGGAGGGCCTCCAGCACCTTTGGCGACGGCGGATAGGGATTCTCGTTGGCGTTCAGCTTGGCGTAGACCGGCCCCGGCGGCTGCGCCCCGGGCGTGTAGCCCGCCATCCGCGCGATGCAGGGACGAAAGTAGCTTAGGTTCGACATGTTTGTGGCCCAGGGGCATCTTCCGGCAACGGCCAGAGTATAGCAGAAAGCGGGGGGCTTTCCAAGAGAGAAGGATGCGTGACCCGTGACGCGTGACCCGTGACCAGACAAGAGGGACTTGGTTTCCTCTTCTCACGCGTCACGGGTCACGCGTCACGGGCGCCCCAATGTGAATCTCCAACCCGTGTTTGACAACGCGCGCCAAGTCTGCTATATTTCATTGACTAGAGCGGGTGGGTAGCTCAGTAGTAGAGCGCGGCACTGAAAATGCTGAGGTCGTGGGTGCGATGCCCACCCCACCCACCAGAGAGAAGGGCAAGGACACTTGACAAATGTCCTTGCCCTTTTCATATTTGCGGGGAATCGGGAGACCGGAGCCACCTAGGGGAGCCTGCAATGGGTGCGCGAGCAATCGGACGCAGTTGGGGAGTTGTCGCCCTTGTCGCGCTCTGGGGCGCTGCGGGGGCCGAGGTGGCGACGCAGCGGTTCCGGCCCGCCGCGGGCACTGAGCCGAACGCCATCCGCTTCGACCTCTCGGGCCTGCCTGGCAACGCAAAGGTGTATCGTGCCGACCTACTCGTCGCCCGCGCGGCGCCCGTGGATGGCCGCATGGATGAGGCGATGGTGGACATCGAGGTGTTCCCCGGTGGCACAGGCGTCCCGCCTGTGGGCCACGGGCAAGATGCCCGTGCCACCGGGAAGCCGCTTGCGCTGAGGGCACCTTGGTACGATAGGCTGGACGCGACGGAGGCGGTGCGTGCCGCGTGCCGCGTGCCGCGTGCCCAAGCCGCGCAATTCCTTGTGAAGAGTTTCCCCCGTTGGGACCCGAAGGCGACCCGACTGGACGTCGCGTTTGATGGCAAGCCTGCCGAAGTGCCCGCACAGGCCAAAGGGGTGAAGGCGGTTCACCGCGCGGGGCAGACGTTCGTCACGTTCGAGGAGATTGATGAGCGGTCGGCAGCGCCCGCCCCGACCTGGGGAGAACTGAAGAAGCAGTTGGAGACAATGGATGCCGAGCGGGAGGTCCGCTACCGCGTCTATCGCCACACAGAGCCTATCACCGCGGCGTCGCTGCCCGAGTCGGAGTGGCTGGGGGACGTGCGGCCCATGTCGGCCTACAATGCCGCCGGCCGCTCGGTGGACCAGCTCATCGCGCTCCACCGCCGCAGGGCGATTGACGACCTCGACTTCGCCAAGAGGCTCGCCCGCCAGGACTACTTCTCGAAGTACCATCCCGACATGCCCGAGATGGGCGAGGTGCCGATCGCGCGCCTGGCCATTGAGGACGGCAAGCCCCTTCCGCCGACGGCTGGCCTCTGCGTTCACCACCCCACCAAGGCCGGAAGGGCATATTACGCTGTCGTCTCTGCCGTGGATGGCGTGGCGAACACGCGGGAAGTGCCGTGCGTTGGGCCGATCGAGGAGACGGTTGGCCTCGGCGAGCCGGTGTTCCAGCGCTATGCGGAGGTGACGGTCTTCTTCGACTACCCCGGCCGGAGGTCGCTCTATGTGCAGTGGGCGGCGCCGCCGCTGGCGAACCTGCCGAACCAGTACTTCAACTGGGGCGTGTTCGTGCCGAGCGGCTTCAAGGGCGCGGCGACGCGGCGCCTCGGCGTCTTCTTCCACGACCAGACGCAGCGGTTCCTCAAGCCGCCCTGGCCGCACCGGCGCGACACGGCGCTCCTCTCGCCGCACGACGCGCCCTGGCGCTCGTTCGGCTACGGCCACCACGAGGCCCTGGGCACACTGAGGTCGTTCCGCCAAGGAACGGTCCAGCCCTTCTTCGCACGCCGTGTGGACGCGATGGTCTCCTGGGCGCTGGCTAAGCTGGGGGCCGAGGCGGGACGTGTCTCCTGCGGCGGCAGCGGCGCCTGGGGCGGCACGGCCGCACTCCAGTATGGCCTGCGGCGCCCGGGCAAGACCGCTTGTGTGATGGCGGACGCCTCGCCCGACCCGAACCCGCAGGAGACCCCCTACGAGTACGAGATGTACGGGAGACGCAAGACGCCGCGGCCCGAGATGGACGCGGTCTGGGGCAAGCCCGAATGGCGCATCGAGGCCGAGAGCGGCAGGCCAGTCTGGGACGAGTTGAACCTGATCGCCTACGTGTTGGCGAACGGCAAGGCGACGGCTCTCCCCTTCCTCTCCCTCGGCGCGGGAAGCCTGCACCTCACCTGGAAGCAGGAGACCGCCCTGATGAAGGCGTATCTGGCGACCCGCAACGCCTTCATGGCCGAGTTCTTCTGGGGCGGCTCGCACCACCTCCACCTGCCGGTGAGTGCGGACCAGGGCGACCACCCCTTCGAGCCGCGCTCCGACCGCCCCCTCCTCGCCTGCGCCTCGAAGGACCGCGGGCCGAATCCTGAGTTCTTCCCCAAGCACTTCGACACCGGCGAGCGCGGCTACAGCTCGGGCGGACGCCTCAACACCCAGCCCCGCTGGGACCCCGAGGACATCGTGGACGAGCCCGACCGCCTCGAGATGGCCTTCTACTCCGCCCAGCGCGTCGTCTACGCGGGGCGGGTCACGTGCGACGTGGCCGTGCGCAACGCCCAGAAGTTCCGCCCCAAGCCAGGAGAGAAGCTCCTCTGGACCGCCCCCGACCCACGCGAGAAGCGCAAGACCCTTCAGGGCGAGGCCACGGTGGACAACGATGGCCGCATTCTGATCCAGGGGCTGACCTTCGGCGAGCCGGGCAAGCTCATCATCCGCAGGAAGGGAGGTGACCAATGAGCCGAAGCACGCTCATCTTTCTGGCCTGCCTGTCGGCGATGCCGGTGCTCGGGGCGCAGCAGTTCGTCACCGAGCCCTTTCCCGCCGAGGCCCGGGGTGCGATCCTGCGGTTCGACCTCAAGCCGCTGCCCCCAGGCACCAACGTGCTGCGCGCCATCCTTCGCGTGCCCACGCAGGGGCACAGGCACGGCGCCGCCGTCCGCCTGGCGCCTGAGGGCGTGGCGAACGCCGAACCGTTGAGATCCCTGCCGCCCGACCACGTGAGCTTCGACGCCACAGCCGCGGCGAAGGCGTGGGCGGCGGACCCCAAGGCGAACGAGGGGCTCCGCATCGCGGATGCCGGCGGCGTGGACTTCGCCAAGGCCGTCCTCGAGGTCAGCTACCTCGGTGAGGGCAGGGAGCCGATCAAGCCCGTTACCGGCCTCAAGGCCATTCACCAGTCGGGCCAGACGTTCCTCACCTGGACAGAGATCGAGGACTTGGTGGGCGACGACGCGCCGCGGTTCGAGGACTTCGACAGGGCGGTGCTGGGCGCCCCCGCGAGGCGGCGGCTCGCCTACCGCGTCTACCGCCACACGGAGCCGATCACCATCGCGAACCTGGGCCAGGCCGAACTCGCCCGCGAGGTGCCTGAGGTGGTGACCGCGTGGAACCTCAAGGCCATCCGCAACACGGAGCACCCCAACCAGGGGACGCCGACGAAGAACTCGCCGCTGCGCCCCGGCTACAACCTGGCCCTCAACCACGCGATGACCCGCTACCGCATAACTGGGGTGGCACAGGCTTCCAGCCTGTGGCCCACAGGCAAGATGCCTGTGCCACCAGGCAACATCGGCGAGCCACTGCCCCGGGCAACCGGCCTGGCGGTATCCACCGCCACCAAGCCTGCAAGGCACTACTACGCCGTCACCGCGGCCATTGACGGCCGCGAGGCCGCCGCGGAGCTGGCGAGTCTCAAGGAGCCTGTGGATGAGAAGCCATCCACTTTCCCAGCAATCGTTTACCAGCGAACCATCAAGTCGGACCCCAAGCAGACGAGGTCGTGCGACATAGACGTCTACAACTCTTGGATCGAGCCGCCGCTTAACAACGTGCCGACGGTCTCCGAGACGTTCATCGTGCGCTGGAAGGACCTGCCTGCGGCGAGCGCCGAGAGCCGCCAGCCGCTGATGCTGAGAATCGGCACCTACGGTTGCACAGCCACAGAAGCGGCCAGCCCAGGCTGGCACGACGCCCGCCGCCACGTCAAGGGCGCACCATTCATCGCACTCAGCGAGGGCGGCCTCTGGCAGGGCTTCCACGACTGCATCGGCACCCTCCGCGGCTACGACGACGGCGTCGTGTGCAACTATCCGCAACGCCGCGTCCTCGCCGCCGCTGCCTGGGCAGTGGCCGAACCCGGCCTGTTCATTGATCCCGAGCGCGTGTCGCTCTGGGCGCAAATGGGCGGCTGGGCGCTCCGACACGGCGAGGTGTTCTCCGCCGTCATGTCCGAAGGCCACTGCAACTTCGCCATCGGCAAGGTCCCGCAGCAGCACGGCTGGAAGTGGGGGCCATACCCCAAAGGCGCGAAGAACTGGCTCGGGATTGACCAGTGGGAGTACATGGACCTGCCGAAGTGGATACGCGAGAACCCCACGGTGGAGCTCCCCTATTGGCTCTGCTGGCCGGCCTACGGCGCCTATCCCGCGCACACGGTGGGCGATTTCGGCTTCATGCCCTGGCCCGAGATGATCCACGCGATGGCCGTCACCAAGCGCGCCTTCGCCGCCAACTGGTCCACGAACGGCCCAGGCCCCGTCGGCCCCCTCCGCGACCTCGTGCCCCGCGTCCGCCTCCGCCAGAGCCTGCCCGCCTTCTCCAACTGCTCGGTTGACCACAGCCCCGGCGATGGCGACCACGACGACGCCGAGAAGGGCGGCGGAATCAACCTCTACCAGCTCTGGGACCCCGAGACCCTGGTGGACGAGCCGGCCCGCTGGGAGATCACCCTCTACCTCCGCGACGACTGCCCCTACCCCGACCTCACCACCGACCTCACCCCCCGCCGCTGCCAGAAGGTCAAGGCCAAGCCCGGCGACGCATTCAAGTGGACCCATTCTTCCGTCGAGGGCAACAAGGAACTCGGCGCCGGCACCGCAACTGCTGACAAGTGGGGCCTCGTCACGATTCAGGGCCTCAGGCTCACCAAGCTCAAGAGCCGGCTCGCCATCGCGCGGCGGTGACTTGAAGCTGCCGTGGGCTCGGCGCTATAGTACAACGCCCGGCAAACAAGGGGACGAAACCCCAGTCCCGAAGGGACAGCAGTGGTTAGCCGGCGGCTTCAGCCGCCGGATTGGGGCGCACACGCCCCAGTCCCGAAGGGACGGCAGAAACCCGCGGGAGACGAGCCGGCGCACGTGTCTGCCGTCCCTTCGGGACTTCCCTTCTTCCGGCTCACGAGTCCGGCGGCTGAAGCCGCCGGCTACCCACTGTGCTCCCTTTGGGAGCAAGGGAGCGAAGCGCCAAGGATTCTGTCCTGTTGTCTCCGTGGCGACTTACTGTAGTATTCCTGTCGTGGAGAATCGTCATGGGGCGCCGTGCCGGTGTAGCCCGCCTCTCCGAGGCGGATTCTTCCCGCCCCGGAGGGGCGGACTCCCCCAAGCTCAATGAGACCCGTCCGGCACCAGCCGGCACACCGGCAGCCGACCTGCCACGGATCCTCAAGTCCCTGCCGCATCTCACGGATGAGGAGGCGGACGCGTTCCTCAAGGACATCGAGGAGGCCAGAGCCGCAAAGGCGAAATGGAGGCCAAGAGACCCTTGGGAATCCTGAACTCTGTGTCAAAGCGATGTGCTGCCATTGGGTTTGTGCTCTGCCTTCTCGCCTGCCCCTTGCACGCGGAGATGGTGACGCGGCGATGGGGCAAGGCGCCCACGGGGCCGCCCGCGGCGGCGAAGGTGAAGACGCCGAAGGCGGAGGCGCCGACCTGTCACGTGGTCGAGACAAAGGCGCCGCCCGAGCTGGACGGGAAGCTCGACGACGAGGGGTGGAAGCAATCGCCAGTCTGCCAACTGGCCCGCACGCTCGACGGCGGGGGCGACGCGGCCCAGCCGACCGAGCTGCGCCTGGTCCGCGACGCCAAGACGCTCTACCTCGCCTTCCGGTGCAAGGAGCCGCTCGTCGCAAAGCTCCAGGCCACCCGCCGAGGTGCCGACGGCGCGGTGTGGGACGACGACTCCGTCGAGTTCTTCCTCGGAGCGGGTGGCGCCTACTACCATTTCGGGGTCAACGCCGTCGGCAGCACTTACGATGGCAAGGCGAAGGACGCCTCGTGGAACTCGGGCTTCAAGGCCGCCGTGGGACGCGAGACGGGGGCGTGGACCGCCGAGGTCGCCGTCCCGCTCGCCGCGATGGCCGCCGACGGCAAGGTGCCAACCGAGTGGATTGCCAACTTCAACCGCAACCGCCACTGCGCGGGGAGCTGGCAGGAGTCGGCCTGGTCGCCCACCTTCTCGGGCGACAGCCACGTGACCGACCGCTTCGGCAAGATGCTCTTCAAGGCCCCTCCTGTGGGCGGGGCGTCCCTGCCCCGCGAAGAAACCGCCAAGTCGCCAAGCCGCCAAGTCCAGATCACTGCGGCTGAGGGGGGCGAGGGGATCGTCACATTCGACCTATCCGACCTGCCGAAGGACGCGAAGGTCTATCGGGCCGACCTGCTGATCTTCCGCACCACGCCTCTGGACGGGCGAATGGATGAGGCGATGATTGACATCGAGGTGTTCCCCGGTGGCGCAGGCGTTGGTGGCACAGGCGTCCCGCCTGTGGCCGCCAGGCCCCTCGCGTTGCGCGCGCCCTGGTTCGACCGCTTCGATGCGACCGAGGCGGTGCGTGCCGCGTCCCGCGTGCCGCGTGCCCAGACAGCGGAGTTCTTCGCCAAGGCTTGCCCGTTTTGGAATGCCGAGGCCACCTGCCTGGATGTGGCCTATGAGGGCAAGGCCGAGAACCTGCCGCAACAGGTGACAGGCGTCCAAGCCCTCCATCTGGCCGGGCAGACCTTCATCACGTGGAAGGAGATTGACGACCCCGTTGGGCGCGACGAGATCACCTGGGGCGAGATGAAGCGCATCGTGGACACGCTGGACGCCCGCCGCCAGGTCCGCTACTGCGTCTACCGCCACTCCCGCCCCATCGCGGCCGCGAACCTCCACGAGGCCGAACTCCTCGCCAGCGTGAAGCCGCTCTCGGGCTGGAACCTCGACGGCCGGAACACCGACCGCCCGGTTGACCACTTCATCGCCACGAACGACGTGCTGATGGTGGGCCACTGGGACCCCTTCCAGCGGGCCACTGTGGACGGCGAGTACGGACGCGACTGCCCGATTGACCGCTTCGTCATCCCTGTGGGAGGCGTGCCGAATGTGGGCGGCGTGTCCCCACGCCGCGAATCGCGGGACGGGGACGTCCCGCCCACACAGAAGCCGCTCCCACGCGGAACCGGCCTCTACGTTCACACGGCCACAAAGAACGACAAGGCTTACTACGCCGTTGTGACATCGGTGGATGGCGCCCAGAACACAGTGGAGCTGTCGAAGGCCAATGCGACACAAGAGGCGCTGGTCGAGGAGGCGGGCGCGCCTGAGCCCGTGCTCCAGGGCGAGCTGCCGAAGATGCCCTTCTTCAACTACGGCCAGAGGCGCCTCCACTACGTCCAGTGGGCCGCCCCGCCGATGGCGAATGTGCCCTATCAATATCACAACTGGTCGGTCGGGGTGCCTGAGAAGATACGGCCTGAAGGCCGCACTACGAACGTAAGGCCGCCTGAAGGCGGAACTGCAAACGGGGTGCCGCTGGAGCTGAACCTGCACAGGGATGGCCATTCGTATTGGCGGACGCACTACCGCATCGAGCGCGACAGCATCGTGCTGTGCCCCTACGACTTCCCGATCAAGTCGTGGTGGCACGGCTACCACGAGGCGGTGGGCACGCTCCGCTCGTTCAGGCAGGGCGCCATTCAGCCCTACACGGAGCGGCGGCTGCTCGCGTTCATCGAGTGGGCGTGCCGCAAATGGCCAGTTGACCGCAGCCGCGTCCTCGTGACGGGGTGCCGCGGCGGGGCCTCGGGCAGCGGGGTGCTTCACCTGGCCATCCGCCACCCGAGCGTCTTCAGCCTCGCCATCGCGGGCCACCCGATCATTGACTACGCGGCAGCCGCCCGCGACACGAGCCGCCAGGGCCTCCCCCAGGCCCTCAGCATGCAGGCGGTCTGGGGCAAGCCCGAATGGGACATCAAGGCCGATGTAGGCGGGGCGTCCCTGCCCCGCGTCTCCTTCTGGGCGCAGCACAATCTCAATCAGCTTGTCCAGTCGCTTCCGCCTGGCGCCGACCTCCCCTTCATGACCATAACGTCAAACCACGGCTATGCCGACTGCCGCAAGTTCTACGAGCTTCTCCTCACGCGCCACTTCGGCGTCATCGCCGAGTTCTCCTGGGGCGGCGCACGATACGTGCCTGTCTCGAATAGCGGCACCTATCCAAACGTCATCCGCCTGGACATTCGCCGCGACATGCCCCACCTCGCCTGTGTGTCGCGGCAGGGCCTGGCTCTGGTGACGGAAGGGAAGATGGGCGAGTTCAACCACCAGTTCCGCTGGCGCGACGTGGCGGACGAGCCCGGCCGCTTCGAGGCCACGCTCTTCTCCGTCGGGCGCGGTGAAGGCGTCGCAGATGTCACCCCCCGCCGCCTCCAGAAGTTCAAGGCCGAAAAGGGCAAGACCTACGCCTGGAAGTGCGGCGCCCAGAGCGGCGAGGCCACCGCCGGCGACGACGGCCTCCTCGTCCTCAAGGACGTGAAGTTCAGCCCCGAGGGCAATCGCCTCGTCATCACACCGAAGGGGGCACAGCAATGAGGCCGCTTAGCACAGCGCCCCGTACCAATGTGCACGAACAGCTCAGCGCTGCTCCTCTCCCCAGTCCCGAAGGGACGGTAGTGGGTAGCCGGCGGCTTCAGCCGCCGGAGAGGGGACGCCCCCAGTACAGCCCCGTAGGGACGGCAGAACCGCGCGGCGAGTCGGCACGCGGTCGCTTTCTGCCGTCCCTTCGGGACTTCGGGTTGCTCTGGCGCCCGCGTCCGGCGGCTGAAGCCGCCGGCAACCCACTTCGCTCCCTTCGGGAGCCAGAGCCCGACACGCGCGCGGTTGGGCCGCGCCATTCGTGGGGCGCCGTGCTCAGCGCAGCGCTGTTCCTCTTCACCGTGTCGCTCGCCCAAGCCGGCGCGGTCAGCGAGCGCTGGGGCGGGAAGGGCACGCCATGCACACACCCCGACACACTCAAGATCGTCCAGGGCAAGGCGGGACCGAGGCTCATCTTCGACCTGTCCGCAATCCCAAAGGGGGCGACGGTGCGCCGCGCCTCGCTGTTCTGCTTCACCCAGCGCGGCATCCAGCCCACCGAGCCGGCCCGTATTCACGTGGCCGAGGGGCCCGACCCCGATGCGGCGAAGGGCGAGCCACTGAAGCTGGAGGCCCCCTGGTATCGCTCGTTCGACGCCACGGAGGCGGTGAAGCGCTGGGTGGGGGCGCCGGAGAAGAACCTCGGCTTCGCAGTGGCGCAGTTCGAGCGCCTACTCGCGCCCCAAAGCTACCTGGAGATTGCCCACGAGCCTGTGGGCGGGCCGTCCCTGCCCCGCGAGCTCCCCGCGCAGGCCAACGGCCTCCGCGTCAGCAACCACGACGGCCAGACGTTCATCGCCTGGACCGAGCACTCCGCCTTCCGCCCGAAGGCCGAGGAGATCGTCTGGCTCGCGAAGTTCAGCGAGCGGGGCGACAAGCTGGCGGCCGGGCCGGGCCAGGGCGCCTACGACATGCCCAACCACCCCGCCATCACCCTCCGCACGCTGCGGAACCTCCAGGGCCTCGGGCTCCGCGACAAGCCGAGCGGCTTCCAGGGCATCAAAGACCTCGCCCGCGTCCGCGAAGTCGCACCCGTCACCTACCGCGTCTACCGCCACGCCGAGCGCATCACCGCCGCGAACATCCACAAGGCCGAACGCCTCGCAGAGGTCGAGCCGCTCTCCGGCTTCGACCGCGACCTCTACCAGATTCACTTCAAGGGCGAATACCTCGACCAGTGGGAGGAGCCATCGTCCCCCATCCCGACCTTCTGCACCGACAAGGGCAAGGCGCTCGCCCCCGGCGAGGGACTCTACGTCCACACCGTGGGCGGCGTGTCCCCAGTGGGCGGCGTGTCCCCTGTGGGCGGCGTGTCCCCACGCCGCGACACGCGGGACGGGGACGTCCCGCCCACAACTCGCGGGACGGGGACGTCCCGCCCACAAGGGAAGGCGTACTACGCCGTCACCGTCGCGCTCGCGGGCACGGAAAACCTCTCGCAGATTTCCGAGGCCAACAGCCTCGCGGCGCCCGTCGAGGAGACGCCTGCGGTGCCACAGCCGATCCTCCAGTTCGTCCAGGAGGACCGCTACAAGGACGACGCGGCCGAACACTGGTATCAGTACTGGGCCGCGCCGCCCTACTACCACCTGCCCGGCCAGGCGTTCCGCGTGGCGGTGGCGGTCGGCAAGAAGCGCAAGGAGCCTTGCCCGCTCATCATCGGCTCGATCTCGGGCGACTTCAACCTGCGCGGCGAGCTCAACCTCCCCAGGGGCGACGCCGTCACGCTCCACGTCCAGGAGCAGCTCGACTGGCTGCCCACCCTCTTCTACAACGAGGGCCGCGGCACGCTGCGCGGCATGGCCGAGTGCAAGGTGGACTACTTCTGCGAGCGGTATATGGACTTCATGATCAAGTGGACAATGGCCCGCCACCAGATAGACCGTTCGAAGATCGTGGGGAGCCTGCTCCATTTCGGCCTGCGGCACCCCGAGATATTCACCCGCATGTCCTTCGGCGCCTACACCGCGGGCTACGACATCCGCTTCGCCCCAGGCGGCCCGTCCATGCCAGGCGTCCTCGGACCCCAGGGCATCAAGACCACCACCGGCGAGGACGCCTGGAAGATGTACAGCGTCGCCGAATACGTCAACACCTATCCCGACCGCGACATACCGTTCCTCGTCTGCATCTCGGGCACGGGCAAGGACAGCGGCCACACGAGCGAGTTCGGCTGGCAGGACGACCCGCGCGGCTGGCGGGGCCTCCTCCGCGCCCGCCAGCCCTTCGTCGCCACCTGGAGCCTCGGCCCGCCACACGAGCTCTCCGAAGCCTTCAATCAGATGCGGTGGGACACCACCCTCCCCGCCTTCTCGGCCTGCTCGCTCGACGACAACCCCGGCAACGGCGACCCCGCCGATGGCGACTACTACGGCGGCATCAACGCCTGGCTCCTCTGGGGCGACAAGGACCCCGTGGACGAGAAGGACCGCTGGGAGATCACCGTCTGGCTCATCCCCTCCTGCCCCGAGGACACCTGCACGGTTGACATCACGCCCCGCCACTGCCGCGCCTTCAAGCCCAAGCCCGGCCTGGCCCTCAAGTGGGCCAACACCTCCCTGGCCGACAACCGCGTCGTCCAATCCGGCACCACCGAGGCCGACAAGCACGGCCTCGCCACCCTCAACGCCGTGAAGGTCGCCAAGGGCAGGAACCGGATCGCCGCCTCGGCCCAATGAACATCGGGCCACGAATCACGCGAACCTCCCCGAATCCTCAACGGTACACGCGATTCTCACCAGGAACTCCGAGGCCGTTGACATCGTGAGCCCAGACGCGTACAATCCAACTTGCTGTCGTGGACCGTTCACACGCCCCGGAGGGCGCGACTTTTCCGGTCAAGTATGGGGGAACACCGGTGGCTGACACGAACGCCGAAGTGGGCCAGAGAATCCAAGAGAAATTCGACTTCTACATCGTGGCTCTCACGTTCACAATACTTGGTTTGTCGGTACAAACGGCCAAGTTTCAGCAGTCGCGGGTGAGTGATGCTCTCGAACTGCTGGCATGGTTGGCCTTGCTGTGCTCGGGGATCGCGGGCCTCACAAGGATTGCGAGAACGGCGCTCTTCTACCACCTGTCCCACGTCAAGGGAAGGCTTGAGCGTCGGAGAGAGGATTACCAGGTGGCTGCCTTAGAGGGCAAGACTGCGGTCGATCCTGACACAGGGGAGCGTTTCTCACCTAAGGACGAGGCAGCGCGCATCGGGGCGACAGTTGAGCTTGGCGACCAGCGGATTCGGCGCAGGCAGAGGCTCCTGAATGCCCTGTATACAGTCCGTGGCGGAGCCTTCTATTGCGGCATTGTCCTGTTGGTGATTGCGAGGGCCTATGTGCCATTCACCAACCTCCTCAGAAGTACCCGGTGAGCCAGTTCGGTCTAGCGAGGAGGAGTCCATGGGTGTCGGATCCTCGCCTTCCATTTATCGGCTGGGCGGGGTGCGCATTGCGGGACCCACAGCGGCGTCGAGCCGCCGCACTCCGACAGGCTGTCGCATTGGCCGGGACGCTCCTGGGGAACGGGGGCGGCCCCCGGCTCCCTCGGCGAGCGCCTGACTCCTCTCCTCTCTCATCCGCGTCATCCGCGTAATCCGTGGTCCGGTCTTCCTCTGTGTCTTCCCTCTGTGCGCACCGTGCCCTCTGTGGTCAAGCGAGTCTGGGTTCCCGCGCTCTGGTTTGGCGGCTTGCAATCCGGCTGGATTGGCGTATACTGTGGGATAGCAGGAGTGGAGAAGATACGTATGGAGGCACGACGATGAGTGGGTTGGACGCATTGCAGTCGGTTCAGTTCGCCACGATCAAAGGGGAGCGGTTTGCGGTCCTGAGGGCGGACGACTGGGATTCGCTCATCGATTGGCTTGAAACCCTCGAGGACACGCAGATCGCGCGCGAGGCCCTCGCGGAGCTCCACGCCGCGGGTGACGACCCCGAGAAGGCCGGGTGGCTCCCGTGGGAGAAAGTGGCAGGTGAACTCGATTGAGAATGCCCTTCCAGGTGCTCGCCCATTGCGAGGACCAGTCCGAGGACGAGCAGTTCGCCGAGATCGAGGCGGCACTGGAACAGCAGGACGCAGCGATGATGGCTGTGCCGAACGATCTGGCCCCGAAGGTCCGGGCCCTCGTCGCCCGCAGGCGGAGCGCGTGAGCAGCACCCGATGAGAATGCCGTTTCAGGTGCTCGTGATCGCATCCCGGCGAGCGGGGGTGGGGGGCAGGCGGGTTTGGCAAGAATCGAAGGGCAGCGGCAAGAAATGGCCGGACTTGCGCAACGGCCCAGCGCCGCGGCGTCAGGGCATGTAGAGGAGGCGGGAGCAGGAGGGGCACTTGACGATCTTGCGTCCGCCGCGGAGGGTGTGGCAGAGCTCGGGGGGGAGTTGCATGAAGCAGCCCTGGCAGGATTCGGCGACGACGGCGGCGAGCGCGGAGGCGCCCTTCTTGGCGGCTATCCGCTCGTATTCCTCGAGGAGGGGCCGCTCGACGGAGTCGGCTGCGGCCTGGCGTGCCTGGCGGAGGCCTTCGATCTGGGCGTCGAGCTTCGCGATGTCCTTGGCGACGCCCCTGGCTTCGTCGGCGTGCTGGCGCTCGAGCTGGGCGATGGCGCGCTCGAGCTCGCGGGCGTCGGCCTCGAGGTCCTCGGCCTCGGCCATCATGGCGAGGAGTTCGTCCTCGACCCTTGAGGCGTCGGCCTTCTTGGCGGCGATCTCGTGCTGGAAGGCGGTGTATTCCTTGTTGGTGCGGGCGGTGTTGAGCTGAAGGGTGAGCTTCTCGACCTCCTGCTCGGCGGCGCGGAGGTCGAGCTCGCGGGTGTGGGTGTGGGCGCGGAGCTCCTTGACTTTTCCGCGCTTCTCCTCGATGGTCTGGCGTTGCTGTGCGAGGAGGGTCTCGATGCGGCGGAGAGCGACGGGGAGGAGGTCCTTCTGCGCGGCGAGCTTGGCGGCCTTGCTGTCGAGCTCGTTGAGCTGGAGGAGCGCCTCTAGGTTGGGGTTGTTCGCCATTCAGGGTTCCTGTAGATCGAGGACGACGACGACGACGACGAGGACGACGAGGAGGACGACGAGGACGAGTTCATTTCAGAATGTCCTCCATGAAGCCTTCGAGCTTGCGGCTGCGGATGGGGTGTTGGAGCTTTCGGATGGCCTTGGCTTCGATCTGTCGGACGCGTTCGCGTGTGACTCGGAAGCGGCGGCCGACCTCTTCGAGGGTGTAGGTGTAGCCGTCGCCGATGCCGTAGCGGAGCTTGATGATCTCGCGCTCGCGGTAGGTCAGGGTGTCGAGCACGCTGTGGATTTTGTCCCGCAGCATCTCGTGCGTGGCCGCGTGGACGGGGTTCTCGGCGTTCTCGTCCTCGATGAAGTCGCCGAAGTAGCTGTCCTCGCTCTCGCCGATCGGCCTGTCGAGCGAGATGGGGTGCTTTGAGATCTTGAGGACGCGGCGCGCCTCCTCGATCGAGATGTCGGCCTCGGCGGCGATCTCCTCCACCGTGGGGTCGCGGCCGAGCTCCTGAAGGAGGCGCTTGGAGACGTTGCGGAGCTTGCTCATCGTCTCCATCATGTGGACGGGGATTCGGATGGTGCGGGCCTGGTCGGCGATGGAGCGTGTGATGGCCTGGCGAATCCACCAGGTGGCGTAGGTGGAGAACTTGTAGCCGCGGCGGTACTCGTATTTCTCCACGGCCTTCATGAGGCCGGTGTTGCCCTCCTGGATGAGGTCGAGGAAGGAGAGGCCGCGGTTGCGGTATTTCTTGGCGATGGAGACGACGAGTCGGAGGTTTCCGCCCGAGAGCTTGCGCTTGGCCTGCTCGTATTCCATGAAGCGCTCGCCGACGGCGGCGACTCGGCGTGCGAGCTGCTCGCGGCTCTCGAGGCACTCCTCCTCGATAGTCTTGATCTCCTCCTGGCACGTCTTGATGCGTGCGCCGTCGTCCGCGTTGGCGTTCCTGATGAGCTGTTCGAGTGTGGCGGCGGTGCCTTCGAGGCGCTCGTGGACCTCGCGGAGGGCGTGCATCATGGGCGGGATTTTGTCTATGTTGATGTTGAGCTCTTCGAGGAGCGTGACGGCCTTGTGGCGGGTGGCGTGCATGCGCCGGAGCAGCTCGGCCTTCTCGGCCTCGCTGATGTTGGGCCTGGCGATGGCGTGGTAGGCCGCCTTGTTGCGCTCGTGGAGCTTGCGGAGTGTGGCGAGGTTGAGTGGGAGGAGGCGCATGATCTCGTCGCGCCCGATCTCGATGGCGGTGGAGAGGCGCAGCGTGCGGTCGAAGGGCAGCTTGCCGCTCGCCACCTCGTCGAGTATCCGCACGCCGGTCCGCAGCGAGAGGTCGGATTCGAGCACCTTGTTGCGGTAGCGCTTGCGTGTGACCTCGATCTTCTTGGCGAGGGCGATCTCCTCCTCGCGGCTCAGGAGCGGTATCTCGCCCATCTGGGTGAGATACATGCGCACCGGGTCGTCAATGCGGTCCGTGACCTCCTCGTCCTCCACCTCTTCGACGAGGTCGCTCTCCTCCTCCTTGTGCTGGCCGGCCTCCTCGGTCTCGTCGAGGATGTCTATGCCCAGCTCGTCGAGGGTCATGAGGATCTTGTCAATCTTCTCCGGCGACGCGGCGTCGTCGGGGAGGATGTCGTTGAGCTCCTCGTAGGTGACGAAGCCCTTCTCCTTGCCGCGCTCGATGAGGAGCTTGAGGCTGTCGTCGAGGGAGCCGGGAACTGGGGCTGGCTCTGCTTTGGCCATCTTCTACTCCGCAGTGGCGGTGCTGGGCCGTGTGGCTCTGCGCCGGTGAAGCTCTTGGATGGCCGCCAGCGCCTGGGGGTCGGCCCCCAGGGCCTGGGCCTTCAACTGCTGGTACTCGCCCTTCTTCTTTCGCTCCGCGAGGCGGCGGAGGCAGTCCTGAAGCGTCCGCTCCCACTTGCCCGCCTCGGCGTCGCTCATGGCCATCTCGGCCACGATGCCCGCCAGCTCGCGGTCCTGGAGCAGGGCCGTCAGCATCGCCGGGTCCACCTCGCCCTCGCGGTCGTAGAGGCTCACGGCCTGCTCGACGATGCGGCGCACGCGGGCGTCAGCCAGGTCCTCCAGCGAGGCGTTTGCCAGGAAGCAGGGGATGAGCTCGTTGGCCGCAAGGAGGCAACGCAGAATCTCCTGCTCCACGGGGTCGAGCGCCGGGCCTCTGGCAGCCTGTGGCGTGGCGTCGGCTGTCCGCCGCTGGGGCTTTCGGAGGGTGGCCAGGCGGCGCCTGACGGCCTCGCGGTCAGCTCCCGTGCGGCGGGCGATGGCCTCGGTGAGGAGGTCGGCCTTCGCCACGTTGCTCACCTGGGCGGCGACGCCGAGCGCCTCGTCCACCGCGCGGGCGCGGCCGTCAGAGGTCGCCATGTTGTACCGCCCGCAGGCGAAGTCCAGCTTCACGTCAAAGAGCTCTCTGGCGGCTTCGAGCCGCGCCACGAATGCCTCGGCGCCGTCGGAGAGCAGGAAGTCGCAGGGGTCCATGCCCTCCTTGAGCGAGGGCACGCGCACGTCCAGGTCGGCATCGGCGAACACCTCGAGGCTGCGGTCAACCGCCGCCTCGCCCGCCGCGTCCGAATCGAAGAGGAGCACCACGCTCTCCGCGTAGCGGCGGATGAGGCTCACGTGCTCGCGCGTGAGGGCGGTGCCGAGGGTGGCGACGGCCCACGCGATGCCGGCCTGATGGCACATCAGGGTGTCGGTGTAGCCCTCGGTTATCATGATCCGCTTGCCCTTGATGGCGGCGTCGCGCGCCTTGTCCAGCCCGTAGAGGCAGCGGCTCTTGGCGAAAAGCGGCGTCTCCGGCGAGTTGATGTACTTCACCTCGCCCTCGGCCAGGGCGCGTGCGCCGAAGCCGATGACGCGGCCCTGCACGTCGCGGATCGGGAAGGCCACGCGATTGCGGAAGCGGTCGTAGTACCCGTCGCCCCCCTCGCGCTCTACCACGAGGCCCGAGGCCACGAGCTCTTTCGCTGAATAGCCTGCCTTCAGCGCGGCGCGCCCGAGGGCGTCCCAGGACTCCGGGGCGAAGCCGATGGTCCAGCCCTCGAGGGTCTCGCTGGTGAAGCCGCGGCGGGCCATGTAGTCGCGCGCCTTGGCGGCCTCAGGGGCCTCGGCGAAGAGCTTTGCGAAGTGGCGGGCGGCCCAGGCGTGGAGCTCGTAGAGGCGGCCCTTGAGCTCCTTGCCCGCCGCCCCGCCGCCCTGGCGGTCCCAGCGGTCGGGCAGCGCCACGCCAACGGCGGAGGCCACGATCCGCACGGCCTCCATGAAGTCCACCCGCTCGTGCTCGCCCACGAAGCTGAACACGTCGCCCGACTTCCCGCACCCGAAGCACCTGAAGAACTGCCGCTCGGGGTTGACGATGAACGAGGGGGTCTTCTCCGCGTGGAACGGGCAGAGGGCCTTGAAAGTCTTGCCCGCCTTCTTCAGCGTGACGTAGCGGGAGACGATGTCCACGATGTCCGCGGCGCGCTTAACCTCGCCCACGATGTCGTCGGAGACGCGTGCAGGCAATCTGCTCTCGCCCCTTGTCTGCCCGCAGGAGGTGAGCGGACAGCCTCAACGCCGGTTCGCTCGCCCCAGTTGAGCGTTTTACCTGCCCGGCGGCACCCTTAATCCCAATAAATATAGCACCAAAACCAGGGAAAGTCAAATCGCCTTCAGGTATAGCAGGCCGCTACACCAGCGCGCCCTGAATCCACACACGCCCAACTTGTTTGGGCGTGTCCGCAGAACCACTTTCCGCATCAGAAACTGCTTAGCGGACACACTGGAGGTCGTAGGCGAAGTCCTCGCCGTCGAGGAAGCCGGTGTGGGGCACGCGGGCGTCGGGGGCGTCCCACCAGAGGGTGGCGCGGAGGGCGAACCGGGCGTTGCGGGAAGGGGCGATGCCGATATCGGGCCGCGCGGGGACGGCACACTCGAGGACGTGCCAGTCGCCGTCGCGCCCCGCCGCGGCGCGGATGTCGCCAGGCTTGTAGGCCTCCCGATACCAGTGCTGGCCGTTGTGGAGGTTTATCTTGTTGCCCAGGAAGTCCCAGATCGCGCCCGATGCCTCGATCGGCCGGTTGCCCATCGGCGGGCGGACGGAGAACAGCAGGTTGTCCCTGCCGTGGAACCAGCCGTCGTTCGCGCCATCCAGATGGAAGGTCGCGGCGACCTGGCCGCTGCTCTTGACCGCGAGGTAGTAGTTGGCGGCGTCCCAGGCGAGGTAGAGCTTCGCCTTCAGCCCGCGGTTCGCCTGCGGCGTGGTGAGGTTGGGCACGGAGTAGAACTCCTGCCACTCGTCGGGGGCGAGGCGCCCGTCGAGGGCGATCTTCCCCCTGGGCACCTTGCGGCTGAACCAGTAGAGCTCGCCCGGATTCAGCTTGTGGGTCTTCCCCTCGAAGTCGGTGTCGCTGTCGCCGGGGTAGCCGGGCATGCGCACGCCGGCCATCA
The DNA here is from genome assembly GCA_016872875.1 of Planctomycetota bacterium. Next base: position 1,139 of record VGYW01000050.1, on the reverse strand, counting down.
GGCGCCTCAGGCAGTCGGGGCCGCTGTACCCGAAGCGCTTCTCGTCGAGGGGCACACGCGGGTCGTCGTCGGGCACGCCGTTGCCGTTGGCGTCGGCGCTCGTCTGGACCGCGGTCGTCCGCACGGCCAGCCAGGAGCGGGGCGCCTGCCGGCGGTAGTTGGCCGCCATGAAGCTGAAGTCCTCGCCGAACTGCCCAGGCATCGTCCAGGGCGCGTCGGGAAAAGCGAAGGAATCGAACTCGCTGTTCATGTACATCGAGTGGACGAGGTGGCCGTGCTCGTGGACTGGGAACCACCACCAGCCGGGCTTGGTGCCGTGGCCGAAGCCGGTGAAGCAGGCGGCCATCTCGCAGTCGGTGCCGCCCGCCGGCCCGTCGAGGTAGTGGGCATACCAGCCGTGGGTGGCCACGACGATGACGTTCCAGAAGGCGTGGGGGTCCTTGCCCTGGGCGGCGAGGCCGGCCTGGATGTCCTCGAAGACCGGGCGGCTCCTGTCGCCGAGCACCAGGTGGTCGCGCTCGTCGCTGACCACGACGTAGGTGAAATCGAGGTTCAGCTTACAACTGGTGTGGCGCCAGGCCCAGGTGCGATAGGTCTCCATCTCGCCCTTCATCACCGCGATGTCCGCGTCGTCGAGCACCCGGTTGGGCGGCTGCTTGCCGTCCTTGCCCGCGGGGAACTTCACGTTCCGATAGACCATCACGAGGACGGGCAGGCTCGCCCAGTCGGTCTTCCCCGGCTCCGGGAGCGTGACGAAGGTGGCGTTGCGCGAGACGTTCCCCTCGAAGAGCCGCTGATGGTACTTCTTCTGGTGGCGCAGCGAGAAGCCGGGCTTCGGCTCGGCGGCTTCGGGCACCATCTCGAAGGGCCTGTGAATCCGGAAGTAGTAGCACGTCGAGGGCGAGAGGCCCGTCAGCACGGCCCTGTGCCGTCGCGTCAGGCCCTGGACCTTGAACAGAGTCCCATAGTCATCCGTCTTCCCGTATTCCACGGCGGTTGGCAGTGGGGCAGGGGACTCCCATTCCACCGTCGCCGCGGTCGGGCCGTTAACCACCACGTTCGGCACGGGATCGAGGAGTCCGGCATTGGTCACGAAGACGCGCGACGTGCCCCTGTCCGCCGCGAGGACGTTTCCCTTG
>VGYW01000049.1 GCA_016872875.1 Planctomycetota bacterium | reverse complement strand
CCGCGCTTTCACCCGAGATGGTGAAGGAATGGGAGGCGCAGTTCGCCGCCCTCAAGGCCGACTTGGCCAACAAGGGCCACTTCGCACGCGTCGACCCCGAAACCTGCCGCCCCGAGGCCCTCATCGCCGAGAGCGACCGCGACCCCGCCGACATCGTCCTCCGCCGCACCGCGGCCCTCCTCGCCCACCTCCAGATTGGTGGCACAGGCCTCCGGCCTGTGTCGGCCACAGGCGGGACGCCTGTGCCACCGTCCCATTTGGCTGCCTTGGGGCAGCAGCTTGCCGAGCTTCAAGCCGCAAACGCCAAGATTGACCCCAAGAACGCCGATGCCCGGTATGCCCTCTACGCCCAGGCCTGCCGCATCCGCCGCCAGGCCGCCTTCGCAAACCCGCTCCTGGCCTTCGACAAGCTCCTCTTCATCAAGCACCACCGCTCGCTCTACAGCCACATGTGCGACCAGTACTACGGCATCACCGCCAAGCCCGGCGGCGGCCTCTACGTCCTCCACAACCCCTTCGGCCCAAAGCCCACGGTGCAGGATGTCCTCGCCAACTCCGTCGTCGAGCGCGGCCGGCTCAAGGGCCAAAAGCTCCTCGGCGGGCCGGCCCGGTCCGCCGACGACCCCTACGATGGCGGCGGGGGACGCGGCGGCGCGGACGCCCAGGGCGGCTCGTTCCTCTCGCCCGACCTCTCCTTCGACGCCCGCCAGATCGCCTTCGCCTTCGTCGAGTGCAAAGGCCGCCGAAACCACGACCACCACACCGACGCCGCGCGCGGCCACTGGGACCCAGGCTGGTCCTGGCACGTCTTCAAGGTGAATGTGGACGGGACAGGGCTGGAGCAGCTCACCGACGGCACGTTCAACGACTTCGACCCCTGCTGGCTGCCCAACGGGCGCCTGGCCTTCATCAGCGAGCGCCGCGGCGGCTACCTGCGCTGCGGCCGCGTCTGCCCCACCTACACCCTCTACGACATGGCCGCCGACGGCTCCGACATGCGCTGCCTCAGCCCCCACGAGACCAACGAATGGCACCCCAGCGTGACCCACGACGGCCGCATCATCTACACACGCTGGGACTACGTTGACCGCCACGGCTGCACCGCCCACCTCCCCTGGATAACGACGGTGGACGGGCGCGACAGCCGAGCCGTCCACGGCAACTTCGCCCCGCGGAACTCCCGGCCCGACATGGAGGTGGACATCCGCGCCATCCCCAACTCCCACAAGTTCGTCGCCACCGCCGCGCCCCACCACGGCCAGGCCTACGGCTCCCTCGTGCTCCTCGACCCCCGCACCCCCGACGACGACGCGATGGGTCCCATCCGCCGCATCACCCCAGAGATCGGCTTCCCCGAAAGCCAGGGCGGACAACAGGTCTACGGCACCGCCTGGCCCCTCAGCGAGGACTTCTACCTGTGCGTCTACGACTCCCTGATGCGGGCCAACGCCGCCATGCAGGGCAGCGCCTATCTGCCGGGGAACTACGGCATCTACCTCGTGGACGCCTTCGGGAACAAGGAGCTTATCTACCGCGACCCCGACATCGCGTGCCTGAGCCCCATCCCGCTCGTGCCGCGGCCCAAGCCCCTCGTCGGCTACGAGCTGGCCTCGCAACACCGCCGCACCACCACCGCCCCCCACCTTGCCGCGGGCGCCGACCAGAAACCCGAGGCCACGCTCACCGTCCTCAACGTCTACGACAGCCGCCGCCCCTGGCCCGAGGGCACCAAGATCAAGTCGCTCCGCGTCCTCCAAGTCCTCCCCATGTCAGTCCCCTCCGGCGGACCGCCACACGAGACAGGCGTCCGCCTCCCAGAGGCCGGCGACTCCGTGGTCCCCTGCCGCTACGTCCTCGGCACCGTGCCAGTCGAGGCCGACGGCTCCGCCCACTTCAACGTCCCCGCCAACGTCGAGCTCTTCTTCCAGGCCCTCGACGAGCGCGGCCTCGCCGTCCAGTCCATGCGTTCGGCCACCTATCTCCTCCCCGGCGAGACGCTCTCGTGCCAGGGCTGCCACGAGACTCAGGGCCGCGCGCCCGACGCTTCGCGCGGCGCACCGCTCGCCCTCCGCCGCGAGCCCTCGAAGCTCACGCCCGACGTTGACGGCTCGAACCCCTTCAGCTACCCGCGCCTCGTCCAGCCCGTCCTCGACCGCAACTGCGTGCCCTGCCACACCAAGAACAAGGACAAGGGCGCCCCCAACCTGGGCAAGGAGCCGCTCGCCCGCAACTGGTATGCCTCATACAACACCCTGGTCCGCCACGGCTACACGACCTACAAGGACGCCTACCGCACCACCCCTGGGCAGTTTGGCGCGCGCGGCTCGAAGCTCTTCGCCATGCTCGAAAAGGGCCACCACGACCTCAAGCTCTCCGCCGAAGACCTCCGCCGCCTCACCCTCTGGCTCGACTGCGTCTCCATGTTCTACGGCGTCTTCGAGCGCGAGGGCGGCAAGGTCCAGCTCTCCGGCGGCATCGCCAAGCCGACCCTCGAATAGGCTGCGGCGAGGCGTGCAGGGCCGCACGCGGAATCCCACACCGCGCCCTCCGTACGGCGGAGGGCATCTGCCCCCTCTCCCTCCGGGAGAGGGCCGGGGTGAGGGCTCCGGAAACAGAGCATCCCCAGACTTGCGGCGCCCTCACCCTCCCCTCTCCCAGAGGGAGAGGGAAGAGAGGTACGGCTGTCGGCTGGGGCCACGCGAGGAATGCGGGAGGACGTTGCAGAATCTTAGCTTTTGTGATATATTCATGGCATGAAATGGGAAGCGCTCCTCGCCCTCGTCGGCCACGAGCCGGTCTTCTCGTCGGCCTTTCTCTTGGCCGGAGAAGTGTCGGCTGCGCAGGTGCGCCTTCAGCTCTCGCGCTGGGTGAAGGCGGGCCGGCTCATCCAGTTGCGTCGCGGCCTGTACACCCTGGCGCCCGCCTGGCGCAAGGTGGAGCCCCACCCGTTCCTCGTCGCTAACAGGCTCCAGCGCGGCTCATACGTCAGCCTACAGTCCGCGCTCGCCTACCACGGCGTCATCCCCGAACACGTCCCTGTTGTCACCAGCGTGGGGCCTGGCCGCCCCGAGACGGTTCGGAACCCGCTCGGCGCCTTCCAGTTCAACCACCTGGCGCAGGGCCTGCTGTTCGGCTATGCCCGGCTGGAGGTCGCCCCCGGACAGTTCGCATTCGTGGCTTCCTCGGAGAAGGCTCTGCTCGACCTTGTTCACCTCACGCCCGGCGCTGATTCGCCCGACTACCTCGCGGAACTGCGGCTTCAGGATGGCGACGCGTTTGACGTGCAACGGCTCGAGGAGTTGGCGGCACACGCCGGCAAGCCCAAGCTCATCCGGGCCGCGCGCCTCGCCGGGCCCATCCTGCGCGCCACGGAAGGAACTCCCCTGTGAAAGAGTACCTACGCCAACGCATCGAGCGGGCCGACAACCCCCTTCTCCGCATCTTTCCCCCTGATGCCCTGTGAGGGGAAGTGGAAAGAGTGCCGCCCCGTGGGAAGGGCCCGCGGGCTCTTCGAAGGGCAGAGACGGCACCAGGATGAAGCCAGAGGATGCCCCGCCGAGCCCTCCCGCACGGAGAGGCCTTCGCCAGTCGGGGGCAATCTTCGCTTTCGAGAAGTAAGGGGTTTTGTGCGAGGCAACAAAGCCAATCCCCCCTGGCCGCACACGATAGCGGCAAAAGGGGCAAGCGGCGTGACGCGGCAGTGCGGCGTGGCCGGTGCCTTGCGGCGTGACGGCGGTCTGAGCGTGCTCAGCCGCCGGCCGCCGTGTCTTAGCCCGCCGCACTGACGCGGCACGTCCGCTTGCCCCTGGCTTCGCACGCTTCGTGTGCGGGCTGGGGGGATGGCAAGACAGGAGCAGACCTTGGCGACGGGGCGGGAGGGGGGGTATGGGGCTGGCAGCCTTGTTAGTTCCCAATCCTACGCCCCACCGACGCAAGGTCGGCGGGGGCGGGGCACCAGGCGGGGCGCTTACGTCTGAATCGCTGCACCATCTGCGCCCGACTTGACAACTCCCAGCCCTTATGCTACGGAAGATAGGAGCAGGCATCGGGTCAGGGGTCCCCGCGTGATGCACCAGCGCCCGAGGGACATGGCGTGCCACAAACCGACATCTTCTCGGCCTTGAGCAAGTACGACGGCTCCATCAGCCCGGAGAACTACCTCACCGAGGCGCTCGCCTTCCTGCTGAGGCATCTCCTGGCCGAGGAGCCAGCAGCCGCGGTCGCCATCCTGAACGACCTCTGCGGGGCCAACGACGCGTTCAGCTTCAAGGACGAGGAAAGCCGCGAGCTCACCGTGGAGACCCAGGTGACCACTGAACAGGGCCGGCCGGACCTGATGATCGCGGTTGGTGACAAGCGCGCGTGCTTGGAGGTGAAGAAGGAGGCCGCGCTGGGCGGGACGCAGCTCGAGCGCTACGGGGACGCTCTTGAGGCATCCTCTGCGGCGCATACGCGCCTGGTCGTGCTCAGCAGGTACCACGTCGACATTCCCGCGAGAGGGCGCCAGCCAGATCACTGCGTTCGGTGGTTCCAGGTTCACGAGTGGCTTACCGGGTTGACCTTGACCAACCCCGCGTCCTGTTACCTCCGAGACCAATTCACCGCATTTCTGGAGGCCAGTCACATGAGCATCGCACGAGTGGGCTGGGAGCTGATGTCGGGGGTCGAGGCGCTTGCCAACTTTGGGCAGATGCTTGCCGCGGCAGTCGAGCAAGCCGGGCTGCAAGGCGAAGCTGGCAAGATCACATTCACGGGCGAGTACTGCGGCTGCTACTTCGGCTCGCACAACGCACTGTGGTGCGGAATCTACTACAAGAGACCCATCCTGTTCTACTTCAGTGTCCAATCTCGGTACCCCGCTTCGGCGAAGGCCCTTCTCCTCGCGAAAGCGCGGGTCCGATATAATAAGGACGACGACGGCTTCTACCTCGACCTTGAGAGCGAAAGCACGCACTTCTTCGCCTTGGGGAAGGATGCACAACTTGGCTGTCTCGCCAAGTTCATACGCACCTGCTACGATCTAGCCACACAAGCCCGAGGCAGCGCAAAGAAGCGAAAGAAGGTGCCGTAGCGAAATGGGGGGTGGAGTCCTTTTGGTGGGCAGGTTAGAGGCCGTAATGCTGGCGACCATGCTGATCGCGGACGGATGCGCATCAGGTGCTGACGACCGCTTGGCGGCGATCCGCGCGGCGATGCAGAAGCTGAGGCCGCTGGCGACGAAGCTCGGGCCGCCACGGCTCGGAGACTGGCTAGCCCACCACAAGGAGCCAGGGCAGACGTTCGAGGAGTACCTGGCGAGCAACCCGACGGGGCTGACGAAGGAGCGGCGGACGCTCTACGTGCAGCCGCTCGCCTGCTGCCCGGAGTGCGTGGCCAAGCTCTGGTGGGCCACGGGCGCCCAGCCCGTGCCCCGCTACCGCACGCTGGCGGAGTTCTGTAAGGAGCAAGGGCTGGCCCCGGAGCAGGAGTTCTACGAGAAGTGTGTCGTGGCGTTGGAAAAACGGTGATAGGAGGATGGATGGATGAATGGATGGGTGGATGAATGTAGGAAGGCGAGGCATTCTGACATCCATCCAATCATCCATTCATCCATTCATCCCCGCTTGAGTTGGGGTTAGCCTCCATGCGAATCGCGATCATCGGGCTGCCGCAGTCGGGGAAGACGACGCTGTTCGATGCGATCACTGGCCGGCGGGATGAGCCGGGTGCCTACGCCGCCCCGGGCTCGCTCCACGTCGGCGTCGTGCCCGTCCTCGATGGGCGGGTGGACCGCCTGGCCGCCATCCTCCAGCCGAGGAAGCACACCTATGCGGCGCTGGAGTTCGAGGACATCGGGGGGCTGTTCACTGGCGACAGGCCGAGCCCCGAGGCGGTGGCGGCGATGCGTCAGGCCGATTGCTTCGTCAAGGTGGTCCGCGCCTTCGAGCGGGAGGACCTGCCCCACCTCCGCGGCTCGATTGACCCCAGGCGCGACCTTGAAGAGATTGGCGGCGAGCTGTTCGTGACCGACCTCGACATCATCGAGCGGCGGACCGAGGCGCTCCGCGTCAGCGTGCGGCACCCGACGCCGAAACAGGAGGAGGAGAAGGCCGAGCTGGCGCTCCTCGAGCGCTGCCGGGCGCAGCTCGACAGCGCCGGCGCCCTCGATCGCCTGACGCTCAGCGACGACGAGCGCAAGGCGCTCCGCGGCTACACCTTCCTCACCCAGAAGCCGGCCGTGGTGGTGCTGAACATCGGCGAGGGGCAGATTGGGGACGAGGTGGCACAGGCCTCCGGCCTGTGTAGCACACCGGCCGTTGCCCTGTGCGCGGACATGGAGAAGGAGCTTCTCGCCCTCGAGCCCGAGGAGCGGAAGCCGTTCATGGACGCCCTCGGCCTCGCGGAGCTGCGCGCTCCCAGGGTCGTCGAGGCGGCGCTTCAGGCACTCGGCCTCATCTCCTTCTTCACCTCCAACGAGAAGGAGCTTCGGGCCTGGCTCCTGCCCCGCGGGGCGACCGCGGTCGAGGGGGCGGGAAAGGTCCACACCGACCTCGCACGCGGCTTCATCCGCTCCGAGGTCGTCGCCGCAGACGACCTCCTGGCACTCGGCTCGCTCAAGGAGGTCAAGGCCCACGGAAAGCTCCGCCTCGAAGGCAAGGACTACGTCGTCCAGGACGGCGATCTGCTTCAGATCCGGTTCAGTGTGTGAAGGAGGGAGAGGCCGGATGCGTGACGCGTGACCCGTGACGCGTGACAGGAGAAGAGCAGACGTTGCCTTCTCACGCGTCACGCGTCACGGGTCACGCGTCATGGGTCTCCTGTGCAACCATGCGCGTCGCCATCAACGCACTCCTCTTGTCGGGCCAGTTCTCGGGCGTGGAGAAGGCCATCTGGTCGTTTCTCCGCCACATCGGGGAGGGGGCTGAGGACGAGTTCGTGGCCCTGGTGGGGAGCGACTTCGACGAGCGGCTGCTCGACGGCGCCCGCGTGGGGATCGAGCGGCTGCCGGTGACGAATCGCTCGCGGCTCGCCCGCATCGTCTATGAGGAGCGGTGGCTCGCGCGAAGACTGAAGGGCTTCGACCTCTTCCACGCCCCCGGCTACGTGGCGCCCAAGCGCCTCCCCTGCCCCCTCGTGCTGACGGTCTACGACCTTGTGGCGCTCACCCACCCCGAGCTGGCCAAGCGGTCGAACGTGCTCCACTACCGCTGGCGGCTGCCGCGGTCGGCGAGGGCCGCCGCGCGGATCATCGTGCCGCTCGAGTGCGTGGCAAGGCAAGTGGCCGAGCGGCTCGGCGTCGAGCGCGAGCGGGTGCGCGTCGTGCCCCTCGGCGTGGACGCCCGGCTCAAGCCCCCCTCCCTCGATGCCCGCGCGCGGGTGCGGGCGCGGCACCATCTCAGCCGCCCCTACATTCTCTTCGTGGGGAACGTCGAGCCGAAGAAGAACCTGCCGACGCTGCTCCGCGCCTTCGCCTCGCTCAAGCGCGGCGGCCTGCCCCACGAGCTGGCCATCGCGGGGAAGCAGGGGTGGAAGTGCCGCGAGGTCCTGCGTCTCCCCGCCGAGCTGGGCATCGAGGCCGACGTCCGCCTCCTCGGCTACGTGGAGGAGGAGGACCTTGCGGGTCTCTACGGCGGGGCAGAGCTCTTCGCCTTCCCGTCGCTCGTCGAGGGCTTCGGCCTGCCGCCCCTGGAGGCGATGGCCTGCGGCACGCCCGTCGTGGCCTCCGACGCCGAGGCCCTGGTGGAGTCCACGGGCGACGCCGCGGAACGCTTCCCCGCCCTCGACGCCCCGGCCCTTGCCGACGCTATTCGGCGCGTGCTGAGCGATGCGGCCCTCCGCGAGCGCCTTCGCGCCACCGGCTTCGCCCGCGCCGCACAGTTCACCTGGCCCCGCGCCGCCGAGCTCACCCGCGCCGTCTACCGCGAGGCCAGGGTCCCTTGACAAACGCGACGCGCGAGGTTATATATCATGGGATAGGGTGAGGGAAGGAGCGTATCATGGGTGCCGAAGCGGGGCGATCCGACCTCGGTTGGCTCATGGAGGTCCACCAGGCGCTTGAGCGCGCCCTGGAGGCAGCCGGGCCGCTCTCGCCGGACCCAGCAGTGGTGGCCGCGCTCTCCAACAGCATGGCCCAGGTTGACCGGGCGCTGGCAGAGAGACAGCGCGAGTGCAGCGCGAGAGGCGAAGTCCCGCCGCCGACCCAGGTGGGGACCGAGCTGCCAGAGCCAGTGACCGACTACGCATCCTTCCTGCGGATGAAGGACTACCTCCTGAGCCACTACCGCGGTATGCTGGTCGCATTCTCCGGCGGGCGGGTAGTTGCGGCCAGCAAATCCGCCGATGAGCTATTCGCAGAGATTGACGCAATGCACCTTGCCGCGGACGTATCTGTGGAACCGGTGGATGACAATGCCTTCGAACAGCCGGCTGTCCATGAGGTGACGGGTATCTACAGGGTACGCTGAGGACAGACAAACCATGGCAAAGTGGTTCCCCTACCTCAAGGACCTGGACGGCAAGCGGGCACCTTTTCTCCTTGCCAGGCTCGTCAGCCCCCAGGATACGGCGCGCCGCCCGGTATTCGTGGATGCGAAGCTGGACACTGGTACTTCCTGCTGCGGAGTCCCAGTGAGCGTTATCGAGCAGTGCGTCCGAGCCGGAATACCTGTGGCCGCTGGGCAAGAGCACGAGTTCTCCGGCGCGTTTGGCCCGGTCAACCGGCGGGCGTACTGGTTCCATGCTACTCTCTTTCCGTCGGAAGCCCCGAGGGCATCTCTCACGGACCACGAACTTGAGCGTTACTCTGATACGGCGCGAGTTCTCTATTGCACGAAACGGGACTCGTGCGACAACCCCGTGCTGGGTTTGAGGATGGTTGCGACGGACACCGACTACGCGCTGATCGGGCATAGTGTGCTCGCGCACTGGACTGTCATCCTTCATGGCCGAAGCTCGCACTTCAAGGTCATGGACCGCGGCGGAAGGTGGTTCATCTTCTCCCTCGCGCCGAGGTAGGGGTTGGGTGCATGCCGGAGGCCAGCACGTGCGGATAGCCTACGTGGTCGGCACCTACCCTTCGGCTTCCGAGACGTTCATCGAGCGCGAGATCGAGGCGATTGAGGCCCTTGGACACACGGTGGTGGTGTTCCCGCTCTGGCGCGCGAAGGGTGGGGCGAAGCCTGCGCCGTCGCGCCACGTGGAGCGGTGCGGCCGCTGGGGCTGGTGGGCCGAGCTGTTTCAGCCGGGCGCCAGCGTGCGCTGGCAGATGTACCTCATGGAGAACCTCCGGCGCGAGGGACGGGCGGCCTGGCGCGCGCTCATCCACCGCGGCCAGGCGTTCGCCATGGCGCGCAGCATGGGGCGCCTGAGCGTCGAAAGGGTCCACGCGCACTTCGGGAACGCGCCCTCGACGGTCGGCTGGTTCGCCGCGTCGGTGGCGAAGCTGCCGTTCAGCTTCGCGGTCCACGCGCGCGACGTGTTTGTGGAGGCGGAGTTCCTCGCGGCGAAGGCGCGGGCGGCAGACCGCATCATCGCGTGCAACTCGGCGGCGGCGCTGCGGGCCGCCGAGCTAGCCGACGAGCCCGACAGGGCGAAGATCAGCCTGGTGCCGCACGGGCTGCCGCTGGCGCGCTACCCCTTCCGCCCCACGCTGCCGAGGGACGCGCCGCTCGTCCTCGGCGTGGGACGCTTCGTGGAGAAGAAGGGCTTCTCGCACCTGGTCGAGGCCGTCGCCGCCCTCCGCCGAAGGGGAAAAGGCGTTCGCTGCTGGCTCGTCGGCGATGGCCCGCTTCGCAAGGCCCTCGACCAACAGATCGCCCAGCTCGCCGTGGGCGACGCCGTCGAGGCCAAGGGCTGGCTCTCCCAGGACGAGCTCGCCCTGGCATACCAGGCGGCGTGGGCGCTGGCCGCGCCCAGCGTGGTCGCCCGCGACGGCGATATGGACGGCCTGCCGAACGTGGCGCTCGAGGCCGCGGCGATGGGCGTGCCGCTCGTGACGACCGATGTGGGCGGCCTGCCCGACCTCGTGCGCGACGGCGAGACGGGTCTCGTGGCGCGGCCCGGCGATGCCGACGACCTGGCCGCGAAGCTGGACGCCGTCCTTCGTGACCCCGAGGCCGCCGGCCGCCGCGCGCGCCATGCTCGAGATGCAATCCAGGCGCGTTTCAGCGACGAGCGCACGATCCCGCTCCTGCTCAATGCGCTCATTGGGCGCGAAGAGGAAAAGGTAAAATGATTACGGGTAAAATGATAGGAGAAGAGATCAGGAGAATAGCGAAGCCAGGAGGAATCCGGACAGCCCCAAGTGTTGGCTGGTTCACAATTTCCCTCGCTGTTCTTCGTTCTTCTCTTATCATTTTACCCGTAATCATTTTACCTTGACTCTTCTCCGCGCTCCCCTGGAGAAAGACCATGCGGCGATTGCGGCTCGGCTTGTGCTTTCTGGCGGCGGTGGGCATCGGACTCGCGTGGGCGGCGGAGGAGACCGCGCCGCGCGCGCCGGCCAACCTGTTGGCCAACCCCGACCTTTCGGAACGCGACGGCGACCGGCCGCGGGCCTGGAAGCCCGACAAGGGCGATGACGGGCTCTTCGCCCCCGCCACGGACGGCGCTCGCCGCGTCATCCGCTTCGCCGCCCCGGGCCGCTACAGCTCGCTCAGCCAATCGCTCCGCCTCAAGCCCTACGCCCGCTACCGCCTCGAGGCCGACGTGAAGGGCACGGCAGGCGTCTACCTGCGGGCGCGCGTGGTGCTTCGCCCCGGCGGCGAATCCGTGCCCCACACCGCCGACACCAAGCCCTCCGCCGACTACCAACACTACGAGGCGCCCTTCCCCACCGGCCCGACTGGCGAGGCGCTCATCATCATCGGCAACACCGAATCGCTGGGGAAAGGTGAGGTGCTCATCGCCAACCTCGCCGTCGTCGAAGAGCCGCCGGCCGACCCCGGCCCAGCCATCCGCGTTGAGGCCGATGCCCGCGAGCCGCTCGTCGTCACCAAGCTCCCCGTGGCCGACTGCCGCGCGCTCAAGGGCTTCATCGGAGCGCCCGTTGACGGCTCGACCGAGAGCTGGGACTGGAGCGGCAAGTCGTGGGAGTACAACCAGCGCGGCGCGGGCGCGGGCGTTGGCTACGCCTATCGCGGCAACGACGGGCTGCACATCACGCTCGCCGACAAGGGGGGCTTCAACGCCCTCCTCATCCGAGGCGGCGCCCGTGTGAAGCTCTATCGCGACGGTGCCACGGCTGGCTCGTCCAGCCGTGCCGGCGGCAGAGAAGACACGGTCGGGCAAGCCGACCGTGGCACACCCATCGCGGAGCTTCCCGGCCGCACCGACCGCTCCCGGCTATGGTTCGACAAGCCCGTGGCAACCGACCGGGTGAGCTTCTTCGACCTCAAGGAGGGGCGCCTGGCCGACGTCTCCTTCTTCCGTGTCGGCCGCTGGGACCGCACTCTTGCCATTGCCCGGAGCCTGGCAGTTGACGTCGCGGAGCAGAAGGATGGTCTGCGCAGACTCACGGCTCTGCCGCTCGACAAGGAGACGCCGCTCGCTGCCATCGGCCTGGACTTTGTTGTGGGCGGCGTGTCCCCACGCCGCGGGCCGCGGGACGGGGACGTCCCGCCCACAACCGCGCAGGCGCCAATCCCCTTCACGGTCGCTGTGCCCGACCCGCTCAACCCGCAGCGGCGGCTCTTCGAGGCCGACTTCGTCCTCTCGAAGCCGGGGCGGTGTCGCCTGGTGCTGGACTTCCCCGACCAGATCGCGCCCAAGGGCACGGCGCTCACGGTTGACCTGACGATTGCCGCGGCCGCCTCGGTCAAGGACGTGGGCCTCGTCCCGTACCCCGATGCCCGCGAGCGGGCGTTGACCGAGGCCCTGGCCTATCGCAAGCTGCTCCTCAAGACCTGCTTCTGCTCGATCAGCGAGGCGAGGCCGTGGACGGGCTGGTACGACGAGGCGCGGATGGAGAAGAGCCTGGCCGACCCGCGCTGGGGGCCGCAGCTCAAAGAGCTTGTGATGACCCTCGAACAGTGCAAACAGCTCGGGCCGAACGACGACCTGGTGCGGCAATACGACGAGTGGATTTTCCGAGCGCTCCGCCGCAAGACGATGAAGCCGTGGGAGCCGAAGCTCGACGCGGCGCCTGGCGCGCCCGAGTGGGCGGTCGTGGCCCGCCAGGCCTGGCTCACGGCCCGCGAGGTGCCGCGCTGGTGGATCGAGAACCGCATGGTGCCCACCGGCGAGTTCGGCGGCGAGGTGGGCGACGACACGGACATGTATCAGAACTACGCCGACTTCCCGATGCTTGAGTCCGACGGCGTCGGCGCGATGGTCAAGGACGGCGCGGCCCGCCTCGCCGAGCTGGCCGAGAAGGAGCACCTCGAGGCCGGCCTCAACCGCCGCACGATGGACCCCCTCCACGCCTACGAGGAGGGGGTGAACCACGAGGCGCTCATGGCCTGGTGGAACTACGGCGACCCCGTCTACCTGGAGCGTTGCATGGTCGCCGCTCGCTCCACCGAGGCACTCACCGTCGTCACGCCCAAGGGCCATCGCCACTTCAAGAACCAGGACTGCGGCGCCGCCGACCTGAAGATGGAGCGGAAGCTGGGCGTGGACGGCCACGCGCATCCGCTGATGTGGCATCCAACTCTGGAGGTCGCGTGGTACAACCGCAATCCGCGCGCGATGAAGTCCCTCCGCGAGTGGGGAGATGGCTGGCTTGCGCACATGGAGCCAGGGAGATACGCCACGTCCGTTGAGGTCGCAACCGAGAAGGTCACGGAGACCACGGAGCGGCCGCTCTACGGCGGCTATGGCGGCCTCGGCTCAGCATTCCTCTACCTCTACTGGCTGACCGACGACGCCAAGTACCTCAAGCCCTTCTTCGAGGCATTCGAGAAGGGCAGCCGCAACACCTCGCCCCACCTCATCCTGCCCGAGCTGTTCCACCGCCACGGGCTGGAGTTTCTGGGGCCGAAGCTCAAGGAGCTTGTGGCGGGCGAGGGGGCGGCGGAGACGCTTGTGACGGGCGACACGAAGCCGCTCATCGAGGCCCTCAAGCGCGACATCGCGGAGCTCCAGCGCTTCCCCGCCATGTACACCACGGCCGAGCCGTTCACCGACCGCGTTTTCCTCAACGCCATCTCCAACGCGGCCATCGCCTACACGGGCGGCTACGCCACGCGCAACAAGCTCCCCCACACCCACGCCGTCAGTTGGGAGGGCTTTGGGACCGACTACGCGGCGCTCGTCCTGCGCGCCAAGCGCGATTCCCTCAAGGCCCTCATCTACAACTTCGCCGGCAAGCCGCTCGCCGGCCGCTTCCGCACCTGGACCCTCGACCACGGCATCTACACCCTCCGCCTCGGCCCCCAAGGGGAGGGGGTCGGTGGCACAGGCCTCCGGCCTGTGTTGCCCACAGGCGAGACGCCTGTGCCACCGACGCCTGTGCCACCAACCATCGAAGTCATCAGGGCGGCCCCCATCCCCCTCACCCTTCCCCCGAAAACCGTTACCGTCCTGGAGCTCACCCAGGTGAAGCGGCTCGAGCCTGAATGGGAGCGTCCCGACCTCGCCCTCTCGCCCCGCGAGGTCCGCGTCGAGGGCCAGACCGTCCACGCCATCGCCCACAACCTCGGCTCGCGCCCCGTCGAATCCTTCGACGCCGCGCTCCTGGACGCCGAGGGCAAGGTGCGTGCTCGGAAGGCCCTCGGGCCGCTCGATGCCCCTCTCGACCTCGTGCCGAGGCGGCTTCCCTTCGCCCTCGATGGTTTGCCCGCCGGCGCCAAGGGCTGGCGCATCGTCCTCGACCCCGACAACCGCCTGCCCGAGCTCTTCGAGGGCAACAACACAGCCGAGGTTCCGGCACCCTGACCAGGACACATGCCCCAACTTGCGCCCCACCCAAAGGGGCTCAAGTTGCCCGGATCGGCCTATTCCCCGCCGTATACGTGCGTATACGCGGTTAAGGGCAACTTGCGCCCCCCAGAGGGCGCAAGTTGCTCGACTGGTAGCCGGCGCGAATCCAGCGTGACAGTGCTAGACCGGACCCAGGGGCTACTGGCTTATTCACTACAGACGCTTGGACCAGTCGGGTATCGCTTACTTGTCCTATGGCCCAAGGCTATGGGCTATATATCCAGCGCCTGCTGCTTGACTTATCCGCCGGCTAATGTCATACTATGTTAACGAAGTAGGAGATACCCAATGGCAACGCCGAGGATGAGTTCAAGAGGGCAAGTGGTCATTCCCGCCCACATTCGCAAGAAGCTGGGCTTGCGCAAGGGAACCCCGCTGGCCATCCGGGAGGAGAACGGCGCCGTGGTCATCCAGCCGGCCACGCGCGAGTACTTCGAGAGCCTGGCGGGCCTCCTGGCAGGCGGCCCCTCGATGGCCGAGGAGCTTGTGAGGGAGCACGCCCAACAGCGGGCAGAGGAAGAGGAATGAAGCCAACCGTCCTGGACGCCCACGCGGTGCTCGTCTACCTCCAGGGAGAGCCGGCCCGCGAGACGGTTCGCGACCTCCTGGCGCTGGCCACGCAGGAGGGGACCATGCTGCTCCTGACTTCGGTGAACGCAGGAGAGGTCTTCTACCGCACCGTGAAGCGCCACGGCGCGGGCAAGCTCGCTGAGGTCGAGGCACACATGGCGCTCCTCCCCATCGAGCTCGTTCCCGTTGACCTCGCCCTCGCCCGAGAAGCAGCCTTGCTCAAGGCCACGAAGAAGATGTCCTATGCCGACTGCTTCGCCGCCGCCCTGGCCAAGATGCGCGGCGGACGCGTGGTGACCGGCGACCCCGAGTTCAGAGAGGTCGAGGCCGAAATCCCCATCCTCTGGCTGACGTCAAGCCAAGGGACCTGACCCGCACTTCTCACCAGTCCCTGGTGAGAAGTGCGGGAATCTCCAAATCCGAAGCACGAAATCCGAAACAAACCCGAAGCCCCAATGACCGAAACAAGAAGGACAGTCTGCGCCGGGTTCCTTGGGTCTTCGCTTCCAGCATTGGTGCTTTGAGCTTCGGTGTTGTTTCGGATTTCGGATTTGGGATTTCGGATTTCCCGCGTTTCATCAGAAATGCGAGGCTGCTCCCTGTGGTCCCTTCTCCCCTCCCCGAGAAAAACGCTGTTGAATGCGCATCGGCAATGTTGTATAAGATGCGTTCATTGCTGAGGCCAAGGCGCTCGAAGGACGGGCGAAGGAGGTCGTGTAATGCCCAGACGTGGGGCGGCTGAGAGCGGCGGCTACGTGCCCCGCCGCCTGTTCCTGACCAACGGCGTCGGCCGCCACAGGGAGAAGCTGACGAGCTTCGAGATGGCGCTCCGCGACGCCGGCATCGCCAGCTTCAACCTCGTCAAGGTCTCCAGCATCTTCCCGCCCCGCTGCAAGATCATCCCCAGGAAGCTCGGCCTCAAGCTCCTCAAGCCCGGCCAGATCGCACACGTTGTCATGAGCGAGAACGCCACGAACGAGCCGCACCGCCTCGTCGCCGCCTCCATCGGCGTGGCCATCCCCAAGAACCCCGACCACTACGGCTACCTCTCCGAGCACCACAGCTACGGGCAGACCGACGACGCCGCGGGCGACTACGCGGAGGACCTCGCCGCCAGCATGCTCGCCACGATCCTGGGGGTGGACTTCGATCCCGACAAGAGCTACGACGAGAAGCGCGAGATCTGGCGCTTCTCAGGGCAGATCGTCCGCACGTTCCACACCGCCCAGAGCGCCCTGGGCGACAAGGGCGGCCTCTGGACCACCGTCATCGCCTGCGCCGTCTTCGTCTGAGCCCCAGCCCCAGGCCACGCGAGAGCCTCGCGGCTCCCCCCAAGAAGAAGATACATGCCCGCGAAACACGCCAAAAGACGCGAAACGAGCCGCCTGAAATCGCAGATCGCAGATCGCAAATCGCAAATCGGAGATTTCCCCGGCTTCCTCGGCATCGGGCCGCCGCATTCCGCCTACGAGACCGCCCGGGCCGCTGTCCTGCCCATCCCCTTCGAGGCCACGACCACCTACGTCCGCGGCACCCGCCGCGGGCCGCAGGCCATCATTGACGCCTCCCACCAGGTGGAGCTCTACGACGAAGAGCTCGGCCGCGAGACCTATCGCGCCGGCATCGCCACGCTGCCGCCCGTCGAGGTGGAGGGCGCGCCCTATGGGCAAGCCGCGGAGCGGACGGCGGCCGCCGCGCGCCAGGTGCTCGCCGATGGCAAGCTCCTGGTTTCCCTCGGCGGCGAACACTCGATCACCCCCCCACTCGTCGAGGCCGCGGCGAGCGTCCGCGGGCCGCTCACCGTCCTCCAGCTCGACGCACACGCCGACCTGCGCGACTCCTACGACGGCACGCCCCACAGCCACGCCTGCGCCATGCGCCGCGTCACTGAGCGCCATCCCGCCGTCCAGGTTGGCATCCGCAATCTCTCCGCCGACGAAGCGGCCCTCATCCAGAAGGGCGGCTTCAACGTCTTCTTCGCCCACCAGATGGCCGCCAACCCCGGCTGGTCTGATCAGGCGCTCGGGCTTCTCCGAGGCAACGTGTACCTGACCATTGACCTCGACTACTTCGACCCCTCGCTCGTGCCCGCCGTGGGCACGCCCGAGCCGGGGGGGCCGGGCTGGTACGAGACGCTTCGCTTCCTCCGCCGCGTGGCCGCCCAGTGCCGCATCGTGGCGATGGATGTGGTCGAGCTCTGCCCGATCCAAGGGCACGTCGTCTCCGATTTCGCGGCGGCGAAGCTGGCCTACCGCCTGATCAGCTATGTGCTTGCGCCGGGCGGCTCCTGACCTCTTCCCCCTCTCCCTCGGGGAGAGGGCGGGGGTGAGGGTGCCTTTGCTGCGCTCGACGCCATCTCGGGAAGCACCCTCACCCTAACCCTCTCCCCAGGGGAGAGGGAACAGAGGGCCGAGGAGGAGCACGATGGGGGAGAGGTGGCGTTTGCTGGGTTCACTGGGGATCACGCTGATGGCAGCAGTCACCGTGGAATCCGCGCAGCCGCCCCGCGGGCCCCTCGACCCCTGCGGGCGGATTCACATCCCCATCGGCATCGCCAACACGCTCGATTCGCTCAAGACGTTCGTCGAGCCAGAGGGCTGCTTCTCGCCCGGCGTGGGCAGTTGCGGCATCTACTTCTGGCTCTTCGACGCCGAGACGGGCAGGCTCTGGGCGCCGACGATGGACGGGGTGAAGGTGGGTCACGGCCTGGAGGGCCTCGGCTGTCTCATCCCGTCGAGCTCCTGGAGCGGCGGCGCCTTCCCGGTGAGCACCAGAGCGTGCGAGGCCAGGCGCTCATCGCCTGCGGGCGACGTCTTCGTCGTCGCCGCGTGGGTCTATCTCTACGGCCCGCCGCCAAGTTCCAAGGGCCGCACGAGGCTCGCGCTGTACGCAGCGCTGCGGCCCCTTGGGCCGGCGGGCGGCCCGGTTCACGCCCTCTCGGTGAGCGAGGCGGGCGATGCGCTTCTCATTGGGGGCCGCTCTGCGCTCGTCGCGAGCGTCAAGCCAACCGCCGCCGGGGTGCTGGAGACCGACACCATCGGCGACGAGGCGATGCAGGGCAAGATGCCCGCCGGCAAGCAGGCCACCTCGATGGCCGGCAACTGCTCGGGCGCGCTACGCTTCGACTTCTTCCTGGCCCCCGGCGAGCCGAGGCTGCTCGGCTTCATCTGCCCCGTCCTCCCCGGCCGCCGAGCCGTCGGGCACGCCTGGGACGGCAAGAGCAGTTGGGCGCAGCTCGACCTCGCCAAGCCGAATCCCAACGAGGGCGGCACCCTTCAGCCCGACCCCGGCCTCGACTACTACCGCGGCCTGAAAGTGGACGCAATCTTCAGCGAGGCGGAAGCCTACTGGAAGGGTCTCACCGGTCGAGTAACCATCAAGGTGCCAGACTTCCGTTGGGCCGAGTGCTTCGCCGCCATCGTCGGCCACGTGGCGCTCTGCATGAATGAGGGCGCGCCCGACGTGGCGGCCGTGAACTACAACGTCTTCAACCGCGACGGCGTCTACGTGGCCAACATCCTCCAGAAGGCGGGGCGGCTCGACCTCTCGGAACAGGCGATTGACTACTTCCTCGCCCACCCCTTCAACGGCCGCGTGGCGGTGGAGGCCGACAACCCCGGCCAGGTGCTCTGGGCGATGGGACAGCACTGGCTCTTCAGCCGCGACCATAAGTGGCTCGCGCGGGTCTACCCCTCCGCCGCCAAGCTCGCCGCGATGGTCCGCTACTACCGCACCACCCCGCCGCCCCACTACGTGAAGGCGACGAGCCTGGACTTCGGCGACGCCCTCCCGCCCGACAAGCCCGATGAGTTGCCCGCCTTCCGCCGCCAGGTGCTCAAGCCCGGCAGTTGCGACGGCCACCACCCCGAGTACACCGAGGCATTCGACATCGCCGGCCTCCGCGCCGCCGCGCTCCTCGCCAAGGCGGTTGGCAAGGACGACGACGCAACCGAATGCGCGAAGCTTGCCGACGCCCTCTTCGCCAGGTACGACGCCGCGTTCGGGGCCAAGCTCCGCAATGGCTACGGCAGCTACTCCGTCCTGTGGCCTTGCGCCCTCTACCCGTTTGGCGAAGGGAAAGGTTTCGAGCAGTTCAGGGGCGTCGGTGCAAAGAAGCCTGGCGGCTGGCGCTATTTCCCACTGGCCGCCGCGCACCAGGGATTGTTGGCAGGCAACCGCGAGGCGGGCTACGGCACCATCGCCGCCCACCTCGGCCACGAGCAGATGAAGGGCTGGTACGCCTTCGACGAGGGGGGCAAGAGCGGCTCGGGCGGCTGGGGACACCTCCGCACCACCTGGGACGGCTCCGTCGCCATGCCCCACGGCTGGGCCATCGCCGAAATGTGGCTCCTCCTCCGCGACTGCCTGGCCTTCGAGGATGGCGACCGCCTCGTCCTCCTCGCCGGCATTGACCCCGCCTGGTTCCGCGACGAGCGGGGTATCGCCATCGAGAACCTGCCCACCCACTTCGGCCCATGCTCTTTCGCCTACACGGTCAAAGGGCAAAGAGGAATGCTGAAGCTCTCGGGCGACGCGAAGCCGCCCGGCGGCTTTGTGTTCCGGACGCCGGGGAAGGGCGACATCGTGTTGCCGCCCGGCACTGCCGAGGCCATGGTTGATTTGGCGCCGTAAGAAGCACGCACTTGATGAAGCTGAACGGCGGAGTGGTGTGGTGCCTGGTTCTCCTGTGTGGCTGTGCCTACTTCGCAGAGCGGCCCCCGCGCGCCGAGCCACACAATCCTGACATCGTGCAGTTCCGGCTCGTCGAGGACAAGGAGAGCCCCGACACCGTCCCAATGAAGATGATGGGCAAGGACGACACGCTCCACGTGAGCAAGCAGGTGCTCCTGAACGCCTTGGACGTGGAGTCGGCCAAGGCAACCCGCGAAAGGCATACGGGTTTCGCCAGCATCTTGCTGAACTTCACGCGCGACGGGTGGAAGAAGTTCGCCGAGATCACCGAGAAGAACGTTGGCAGGAGGTTGGCGATCGTTGTGAATGGGCAACTCGTGTCTGCCCCGGTCATCCGCTCGCGGGTCGCGGGGGGCGGGGCGGTTATCACGGGGGGATTCACGATGATGGAGGCGCGGGAGCTCGCCAACGCAATCAACACGAACGCCGCGAGATAGCGGCCATCACCTCTCCCTTGGGGAGAGGTCGCCCGCCCAGGGCGGGCGGGTGAGGGTGCTTGCGTCGGGCGCCGTGACAAAGGAAGCACCCTCACCCCGGCCCTCTCCCCGAGGGAGAGGGGGCTCGCATGCACCCTGGTCTGGAGACGAGCAATGGAAATGGGCGTCACCGCCGTGATGTTGCCCGAGCTGGACTTCGCGGAGCAGATCGCGCTCTGCCGCGAGCTGGGGATTCGCTTCTACCAGTACCGCCCGCGCGTCATCCCGCCCGAGCAGCGCGACAAGCCGTGGGGGAACTGGGGCAACCACAAATTCGACCTCACGCCCGAACGCCTCGTCAAGGAGGGCGCCGCGCTCACCCGCCGCCTCCGCGCCGCCGGCCTCCAGCCGTGGGGCACCCTCCCCGCGTGCTGCGTGACCGACCCCGACGACGCGATCAAGCTGCACCTCGACGGGGCGGCGGCCGCCGACGCCAAAGCCGTCCGCTGCGGCCCGCCATCCTACCCGCGCGAGCCGTTCGACTACCCCGAGCTTCTCAAACGGGTGGTTGATCGCTACGCCCAGGTCATCGGGAAGCTCTCGGCCCCGATGGGCATCAAGCTCATCCTCGAAACCCATTGCGGCACGATGATCACAAGCCCCGGCCTCGCCTGGAACGTCGTCCGCCACTTCCCGCCCGAGCGCATCGGCGTCATCTTCGACATCGCCAACTTCGGACGCGAGGGCGAGGTCGCACCCGTCCTCGCCGTGTCCGTCCTCCGCGACCACATTGACTGCGTCCACATCGGCGGCACGCGCCGCGTCATCACGGACGTTGACCCCCTCGGCTTCACGCGCCGCACTGGCCAGATGTGCCGCATGGAGGAGGGCGACCTCTACCTGCCTGCGTGGGTGAAGGCCCTGCACGACTCCGGCATCGCCCCGCCCCTCATCATCGAGGACTTCACGCCCAACATGCCCGGCGCTGACCGCCTGCGCCAGAGCGCCGCCGCCCTCAAGAAGATGCTCGCGGCCCTCTGACGCTTGATCTTCCGCCGCTCATCTGGTATTTGGGATAGGATGAAGACAACCCTCCATTACGCGTGCCTGACTTTGCTCCTTCTCGTTGGCATCGCTCCGGCAGGCGAAACCGGGGCCACTCGGGCCGTGCTCGTCGCGGGCCTCGGGGGCTCCGAGCAATACTCGCGGCTACTGCTCGACTGGACGACGCGCTTCCACGCGGTCCTCACGAAGCAGTGCGGGGTGCCGGCAGAGAACGTCGCGGTGCTCACGGAGACGGAGGACCCGAAGGCCACGCCGCCGCGGCAGAAGGCGACAATCGAAAACGTGAAGGCCGCGATGGAGGCCGCGGCCAAGGCGCTCAAGCCGCGCGACCAGTTCGTGCTGTTCCTGGCGGGCCACGGGCAGATCAACGAGGAGTTCGGGAAGCTCTGCCTCCCTGGGCCAGACCTGAAGGCGACCGAGCTCGGCGACATGCTCGATGCCACCCCCGCCGAGCGAATCGTGATGATCAACGCGGCGAGCGGCGGGGCCGAGTTCCTGAAGTCCTGCCTCCGACCAGGCCGCGTCATCGTCACCGCCTCGGGCTACGAGACGGAGGGCACGCAGGCATACTTCGCCGAGTTTTTCGCCCAGGGCTTCGAGACGGGGCGGGCCGACGCGAACGGGGACAAGGCGATTGACCTGCTCGAGGCCTACGCCTACGCCGCCCGCGAGACCGCGAACTTCTATCATCGCCAACACCTCGTTGAAAGCCCCGACCTCGGCCGCGAGGTCAAGGCCGACCCCACGAAGACCTACTGGCTCGTCCGAGGGAAGGAGACCCGCGCCCTCTGGCGTAAGCTCTACGCGGGCACCGACAACCTGCTCGCCCGCCCGCCCAAGCAGCGCGATGAAAAGGGGAAGGAGGTTGACACACTTCCCGCCGACCTGGACTCCGAGCCGGACCCGACGCCGAAGTTCGGGCGGTTCGACAAGCACTGGGCCTACCGCCGCCTTCTGGCCGAGCACGCGAGGCTCGACGACACGCCGAAGCCGCAGAACGCCCTCTTCCTCTGGAAGCCCTACGAGTTCGCCGAAGTGCCGAAGGACCCCAAACTTGGGGAGACGGGGTTCCTGGCGAAGCAGACGGTGCTGGGAAAGCCCAAGTGAGTTTCGCGTTTCCGGTTTCGCGTTTCGCGTGTTCCCTTTCGCGGCCTTTCGCGTGTTTCGCGGGCATGGTCTTCCTCTTCTCTGCTCCGGCCTTTGGCCAGCAGCGGGCGCGGGTGGTCGCGGCGGTGAAGGTGGCCCGTGGGCCGAAGGTGGAGGCCACGCTCGCCGACCCGCTCTGGCAGAAGGCCCCGACCCTCAAGCTTCACCCCGTGCCCGGCCAGGAGGGGAAGCTCGCGGCCACCTGTCGCCTGCTCTTCGACGCCACCCACCTCTACGCGGCCATCGAGTGCGAGGAGCCCGAGGCCAAGCTCCTCGCCAACGCCCGCGAACGCGACGGCGAGGTCTGGTGCGACGACTGCGTGGAGCTCTACATCCTCCCTCACCCCGAGGTCGGCTACAGGCAGATTGGCATCAACGTCCTCGGCACCATCTTCGACCAGCGGCACCCGCCCGGCGGGAAGAGCGACCGCTCCTGGAACGCCGAAGTCAAGGCCGCGGTCTCGGCCCAGCCGGGGAAAGGCTGGAAGGTGGCCCTCAGCGTGCCGCTGCGCGACCTCGGCGCCCGCCCCGGCGGCGACCAGACCTGGCGCTTCAACGTCACCCGCTACCGCAAGGCCCGGCCCGGCGGGGCCGTGCAGGAGTACACCTGGTGCGACCTTCCGACCGCCGACTTCCACCGCCCCGACGCCTTCGGCCTGATCGAGCGCGTTGACTTCCTGCCCCAGGGCGAGGCCGTCCCGCCCAAAGCCGTCCGAGAGGTGCGCGGCGGACTCGAATGGAGCCGCCACCAGGAGGTCCGCGGGGCGCGCCGCTGCTTCCCGCACCCCCTCGACCCGCTCCTGTCCTGGTGCGCCACGGACAAAGGGCTCCTCGTCACACGCGACGAGGGGCACACCTGGGAACCCGTTGTGGGCGGCGGCTCTGTCCGCCGCGTGGATGAAGCCCTACGCGGGGCAGAGACGCCCCGCCCACAGTGGGATGCCGAGGTCACGTCCCTCGCCGTCGCGCTCGGAACCCCCGACGTCCTCTGCCTCGGCACCGACTCCAAGGGGTTGTTCCTCAGCTCCGACGGCGGCAAGAGCTGGAAGCCGCTCGGCACCGCCGATCAGCCTCCCGACGCTTCTCACGCGTCACGCGTCACGCGTCCGGGGCCGGCCGAGATTCCAGCCTCCACCCACATTGAATGGGTGGACTTCTGCCCCTCCGACCCCACCTGGTCAACGCTCATGGCCACGCACGGGGTGGCGGCGCCCGGCCTCTCGCTCTCCCGCGACCTCGGCGCCACCTGGGAGGTCTTTGCCAAGGACCGCTACCTGGGCCGCTTCGTGAAGCAGGCCGAGACCATCGTCGCCATCGGCTCGATGATCGCCACCGAGGGCAAGGTTTGGGGCCTCCACCGTTCGGGCACCGACGGCTTCCATTGGGAGGAGACGCTTCGGGCCGTCCGCCCCGCCGCCGTGGCCGCGCCGCAGGCGCCCTGGCGCTTCTTCGCCGCCACGCTCACGGGCGCAATCCTCCAATCGGACGACGACGGGCGGAGTTGGCGCGAGGCCGCGCGTGCCGAGGGGGCGGCCTGGGCCAGCCTGTTCTTCACCGCCGGCCCGACCGACCGCATCGAGACCCTCGCCGCCTACGACCCGCACCGCCAGGGCCTCTGCCTCTCGCGCCACCGCTTCTCCAACGGCCTGGGCGAGCGGCACAATCAGGGCCTCTATGTGGGGCCATTCGTCAAGAGCGGCGCGAACTGCGTGGCAAACGCCAACGGCTCGGTCTACTACGCCGTGATGAACAACGCCTTGTATGTCGGGCGTTGGGCGCTCCCCACAAAGGGGCCAGCCGTAGCTCAGGCACGCGCGGTGCCGGGCTGCGTCCAGTTAGGCAGCGTGGAGGCGGCGCGCGCCCGCGGGGAGCTCCACGACCGCATCGCGGCCATCGCGGCCGACGAGCCCCCCGAGCCGCACTTCCGCCCAATCGTCGCCGCCGCTCGCGCCATCGAATCCACGCAGGCAGCCATGCAGTTCGCGCTCCAGGCGCGCATCCTGCACCCCCGCGGCGTCCGCGCCGTCAAGAGCGTGACCGCCGACGCCACGAAGCTCGGCGGCGGCAGCGACGCACCCCTCCTGCCCGACAGCCAGAGCGAGGGGCTTTTCTCCGCCACCATCCGCGTCTCGCCCGCGGTCTTCGACCAGAAGCGGTTCCGCGACACCTGCTTCCTCACCGTCAAGGCCACCGACGACGCCGGGGCCTCCGACGCCTGGCCCGCCGTCGTCCACCTCGCCCGCGGCCCGGCCGCCTTCCGCTTCCAACAGGGCGGCTACCACGGCTCGGGGGCCGTCGGCCCCGTCTCCGTGGACTGGGCTCACCAGCAGGGCGTCGAGCCGCGGAGCGCGGCGCTCCGCTTCGCAGCCACAGGCCCAGGCCCCTGGAAGGGCCACTGGGTCGTCGCCGGCGACGGCTCCAACGGCGCCGGCCTCAAGTGGTTCACCTTCCACATCAAGGGCGACTCAAACCAGGACGTCCTCGTCCACCTCATGGACCACCACCGCGTCGGCGACGATCTGCTCTACGACGAGCCGCACTACAGCCGCGGCGTGCCCCTCATCGCCGGCGGCTACCTCAAGGCCATCACGTCCACATATCAGAAGGTGCGGGTGCCCATCGAGAAGCTCCTGCCCAAGGGCACCTTCTTCCTGCGTTGGCACACGGCCGGCATCGGCCTCTCGGCCCCCGACGGCGCCCGCCCCGCCACCTACCACGTTGACCTCATGCAGGTCGAGCCATAGCCATCAAGCCGACGAAGCGTCCCGCGCGATCACCGCGGGAGCAGATGGGGGTAGAAGGCGCGCAGCCATGCCTCCACTTCGAGGCGAAGCTTCCTGGCGAGTTCGAGCATCTCGGCGGCTTCCTGCTGGGAGACGGTCCCGATTCGCTCGTAATCGGTGATGTTGCGCTTCCGCCGGAAAGCGTCGAATCGATCTATGATCTCGCGGGGCGACTGGATGGTGTGTTCAAGGGACTGGATGACTCTGGCGTGGTGGGACTCGCCGCGTGCGGGCCGAAAGCCGGCAGCAGCGAGTGCGGCAGCAGCCGCGCGAAGAGCAGCGTTGTAGGCGATGTTCAGCCGCCAACCCGGGCTGAGGCCTACGGTTTGGCAATCCCGCAGGTCACTGTCCGCGCCCGCGAGCATGTCGGTGATCTCCTGAGGGCTTGTCTGGTGCGCCTTCAGCCAGCCGAAGTTAGCCCAGTCCTGCAAGCTCACGCTCGTCTCCGATCAGGAAGATCTTCGGCTCGCGGAGGACGCTTCGGACGAAGTGCTGGTGGACGCTCTTCTGCCTGAACTCCTCCGGCGGATAGACAGTGGGGTTGACCTCTCGCGCGAGTGTGTCCTGCGCTTTGCGGAGCGCGGAAACCACTTCGCCAAAGGTCACGTGTCCGATGATCATCACATCCACGTCGCTTCCCGGGCGGGTGTCGGCCTTGGCAAAGGAGCCGTAGATGAACGCGGCAGCGATGCGGTCGCGGAGCGGCCCAAGGGCCGATTGGAGGACATCTGCAAGCCCCATCGTCTTGATGGCAACCCTCTGTAGGTCCGGGAAGATCGGGCAGGTCGTGTCCGCCTGGTAGTATTTCTGCCTGCCCTCCGTGCGACAGGTGAGGATACCCATGTCAGCCAAGCGTGACAGTTCTATGCTGAGATTGGCTACCTTCTCGCCGAGGAGCGACTCGAGTTGGCGGACATAGAAGCGCTCATGGTGGTGGGTGAGGAGCCAGCTAAGAGCCCTGGCGCGGACCCTGGAGCCGAGCAGTCGTTCGAGCAACTGTCGCCTCACAGGCGTCGCCCCTGTGCCCTGATGCCGGAAGTGGGCAGACATGATATGCCTTACATAACGTGTGTTATGAAAAGCATATCATCTTCCCCCGCGGCCCGCAAACCCAACTCACTTCCCTTCAGACTCCGAAGCAGGTGCCGAGGGCGAGGGCGGCCTTGATGAGGGGGTGGGAGCGGGGGACGAGCTTGAGCTTGGCGACGGCCTTGGCCATGGGGATGGATGTGATGGCGTCGCCCTTGAGGCAGACCATGCGGCCGAAACGCCCCGCGGCCACGAGCTCCATCGCGTGATGGCCGAAGCGGGTGGCGAGCGCGCGGTCGTAGGCGGTGGGACACCCGCCCCTCTGAAGGTGTCCGAGGATGGTGTAGCGGGTTTCGAGGCAGGAGGCCTCCTCGATGTCGCGCGCGAGCTTGGCGCCGACGCCCCCGAGGCGGATGGGGTCGTGGCTGTCGGTCACGGTGCGCTCGATGGTGAGGGAGCCCTTCTTGGGCCTGGCGCCCTCGGCGACGACGACGATGCTGAAGCGCCGTCCCGTGCGGCTGCGCTCCCGCACCCGCTCGACGACCTTGCCGAGGTCGTAGGGGAGCTCGGGAATGAGGATGATGTCGCCGCCGCCCGCCACGCCCGCCTTGAGTGCGATCCAGCCGGCGTAGCGGCCCATCGTCTCGATCACCATCACGCGGTGGTGCGACATGGCGGTGGCGTGGATGCGGTCTATGGCGTCGGTCACGCAGGCGACCGCGGTGTCGTAGCCGAAGGTCACGTCGGTGCCCGCGAGGTCGTTGTCAATGGTCTTCGGCACGCCCACGGCGGGGAGGCCGAGCTGGCAGAGCTTGGTGCCGATGTTCATCGTGCCGTCGCCGCCGAGCAGCACGCAGGCGTCGAGCTTCCAGCGGCGGGCGTTGGCCATGAGAGAGCGCGTCATGTCCCGGAAGCCCTGTTTGCCGTTGCGGACCACCGGGAAGTGGAAGGGGTTGTGCTTGTTGGAGGTTCCGAGGATGGTTCCGCCCTGGGTGAGGATGCCGGACACGTCGCCGTAGCCGAGGAGCCTGCCGTCGCCCTCCACGAAGCCGCGGAAGGCGTCGCGGATGCCGAAGACCTCGATGCCGTGGACGTTCATGGCGGACTTTGCGACGGCGCGGATGACGGCGTTGAGGCCGGGGCAGTCGCCGCCCCCCGTCAGTATGCCGATCCTGCGAACCGTGGGCCTGCTCTGAGCCATCAGGGGACCTCCATTCTAGTGCGGCCTGGGGACAGAACCGGAGGGGATGATTGGATGGGTGGATGAATGGATGATTGTCTGACACCCATCCACCCATCCAGTCATCCAATCATCCATCGTCTCACTCGTTCCCACGCGGAGCGTGGGAACGAGTGAGAGATCACACGGACGCCCACGGACAAGCACGGACAGGCAGATTCCTCGGCGACGGGCGTGTGTCCGTGTCCGTCCGTGTGGGTCCGTGTCATTTCTTCACAGCCTCTCCGCATGGGAACGAGAGGGCAGGCTATCGCGTTGCGACGCGCAGCCTCCGCGGCGCGACGTTCCAGCCCCTGAGCGTGAGGGCGAACGGTGCGCCGCTTGGGGCTTCCACGCGCACGGCCCGGCTCTCGCCGGGAAGGAGACAGAAGTAGTTATCTGAGAAGCTCAGGGGGGCATCGGCCTCAAGGTAGACCATGAACGCCAGGGTGGTGCCGGGGTTCGCGATGTCCACGACGGTGGCCGCGCCCTCCTGGCGGAGGGTGGCCTCCACCGTGGCCGGCTCAAGGCGGTCGAGGGCCTGGAGCGGGCTGGGTTGCGAGGACTCGATGAGTGAGACGAGCTCGCCGTGGGGGAGCCGCGCGAGGTAGCCGAGCATGCCGGCGTAGAAGCGAGAGAGGTCGGGCCAGGCGGCGAGCCCGGGGGCGTCGGCGAGGAGGAGGACGCGGCCCTGGCCGTGGCGCCCCTCGACGAGGAGCGGGTGCTGGGGGCCGAGGGCCACGATGACGGTGGCACCGGCTTCCCCATCACCCACAGGCCGGAGGCCTGTGCCACCAGTGAGCCGTGGGCAGAGGTCGAAGGCCACGCGGGCAACAATGGGATGGTCGGGCACGGCGGCGGTGGGCCGTGCGTGGAAACCTCCCGCAGGTTTGGAACCTGCGGGAGGTTGGGTGGCGGGCAAGAGTGGGCCGAGGGGGGAGTCGAAGACCGCCTTGTCCGTGCCCACGACGAGCAGGCCGCAGCCCTTGTCCACCGCCGCGGCCACGGCCTTCAGCGCGTCATCCGCGGAGGCGGCTGCGGCGTCAACCACGATGGCGTCGAAGCCGTCGAGGGCGGGAGGGCGACGCTCCTGCGGAGCCGCGCCGCCGGCGGCCCTCGGCTCGGCAGGAGCCTCGCCCTCCCGGGCAGGAGCCTCGCCCTCCCCGCGACGCGTCACCTGGATGCCTGAGGCGGCGAGGAAGGCGTCGTCGGCCAGAGGGCCTCGCGGCTGCGCGGTGAGCCAGGCCACGCGGAGGGGGCGACGAGTGGTTCGCCGCGGGGCGGCCACGCCGAACCAGTAGAGGTTGGAGGCGAGGGGCTTGCCCGCCGCGTCGTCGAGCCGCAGGTGGAGGAAGGCAACGTCGCCCGCGAGCGCCGCCTCCGCACACCAGTCGAAGGCCAGCGGTCGCTCCACCACGCCCGCCTCGGCATCGAAGCGGCTCTCCCGCACGAAGAGCGGCGTCATCGCGCGGTCGAGCACTGTGGCCGTGGCCTGGGCGTTCCGGAGCGGGCCGTTGCCGCTCTCCACACAAACACCCACATGCAGGCTCTCGCCGACGGAGATGGTGGCGCAGGCCTCCGGCCTGTGAGTCACAGGCGGGACGCCTGTGCCACCGGTCATGGCCAGGGAGTTGGTGGCACAGGCCTCCGGCCTGTGGGCCACAGGCGGGACGCCTGTGCCACCGAAGTCAGCAAAGATGGCGGTGTCGGCAAGCGCGCGCCGCAGGAAGTGATAAGCGGCCTTCGGCGCGCCCGAGGCGTCCACCAGCGCGGGCGAGGCCGAGGGCGTCGGCTCGTTGAGCTGCCAGAAGACCTCGGCGGCCGGGGCGAGGCGGTGCCGCTCGGCGGCGTGGCGCGCGGCGGCGGCCTGGGCCGCCTGGGCCTTGAGGGCGTGTTGGCGGGCCGAGCTCGACGGGCCGTAGGGCGCCGCGGCGCGGGCCGAGCCGAGCGCCCAGTCGTCGCAGGCCGGCCACTCGGGCTCGGCGTCCCGCGCGCTGAAGAGCGCGGCGTAACCGGAGGGCGAGGGCAGGCCAGGCACGTGGTTAAGGGCGGCCCCAGACCAGTCCACGCGGCCGGTTGAGGGGTCTCTTTGGGTGAGCCAGAGCTGGGCTGGGCCGGCCCTCGGGCTGTCGCCGAGCATGCGGCGCTGCGGGTCGAGCCGCTGGCAGAGCGCGGCCGATTCGGCGGTGAGGCGAGGGTCGGGCGCGCCGCCGGCCGCGGCTCCGCCGATGCACCAGGCGACGAGGCAGGGGTGTGAGCGGATGCGGCGAATGGCAGCCGAGGCGCCCAGGAGATATTCCTCGGCGTTCATGCCCGCGCCGTCGGCGGTCAGCGGCAGCTCCTGGAGGACGAGGAACCCCTCGCGGTCGCAGAGGTTGTAGAAGGTCTCAGTCTCGGCGAGGCCGCCGCCGGCGACGCGGAGGGTGTTGAAGCCGCACTCGCGGGCGCGGGCGAGGAGCCGCTCGTAGCGGGATGCGTCGAGGCGGAGCGCGGCGTCGGCGGGCAGCCACACCACGCCGCGAACATCAAGGCCCTGGCCGTTCACCCGCAGGCGGGCAATTGTGGGCGGGACGTCCCTGTCCCGCGATTCGCCCCCTTCCGCTTCGTAGGGGGCCAGCTCGATGGTGCGGATGCCGAAGGCCAGCTCCGCCTCGTCGGAGACCGCGCCGCCATCGAGCTTCACCTTCGCGGAGAGGCGGTAGAGCGCTTGCTCGCCCATGCCGCGCGGCCACCAGAGCCTCGGGCGCGGCAGGAGCACCTCGGCCTCCACGCGGCCCGTCTTCCCCCCCTCCACCGCCACCTTCCGCCCAAACGTTTGTAGTTCCGCCTTCAGGCGGTCTTCTCCAATCCCCCCCGCCAGCGTCACCTCCAGCTTCTCACTCACCAGGTTCACGGCCTCAGCGCTCACACGGAGGCGCGCCGCGTGGTCATTGAGCTCGATGGTTTCCACCGCGAGGTCGCGGAGGAGGCACGGGCCGGCGCTGCGGACCC